>NZ_JBLIWA010000035.1:69654-82885 GCF_047525675.1 Streptomyces sp. 796.1 | reverse complement strand
CCGCGCCCCCGTGCCGTCCTCCCGCGCCGGGCCCACCCGTCGCACTCGCCGCCGCCGCTGCCTCGCCCGCATCCCGCGGCGCGCCCGGCGCCACCCGCGGCGCGGCCTCACCGGCGGCCGGCGCCGGTCACCCGCGTGAGAGGATGAACCGGCCGCCACCAGGCGCGATGCGCCGGCGGGACCCGGGGGCACGCAGGAGGCATCAGGAACCATGGGCAAGCCCACGCACGACGTCGAGTACGAGCAGATGCTGCTCAGCCGGTACGGGCAACTGCACCACCGGCGCGGGCGCCGCGCGGACGGGGCGCTGGAGCGCAGCGCGTACATCCTGCTCAGCCGCATCCGCATCCAGGGCCCCATGTCGATCGGCGAGTTGAGCGACGCCTTCGGGCTCGACGCCTCCACGCTCAACCGGCAGACCGCGGCGGCGATGCGTGCCGGCCTGGTGGAGCGCATCCCCGACCCCGACGGCGGCATGGCCCGCAAGTTCCGCATCACCGACGAGGGCGCCCGGACCCTCGACGCGGAGCGCGAGGGCCTGGTGGCCTCCCTCGACGAGATCCTGGCCGACTGGTCGGCCGAGGACGTGGCGGCCTTCGCCTCCTACCTCAGGCGCTTCAACACCGACATCGAACGCCGCCACGGCCGCCCCTGGCCGCGCCCGTAGCGGACGCCGCCACCGGCAGGAAGTGCCCCGCCTCGCGCACGCGCGCGCTCGCGCGCGAGGACGCGCCCACCGAAGGCACGCCCCGGTGCCCCCGTGCCCCCGCACGCCCGTCCTCGCGCGGCCCCGTGCCCGTCCGCCCGCCGGGCCTGGGGCCCGTACGCCGCCGGTCTGCTGCCCGGGGCATATTCGCAGGCGAATGCGGGTGCGGCGGGGTCCGGCCGCGCCGCCGCTGCGGACCATGGCCAATTCCCGAACGGCCCGGGGGAGGGCCCAATAGACGTCCGCCCGGCCGGGATGGTGACGTAGAGCCTGAGCACCCGCGAGACGACAGTCCGTTCGTGAGTGAGGCGGGACGACAGCGGAGCAAGTGACCCCTGCCGTCCCCCCATCCCACGGTGCCGGGAGCGCGCCCTGGTGCCGGTGTGGCAGCACGGACCGTCGTGGTCAGCGAGGCGGGGCCAACCGAGGGACGCCGGCGCACCGCGCCGCAACCACCAGCACGGGCAGACGGCGCAACCGCCACGTGGCACCCGGCGCCTTCAGCGCACACGGCCCGCGCAACGCGAGAAACAGCACGTAGCCGCAAGGAACGAGAGAAGCACGGCCACGAGAGAACCCGAGCGACATGACGACGCGAAGGAGCGATCCCATGAGCAACCGGACGCACACCACACCAGGGGGCCACGATGCCGAGCTGGCACACCGACGGTTACGGGCGAGCGCCCGCCCCCTGGCAGTGCTGTTCGCGGCGGGGGCGCTGTTGGTGCTGCCGCCGTCGCCGGTAGCGCTGTCCCACGCCAGCGCGCCGACCACGACCGCCGCCGACACCGCGCAGCACGTCGGCAAGGCGTGGCAGGGGGCCTGGTCGACCTCCGTCCAGCAGCCCGGCCGGGGGCTGTTCCCCAACTGGTCGCAGCAGGGCTTCAAGCAGCAGTCGGTGCGCCAGGTGGTGCGGGTCAGCACCGGCGGCAGCAGCGCCCGCGTGAAGATCTCCAACCGGTACGGCACCGCTCCGTTGACCGTCACCGGCGCCACGGTCGGCCGGACGGACAAGGGCGCGGCCGTGCACAAGGGCAGCAGCCTGCCGCTGACCTTCAGCAAGAAGGGCTCCGTCACCATCCCGGCGGGCGGCGAGGTGTACACCGACGCCGCGCCGCTCAAGGTCAAGGCGCTGGAGTCGCTGACCATCACGCTGTACTTCAACGAGCCGACCGGCCCCTCCACGTACCACATGGCGGCCTCGCAGACCGCCTACCGGGCCGCGGGCGACCAGCGGGCGGACGACGCGGGCAAGGCGTTCACCGAGACCACCGCGTCCTGGTACTACCTGGCGAACGTCGAGGTCAAGGGCGCGGGCCCGGGCCTGCGCAAGGGCGTGGTGACCTTCGGCGACTCCATCACCGACGGGATGGGCTCCACCATCGACGCCAGCAATCGCTATCCGGACGACTTGGCGGAACGCTTCGTCGCCGAAGACGACCCGCGCACCGTCCTCAACCAGGGGATCAGCGGCAACATGGTCACCGTCGGCACCCCGGGGACCGGCGAGAGCGCCGTGGACCGCTTCAAGAAGGACGTGCTCGGCGAGCCCGGCATCAGGACCGTCGTCATCATGGAGGGCATCAACGACATCGGGCTCGGCGGCATGGGGCAGATCCCGGACGTCTCGGCCGAGCAGATCATCGCCGGCCACAAGGAACTGGTGCGGCAGGCGCACGCCAAGGGCCTGAAGGTCATCGGCTCGACCCTCATCCCGTTCAAGGGCGCCGGCTACTACACCGACCGCGGTGAGACCAAGCGCGAGGCGTTCAACGAGTGGCTGCTCAACTCGGACGTGTACGACGAGGTCATCGACCTGGACAAGGTGGTGGCCGACCCGGCCGACCCGGACCGGCTGCTCCCCGCGTACGACAGCGGCGACCACCTGCACCCGAGCGACGCCGGCTACCGCGCGATGGCGGAGGCGCTCGACCTGGACGAGCTCTAGGCCCGACGCGATCCGAGCGGGCGCGAACAGGCCCGAGTGAGCCGGCGTAGGCCCGGCTGATCCGGCGGGAGCCCGGCGCGGCGGAGGCCCGGCCCGGCCGTCCCCTGACCCTCGTGGGCGGGGGGCGGCCTGGGTGCGGGGCGGTACGGGGCGCGGGGCGGTACGAGGCACGGGGCAACCGGGGCGGGACGGCAGGAGGAGCCATGCCGGGGCGCCGGCTGGGTCCCCGGGCCGCCCGCCCGCACCGAACCACCAAAGCCAGCCAATCTGACAGGCCATCAGATCCGCGAGGGCTTTCGGCCCTTCTGGACTCGCCGACGGCCTGGACGAATCGGGGCGAACCGCGGCGCAGGGCGGGCCTTACCCGGCCGCGGTCGATCCGCCACCACGGTCGGGACGCTCGGCCACACTCCTTTGCCGCCCGGCGGAAGCCGCGACGGGACCGCGGCGGGGTCCTCGTGGGGCCGCGACGGGGCCCACGACGGAGCCGCACCGACTCGACCGTACGGTCAACACCCGGCGGGGACGCCCGGGAAGGAACCGGGCATCCCCGTCCGGCGTTGCACGGGGCACCTCACGAGGGAGGGCGCTGCGCGGCGGCGCCCGCGGGCCCGCGCCCGCTACCCCGTCAGGGCGTCCTCGGCGGCCTCGGGCTCCGGGCCCCGCGGCTCACCGGCGGCCGGCGCCGGATAGTTCTCCAGGAGGCGTTCGAGGCGGCGGCGCGCGGTGAACCCCTCCCGCGGCAGGTGCACTGTGACCCGCAGGTCGTGCCGGCTTGAGGGATGCAGCACCAGGTGGTCGAAGGTCATCTCGCCCATGACCGGGTGCTTGACGGCCTTGGTGCCGTTGGACTCCCTGCGCACGTCGTGCTGGTCCCACAGCCGGGCGAAGTCCGGGCTGTCCCGGTAGAGCCGGCTCGCGATCACGGCGAACCTGCGGTCCTCCGAGTAGGCCGCCGCCGCGCCCCGGAAGTCGGCGACCACCTGCGGCGCCAGGGTGTCCCAATTGGCGAAGAACGACCGGTACTTCTCGTCCGTGAAGAAGGAGACCAGGCAGTTCTGACCCCGCCCGCGGAGCCCGAACACCGCCTGCGCCGACCTGTTGATCAGGACGAAGTTCCACCACCGGTCGAGCACGTACGCCGGGTACGGCGACCACGCGTCCACCAGGCGCTGCAACTCGGGCATCGGCGCCACGTCCTCCGCCTCCACCACCTTCTCCTCCGGCGGCTGGAGGCCCACCAGTTGGTAGAGGTAGGCGCGCTCCGCGTGGTCGAGGGTGAGCACCCGACTGATCGACTCGACCACGGAGTCCGAGACGTTGATGACGCGCCCCTGCTCCAGCCAGGTGTACCAGGACACCCCGATGCCGGCGAGCGTGGCGACCTCTTCGCGGCGCAGGCCGGGCGTCCGCCGCAGGCCGCGCCCGGGCAGTCCCACGTCCTCCGGCCTGACCCTGGCGCGACGCGAGCGCAGGAAGGCGCGGAGCTCCTCTCTCCGTGGTCGGGACTGGTCCGCTCCGTCGGCCGCTGGCGCGTGAGTGGTGGTCATGACACCACCATAAGCAGGCTCTACTCACGTCCGGGCAATGTCACAGAAGATGCTCCTCGTGATGAATACCGGCTTCATGCCGGTGTGGCTCCCCAACCCTGGCGTGCCCGTCGACGGCCGTGGGCGGAAACGGAGGTTCCGGTCTCGGTAGTTCCACGCAGTTCATCACCCGGGGCCGAATTCGACGGCACGGTTCCCCCCGTTCTTCAACTCCGCCTCCCCCGCGCCCGAATCTCCCCTCTCTCCCCCTCCACCCGCCTCCCCCACCCGCCCCGCATCGCCGCGTACTCCCTCCTTCTTTCGATCTCCTCCCGGCCTTCTTTCGATCTCCTTTCGGCCTTCTTCCAAGCCATCCGCTTACTCGACTGACTGGGTATGTCATGACGCAGAACACTCCGCAGGCCCCCCGTTTCGCCGGCAAGACCGTCCTGATCACCGGTGGCGGCACCGGAATGGGCTTCTCCGCCGCCGAACTCTTCCTCGCGGAAGGCGCGAAGGTCGTCATCACCGGGCGCAACGCCGACCGGTTGAAGGTGGCTTCCGAGCGGCTCGACGGCGGCGACCGGCTCTTCGCCTCGACCGCAGACGTCGCCAAGCCCGCCGACCTCGACCGCCTCCTCGACGAGGTGGGCGAGCGCTTCGGCAAGTTGGACGTGGTGTTCGCCAACGCCGGCGTCGGCGTCTTCAAGCGCATCCAGGAATTCACCGAAGAAGACGTCGACTACGTGATCGACGCCAACTTCAAGGGCGTCTTCTACACCGTGCAGCGCTCGCTGCCGCTGCTGCGGGACGGCGCCTCGATCATCATCAACGCCTCCTGGACCCACCACCGGGGCCTGGCCATCGGCTCGCTGTACGCGGCGACCAAGGCCGCCGCGGCCAACCTCGCCAAGACCCTGGCGAGCGACCTGGCCGACCGGCGCATCCGGGTCAACGCGATCAGCCCGGGCTACATCGACACCGACATGTTCCAGGAGTCGGTGCCCACCCCCGAGGAGCGTGAGGACAGCGCCCGCCAGTCCGTTCTCCAGCGCGTCGGCACGCCCGAGGAGGTGGCCGCGACGGTCGCCTTCCTCGCCTCGGACGCGGCGGCGTTCGTCAACGGGGTCGACCTGCTCGTCGACGGCGGCGTCGTGAACGCGATTCCCGCCTGATCGACCGCACCACCGGCGAAACCGCGGCATCCGCGCGTCCCGCGAAACCGCGTACACCGCGTAGCAGAGGAGAGACGGACATGCGCAGCATAGAAACGTACGTGAACATAGCGGCGCCCCTCGATGTGGTCTGGGACGTCATCGTGGACTTCGACCGGTACGGGGAATGGAACCCCTTCATCCTCGAAGCCCGCGGAAAGGCCGAGGTCGGCCAGGAACTGTGGCTGCGCATGCAGCGCCCCAAGAAGTCGCAGCAGGAGACCCACTCCCCCACGGTCACGATCGTGGAGGAAAACCGGCAGCTCCAGTGGTCCGGCATCATCCGGCACGCGACGATCTTCCGCGCCCGCCACGAATTCATCCTGGACGAGACCGATTCGGGGGTGCGGCTGCGCCAGCGCGAGGACTTCGGCGGTCTGACGATGCCGCTCGCCGGCGGCATGATCTGGCGCATCGAAGAGGGCTTCCTGCTCATGAACGCCGCCTTGAAAGTACGAGCCGAGTCCCAGCGCTGATGCGCTTGCGATGAAGGAGCACGCGAAGTGAATGCCCTCTTGGCTGGTGGCACGCGCCGGTCGAGTCCCCAGATCACCCTGGGCGCGGTGCTGTTGACCCTGCTGATCCTGCCGACCTCGGTCACCGGGTCCGGGGTCGCGCTGCCGCACATCGACCACGACACCCATGCGTCCCTGGACGCGCTGCAATGGGTCGTACACGGCTACAACCTGACCTTCGCGAGCTTCATGCTGGCCTGTGGTTCGCTGGCCGACCTCGTGGGGCGGCGGCGGATGTTCGCGGTGGGCGCGGCGCTGTTCACCGGGGCCTCGCTGGTCAGCGCGGTGGCGACCAACATCATCCTGCTCGACCTGGTGCGCGGTCTGGCGGGTGTGGGTGCCGCCGCCCTGCTGACCAGCGGCAGTTCCATCCTGGCCACCACCTTCGACGGCGCGGCCCGCACCAAGGCGTTCGCCGCCGTGGGCATCGCCACCGGGGCCGGGCTCGCCCTCGGCGCGATGATCGCGGGCGTGCTGGCCGACACCCTGGGCTGGCGCGCGTTCTACGGTTCGCACGCCCTGCTCATGGTGCTGGTCCTGGTGGCCGTGCCGTTCATGCCCGAGTCGCGGAACGAGTCGGCGGCCAAGGTGGACTGGACGGGCACGGTCACCTTCGTCGGCAGCCTCTTCCTCCTCATGCTCGGCATGGTCGAGGGGCCGCAGTGGGGTTGGGGCAGCTTCGGCGTCCTCGCCCTGCTGATCGGGTCGGTGCTGTTGATGGCGGTCTTCGCGCTGGTGGAGCGGCGTCAGGAACACCCCATGTTCGACCTGTCACTGCTGCGCAACGGCCGGTTCATGGCGCTGTGCCTGATCCCCGTGGTCGTCACCTTCGCCTTCGTCATCCTGCTGCCGCTGCTGCCCAACTACCTGGTGGTCGCCAACGAGGCGAGCAGCAAGTCGGCGGGGGCCATGATGCTGCTGATGACGGTGCCGATCCTGGTCGGGCCGATCCTGGCGGGGAAGCTGATCAAGTGGGGGTGGACGGCGCGCACGGTGTTCGCCGCCAGCCTGATCTGTTTGACGGTGGGCGTCGGCTGGCTGGCGCTGGTCCTGGAGCCGGGGGTGGGTGCCGGTGCGCTGGCCGGCCCGCTGATCACGCTCGGCATCGGGCTCGGGCTGAACTTCGGCCTGGTCGACGGCGCCGTGCTCACCGTCGTCCCCTCGCAGGCGACGGGCGCAGCCGCCGGCTTCCTCAACACCCTGCGGCTCGGCAGCGAGGCGGTCGTCATCGCCGCGGCCGGCTCGGCCCTGGTCAACCTGCTCCAGAACTCGCTGCGCGACGGCCTCGACCGCTACCCCGCCTACCGGGGCGAGCCCGAGGACCTGGCCAACGACGTGAACGCGGGCGATCTCGACGACGCCCTGGAGAAGCTGCCCACCGACGCCAGGTCGGACCTCTTCGACTTCGTCACCGACGGTTTCACCGACGCCTGGCACGTGGTGCTGTGGGCCAGCGCCGTGATCTGTGCCCTGCTGTCCGTGGCGATTTACCTCATGCTCGGCGAGTCGAAGGACGAATCCGCCCCGAGCAGCGAGGCGCAGGAACCCGTCAAGGGGGCGCCGGCGGTGGAGAGCGTGTCGTAATTCGACAATGCCCGTGAGCGGTGGCGGGGTGGGTGCTCCAGGCGGAGCGCCCACCCCGTTTGCCGTGCCTTCACCTCTCCCGCGGCCTTTGCGGTTTGATGACGAACCCGCGCTTGTAGGCGTGCGTGATGATCTCCACCGCCGCCTCGCCGATCCGTGGAATACCCGCGAGCCGCTCGCTGAGGAAGCGGTAGAGGTCGCCCTCGTGGCCGAGGCACACCTCCAGAATCAGGTTGTACGTCCCGGTGATGGCGGCGCAATAGCGAACCTCCGGGTACGCGGCCAACGTGCACCCTCCCGCTTCCAGGCCGGCAGGGGGGATTTTGAGACACATTTGCGCCTCGACGGGTCTGCCCAACAACGCCGGTTCGACCTCGGTACGTAAATAAAGCATTCGCCGTTCCAACAGAGCGGTGACCCGGCGCCCGGCCGTCGCCACCGAGAATCCGAGATTCCGGGAAATCTCGGTGAGACTGACCCGGGCGTTGTCGATCAGGGCCTGCGCCACCCGTCGATCGACGGGGGACAGTTCGTACCGGTCGGCCGGCCGCTCCACCGGCTGCACCCGCCCCTCGTGCAACTGCTCCCGCTCGGGCCCCGTCAGCTCCGGCACCTGCCAGTCGGCCGGGGTGGCGAACGTGCGCAACGTGGTGTGCGCCTCGAACTCCCTGATGTGCGGAACGCCCTCGATGCCCTCGGCGATCAGGGCGTGCAGCCCAGGTCGGGACGGCACGATGAGCTCGCACCACAGCACGTTGCTGCGCCCGCTGACCGCCACCAGCCGGCGGATGTCGTCCCGGCCGACGAGGGCGCGCGCCACGCGTTCGAGCGCGCCGCCCTCCACTTCGAGCCGTAACTGCACGGCGTTGCCCAGACCGCACCGCATGGTGTCGAACACCGCGGTGGGTTGGATGGCGCCCTGGGCGATGAGCCGGTGGATGCGCCGGGCCACCGTGCGCTCGTGCTCTTTGAGGACCCGGCCGATGACTCCGGCCCCGGCCCGCGGGTTGATCTGGAGGGCCGCGACCAACCGTCGGTCATGGGAGTCGAGTTTATGAAATGTGTCGGAATCTTTCATCATGGCTAGATCATTGCAGGAGAGCTACCACACAGGACAAGACCATTGTCTGAAGGCATCGGTACTGCCAAAGTTGACAACGCACAGCGCCGCGATTCTCAACCGGCGCTGCTCACGGGGGGATGAGAGTGGGGATCACGATTTTGCCGACCCTTTGGGGTCAAGCGCTGTCCATCACTCATGTCCCGGGCACCGCGCCTGTGCCAGGGATTCGATGTTCGCCGGGCCAGTCGGCGCAACACCGTATGAGTCGTTCGCCCTTCGGACCCACGCCGAACGGGCGAGCCGCGGAAGAGAATGCCAATTTTTTCGGGCTCCCTTCCTTCCTGTCGCCGGAGCGCTCTGCCGCTCACACCGGGCCCCGCCATTAAAACTGGCTGTTACACGGATTGGCCCCGCTTCCGTGAACCGTCCCCACACGGTGCCCTCACTGATCAGCGACATCGCCTCGGGGTCAGTTCCGCGACTCACTCCTAGGAAGAAGCCGAAGCAGCTATGGAATTTCGGACCCTCGGAAATCTGGCCCTCATCGTCGAGGGCCGGGACATCACACCAACGGCCCCCAAGCAGCGCCAAGCACTCGCGCTGTTGCTGCTACGCGCCGGACAGCGCGTCTCGATGCCCACCCTCATCGACGAGTTATGGGACGGCGTACCGCCACGGACGGCCATGACCGCCCTCCAGACGTACATCGGGATCATTCGCCGCATCATGGCCGAGGGCACCCGCACCTCGGTCAAGCACGTGGCGGCCAGCCGACTGATGACGGACGGGAACAGCTACGTGCTGCGCGTCGAGGACGACGAGTGGGACAAGCCGGCCTTCCACCGGCTGGTACGGATCAGCCGGGCCGCCATCGCGCACGACGACGCCGCACAGGCCGAGCGGCTGATGCGGATGGGCCTCTCCTGCTGGCACGGCCCGCCGCTGGGGAACGTCAAGATCGGCCGGGTGCTCGCCCCGCACGCCGAACGCCTCTGCGAACTCCACCTCGGAGCCCGGGAGTTGCTGGTCGAGTCGCTGCTGCGGACCGGGCGGGCGCAGGAAGCGGTGGAAGAGGCGACGGAGCTGACCGTCGAGCACCCGTACCATGAGAACCTGCACGCGCAGCTCATGCGCGCACTGTACGGCTCGGGGCGTAGGGCGGCTGCGCTCGACGTCTACCAGAGGTTACGCACCCGTATGGGGGACGACCTCGGCATCTCCCCCTCGCCGACGGTGAACACGCTGCACCACGTCATGCTCCAGGACGAGCCTGACGAGCAGTTCCTGGCCCTGTCCGGGGCGGCCAGGTAGGTGCGGGCGCCCTGGGGAGGGCCGCGTCCGCGCGGGCCCTCCCCAGGGTGCTCCATCGCCCGCCGACCACGGCGCCGGCCGACCGTGGCACCGGCCGATTACGGCACCGGCCGACCGCCGCACCGCCGAACGACCCTGCCGCCACCCAACGACCGCACCGGCCGGCGGCCGGGCCACCCCCGGCGGGGCGCCCCGGCCACCGGCCGACCGGACACCCGGCCGCGCGGCGGACCGCTCAGCCGGACACCCCCGGGGTGCTCGGGATGCCGGGCAGCAGGCTGCCGCCCGCGGCCAGCGCGTACGCGCCGAGCTCCGGATCGTCCCCGACCGCCACCGGGTGGCCCACCGCCTGGAGCAGCGAGAGGTCCGTGGCGTGGTCGCCGTAGGCGGCGGCCCGCTCCGGGGCGATGGCGTGCCTGGCCATCAGCTCCCGTGCCGCGCGGCCCTTCTCCGCCCCGATCATGGGGCGCTCCAGGTGGCCGGTGTAGCGGCCGTCCCGGTGTTCGGGCTCGCTGCACACCAGCAGGTCGGCGCCGAGCAGTTCGCGCACCGGCGCCAGGCACGGCGGGAACGAGCCGGAGACCAGGACGGTGGTCGCACCGGCCCTGCGGTGCGCGTGCAGCGCTTCCACGGCGGGCTCGTGCAGCGCGCCGCCGCGCGCGAGTTCGGCCGCGAACCACTCCCGGGCGTGCTCGGTCACCTCCGCCACGGTGCGCCCCGCGTACAGCCGGTAGTAGTCGCGGTTGGTCTCCTCCCTCGGCACCCCGGCGGCGGCCCGGCCGCGCAGGTCGGCGGCGGCCCGCTCGTACGCGTCCGGCGGCAGCCCGCGGGCCCGGAAGTGGTGGGCGAGGAAGCGGAACATGCTCTTGAAGGTGAGCAGGGTCTCGTCGACGTCGAAGAAGGCCATGCCGATCGGCGGGGCCGTCTGGTGCACGGCGCTCCCGCCTGCCGCGTGCCCGCTCACCGGCTGGTGGGGCAGCCCGGGTCAGGGGCCGGGACGGAGACGGGTTGACCCTTGGGGAGCACGTCGGTGATGTACAGCACCACCGGCTCGGTGCCCCGGTTGACGCCGTAGTGCACCTCGTCGGAGCCGGTGGGCTCCACCAGCGCGTCGCCGGCGCCGAGCACGCGCACCGTGCAGTCGTCCCCGTTGATGCGGGTCAGCTTGCCGGAGGCGATGACGGCGATCTCGGCGCCCACGTGGTAGTGCCAGCCGGTCGCGGTGCCCGCGGGGATGACGGCCTTGCGGTAGAGCAGGTGGCGCGGGCCGGTCGCCTTGATCTTGAACGGGAGGGTGGTGTCGCCCTCGGAGAGGGTCTCGCTGGTGATCGGGCCGCCGGGCGGCGTCTGCGCCGCACGGGCCGGGTCGGCGGCGGTGCTGCTCGCGCCTTCGGTGGCGCTGGCGGCGCCGACGGCGGTCAGGCACAGGGCCGTCGCCGCTGCGAGGTAGCCGAACCGGCGACGCCGCGAGGCGGGGAGGAGACGGGACATGACTTGCTCCTTCGGGGTGTGGGTGTGATGCGTACGCGTGGGTGCTGGGGTGTTTGGGGTGCTGGGGTGTTCGGGGTGCTGGGGTGTTTGGGGTGCCAAGCCACCGGGGCCGGCCCACCCCGACGGGCTCACGCCACGCCCGCGCGGGCTTCCTCCGTGAGCAGGGCCCGTACGCCGCGGCCCGCACTCTTGCGGCCGAGGTAGCCGCGGTCCACCAGGCGGTGCAGCAGGTCGGCCGGGGCCAGCTCGGGCCGGCCCGAGCTCTCGTACAGCAGCCGCTGCACCTGGAGCGCGACGTCCGCCCCGACCACGTCCAGGAGCCTGGTGGGGCCGAGCGGCTGCCCGCCGACGGACTTCATGACGGTGTCAAGCAGCGCGGGCCGGACGCCCGGGTCGGCCAGCGCGGTCAGGGCGTCGTTGAGGTAGGGGAACAGCAGGGCGTTGACGACGAAGCCGGTGCGGTCGCCGCACTCCACGGCCACCTTGCCCGCCGCGGCCAGCGCGGCGCGGGCCGTGGCGAGCGCGGCCGGCCCGGTGTGCTCGGTCCGTACCAGCTCGACCAGGTCCATGGTGGCCGCCGGGTTGAAGAAGTGCAGCCCGAGCACGTCGCGCGGGCGGTTGGCGGCGGCGGCGCAGGCGGCCACCGGGAGCGCGGAGGTGGTGGTGGCCAGCACGGTGCCCGGCCGGCAGAGCGCGCCGAGCGCGGCGAAGGTCTGGCGCTTGACCGCCAGGTCCTCCACGACCGCCTCCACCACCAGGTCCGCGTCGGCGACCGCGGCCAACTCGGTCCGGCCCGACCAGCGTTCGAGTGCCGTGGCCACCTGCTCGTCGCTCCAGCCGGTGCGCAGCAGGCCGAACTCGACGGCCTCGCGCGCCGCGACCGCCTTGGCATCCGTCCGGGCCACCAGCAGGGTGCGCAGGCCGGCGCGGAGGAAGACCTCGGCGATGCCGGTGGCCATGGTGCCCGAGCCGATCACCGCGACGGTGCGCGGCGGGGCGGCGGCTTCTGGGGCGGGGTCGGAGGCCGCGGCGGAGGCGCCTTCGGTGGGTGCGTCCGGCGTCGGGTGCCCCGCGCCGTGGTGCGGTACCAGCGGTGGCCCGCTCAGCAGCGGGGCGGGCGCGTACCGGTCGCCGAGCCGCTGGTGCAGGCCGTGCAGGATGTCGGCCGCGGTGCGGTGCCCGATGGCGGCCAGCACCGCGAGCGGCCCGTCGGACCAGCCGCAGCCCAGCCGGACGGCCGTCTCCAACGGCTCCGCTTCCACATATCCCTGGTGGCACATCCAGGCCGCCTGGTTGAGCAGGCCGAGCAGCAGCCCGGGGGCGAGCGAGCCGGGCCGGTCGGGCACCTCGTGCAAGGTGGTGCCGGCGGCCCCGAGCGTCTGCTGCACCCGCTGCACGACCTCGTCCGGGGTGTGCGGCGGGCGGGCGACCTCGGCCGCGTCCAGCCGGTCGGCGCGGGCGAAGCGCAGCGCGAGCAGCGGGCCGCCGGCGGCGTCGGCGAGTTCGCCGACGGGGGTGCTGAGCGCCGTGGTGACCACCAGCGCGTCGGCGCGCCGGTGGCCGGCGACGGCCGCCAGCACGGCCCGTTTGGTCGGTTCCGGTTCCGGTACCGCCTCCAGGACCAGGTCGGCGGCGGCCACCGCGGACAGCTCCGCGGTCACCTCGATCGGGTGGGCGGCGCAGGCCCGCCGGGCGCGCGCGGCGGCCTCCGGGTCGGGCTCGACGCCGATGGTGCGGATGCCGGCGCCGGTGAGCCGGCGGGCCAACTCGGTGCCCGCGGCGCCGAGTCCGACCACGGCGGCGGTGCGTACCGTGCTCACAGTCTCCACAACTCCCCTCTTCAGGGCCGGGTGGGGCGGGGCCGCAGACG
>NZ_JBLIWA010000035.1:0-69644 GCF_047525675.1 Streptomyces sp. 796.1 | reverse complement strand
CCCCCCCCGCCGGGGTCAGTACCGGCCGCCGACCGGGGTGGGCAGCGCGTCCAGCGCCGCCAGGTCATCGGCGCTCAGGTGCAGCGCCTCGGCCATCACGTTCTCGGTCAGGTAGCGCGGGTTCTTGGTGCCGGGGATGGGGATGACGTGCGTCCCCTGGGCGAGCGTCCAGGCGATCGCCACCTGGGCGGGGGTGGCCCCGTGCCGGGCGGCGACGGTGCGTACGGCCTCCACGATGCGCAGGTTGGCGGCGAACGCGGCGTCCGCGAAGCGCGGGTTGGTGGCCCGGAAGTCGCCCGCTTCGAAGCTCGGCCGGTCGAAGGCGCCGGTCAGGAAGCCGCGCCCGAGCGGCGCGAAGGGCACGAACGCGGCGCCGTGCGCGGCGCACCAGCCCACCACGTCGGTGCCGGAGGCGAGCGGGTCGCGGGTCCACAGCGACAGTTCGGACTGGACGGCGGAGACCGGGTGGATGCGGTGCGCCCGCTCGATCTCCCCGACGGTCACCTCCGAGAGCCCGAGGCGGCGCACCTTGCCCCGGGTCACCAACTCGGCCATGGCGCCCCAGGTCTCCTCCAGCGGCACGGCCGGATCGACGCGGTGCAGGTAGTACACGTCGATGACGTCCGTACCCAGGCGGCGCAGGCTGGCATCGGCGGCCCGTCGGATGTGCGCCGGCGAACCGTCGCGGTGCATGGTCCGCGTCACCAGGTCGTCCACGACCAGGCCCACCTTGGTCGCGACCACGGCCTCCGCCCTGCGGTGCGCGAGCACCCGGCCCACCAGGGTCTCGTTGTGCCCGTCGCCGTACACGTCGGCGGTGTCCAGGTGGGTGATGCCCAGGTCAAGGGCCTGTTCAAGGACCGTGACCGAGAGGTCGTCGTTGCGCTGGGACTCCGCGTAGCCCCAGCTCATTCCCATACAGCCGAGGCCGATCGCCCCGACCTCGGGGCCCGTGCCGCCCCATTGCCGCGTCCGCATGCGCTTCTCCTGTCCCTGGTGGGCCGTCGTCGGTGCTGTTGCGTGGACCGCGTACGGGGTGCCGCACGCGGTTCTCGTACGGGTTGTCGTACGCAGTCGTCGTACGGGGGTGCCGTACGGGGCGGAGCCTCGTACGTGCCGGCGCCCGTACCCGGTGCAGTGTCGTACGCGTTGCTTGGGTGCTGGTGGCGGACGGGCAAGGGGGCCCGCGGGCCGGGGGTCACGGGGTGGGCGCGCGGGCCCCGGCGAGCGCGGGCCCGGGGCCGCGGCCCGCGCGGGCGGTGGTCAGGCGGCGGTGAGCACCAGGGCCGCGTTGTGCCCGCCGAAGCCGAGCGAGGTGCTGACCGCGACGTCCAGCGGCGCCGTACGGGGCCCGCCGGTGACCACGTCCACGGCCACCTCGGGGTCCACCTCGCGCACGTTGGCGGTGGGCGGCACGGCCCCGTGGCACAGCGCGAGCGCGGTGTAGGCGGCCTCGATGGCGCCGGCTGCCGCCAGGGTGTGCCCGGTGACGCCCTTGGTCGAGGTGACGGCCGCGCCGCTGCCGAGCACCCGGTGCAGGGCGCGCGCCTCGGTCAGGTCGTTCATCGGCGTGGACGTGCCGTGCGCATTGACGTGGCCCACGTCGGCGGGGGCCACATCGGCGTCGGCGAGCGCGGTGCGCAACGCCCGCTCCAGTCCCGCGCCTTCGGGGTGCGGGGCGGTGGCGTGGTAGGCGTCGGACGCGGCGCCGAAGCCGGCGACCGCGGCGTACCGGCGCGCCCCGCGGGCCCTTGCGTCCCGCTCGCGCTCCAGGACCAGCACGGCCGCCCCCTCGCCGGCCACGAAGCCGTCGCGGTCGGCGGCGAACGGCCGGGAGGCGGCGGCCGGTTCGTCCCTGCGCACCGACAGGGCGCCCATCCTGGCCAGCCCCGTCATGGTCGCCGGGGTGAGGGCCGACTCGGTACCGCCGGCCAGGACGACGTCGCACAGGCCGCTGGCGAGCCAGTCCCGTGCGGTGCCGATGGCGGCGGCGCCCGAGGCACAGGCGGTCGCGGTCACCAGGCTCGGGCCGAGCGCCCCCAGGTCCATGGCCACGTAGCCGGCCACCATGTTGACCATGCCCATCGGGATCATCAGCGGCGACAGGTCCTCGGGCGCGCCGCCGTAGTACGTGCGGTGCTGGGCCTCGAAGGTGGTGGTGCCGCCCAGCGAGTTGCCGAGGACGACGCCGACCCGGGCGGCGTCCCAGGTGCCGGGGCCGTGCCCGGCGTCGGCGACCGCCTGCCGGGCGGCCACCACCGCGAGTTGGACGAACCGGTCCAGGCGCCAGGCCGTGCGCCGGCCGAGCAGCGCGTTGGCGTCGAAGTCCGGCACCCGGCAGGAGAAGTCGACCTCCACGTCCTTCAGTTCGGGGTCGGTGGCCGCGGCGGAGACCCCGGACAGCAGCCGGCGCCAGTTCTCGTCGGCGCCCGAACCCGCCGGGGTGACCAGCCCCAACCCGGTGATCGTCGCCCCGCCCCCGGCGCCGGTCACCCCCGCGGTCCCTTCGCCTCGATGACGGCCACGGCCTCGTCCAGGGTGTGCGAAGCCTTCAGCTCGCCGTCCTGGAGCACCACGCCCATCTCCTTGCGCAGCAGCAGGCCGAGTTCGATGAGGATGAGCGAGTCGATGTCGAGCTCTTCGAAGGGCGCGCCGGAGAGCAGTTCGTCCTCCGGGAGACCGAACTTCTCGTTCATGAGGAAGACCACCCGGTCCTTGATCTGCTGGGTGTCGATGGCCGCGGTCATGGCTGTTCCTTTCGGATGGTGGGAACGTGGGGTGCATCGACGGACAGGTCCGGCCAGATGAGCGCGGTCGAGCCCCAGGTGAGACCGCCGCCGAAGCCGGTGAGCAGCACCCGCTGCCCGGGGCGCAGGTCGCCGGCGCGTACCGCGTCGGCCAGGGCCAGCGGGATGGAGCCGGCCACCGTGTTGCCGACCCGGTCGAGGTTGCTGACCACCTGCTCGTCGGCGAGCCCGAGTTGGTCGCCGACGGCGCGCAGGATGCGGGCGTTGGCCTGGTGGGCCACCACCCGGTCCAGGCCCGGCTGCGACCAGCCGATCCGGTCGACCAGCGCCAGCGCCGACTTGCTCATGTTGAGCACCGCCTGGGTGAAGACGGCGCGGCCGGCCATGGTGAAGTACTCGTCGCCCGCGGGCGCAGGACCGGCGGTGGAGCGCTGCCGGGAGCCGCCGGCCCGTACGGTGATCAGGTCGGCGCCCGCACCGTCGCTGCCCAGGTCGAAGCCGAGCAGCGCGCCGGGTTCGTCGGCCCGGCCGGCCCGTAGGACCACGGCGCCGGCACCGTCGCCGAAGATGGCGCGGGTGGTGCGGTCGCCCGGGTTGAGGATGGTGGAGAAGGTGTCGGCGCCGATGACCAGGGCCCGGGTGGCGACGCCGGCGGTGAGCATCGAGGCGGCCGTGGCCAGCGCGTAGACGAAGCCCGTGCAGACGGCGCCGACGTCGAACGCCGCGACGGAGCCGAGGCCGAGCCTGGCCGCGACCGCCGGCGCGGTGGCCGGGCAGGGGTGGTCGGGGGTGCTGGTGGCCAGCACGAGGAGGTCGACCGGCTCGCCGCCCGGGCTGCTGGGGCCGCCTGGGCCGTCGGCGTCGTCGGGGCTGTCAGTGCTGCTGGGACTGCCGGCGCCGTGACGGCCGCTGGTCGTGCCCGGTTCCCCGGCGCCGGCCGCGGCGGTGGTGGTGCCGCCGGTGCCGTGCCGGGCCGCGGTCCTACGCGCCGACTCCAGCGCCCGCCGGCCCGCCTCGACGGCCAGGTCGGAGGTGGCGTCGCCGGGCGCGATCAGATGCCGCTGGGCGATGCCGGTACGGGTACGGATCCACTCGTCGCTGGTGTCGAGCTCCTCGACCAGGGCCGCGTTGGGCACCACGGTCGGCGGCACCCAGGCGCCGAGCCCGCAGACGACGGCCGCCGACGTCACGACGCCGCCTTGTCCGGCGCGCCGGGCCGTGCCTTGCGCGGGGCCGGCTTGGCCGCGGGCTGCTCGGCCGGGGCGGGCTGCTCGGCCGGAGCGGGCGCGGGGGTTTCCTGCTGCGAAGGGGCGGGTGCGGGGGCTGCCTGCCGGGACGGGGCGGGCGCCGGATCTGCGGACGGGGCCGGGGCGGACACCTGGTCCGCGTACGGGGCCTGGGCAGGCGCCCGGCCAGGCGCCGGGGCCTGGGCGCCCGCCGCGGCGCTCGCGCCCATCTCGGTGACGGTCTCGCTGCCCAGGTTGGCGGCCGGCGGCAGCCCGGGCAGCACCACCCGGGCGCGCCGCAGGGCGATCCGCAGCTCGGCCGGGTCGGGCTCGGACAGCGAGGCGATGTGGCCGTCGGGGCGGACCAGTACGGCCTTCGGCTGCTTGCCGAGGAGCGGCCTGAAGCCAGGCCAGGCGGAGATGTCCACGACGGGGAAGCCGGCCGGCAGCGCTTCCAGGAGCGCCGCACGCTGCTCCACCCACACGTCGTGCTGGCGCTCGCCCGCCCACAGCAGCAGGGTGGGCCGTTCCGGGTCGACGGTGGGCCAACGCCCGCCGCCGGCCGCCGCGGTGACCCCGGTCGCGCCCTCGCCGACGGCGCTGCCGTCCGCCGCGCCGTGCCGGCTGAAGACCGGCAGCCGGTCGCCCACCCGAGCCAGCCTGGTCAGCGAGGGCAGCGTGTCCCACAGCGTCTCGGCCGGCCGGTAGGTGACGTCGTGCTGGGCCATCAGCGGGGCGCCGAACCGCTGGAGCACCCCCGTACGGCGGGCGACGCGGACCAGCGTGTCCCGGACGGCGACCTCGCGGCGGCTGTGGAACAGGCCCCAGCTCGTCTGCTTCGCAGTGGTGAGGACGACCCGTTCGGCCGCCGTGCGCCGCTCGGAGTCGTAGCTGTCCAGGATGCCGGGCTCCAGCGTGCCGCGGATCACGCCGGCCAGCTTCCAGCCGAGGTTCACCGCGTCCTGGATGCCGGTGTTCATGCCCTGCGCGCCGGCCGCGCTGAAGATGTGCCCCGCGTCGCCGGCGAGGAAGACCCGGCCGTCGCGCAGGGTCTCGGCGACCCGCCGCCGGGCGCGGAAGATGGTCGTCCAGTTCAGCGGCCCGATCAGCCCGCGGCGCGGCGCCCGCTCGTCCATCACCTGCTGGAACAGCGAACGCGGCGGCGGGTGGCCCTCGGTCCAGCCGGGCACGCTGACCGCCAGCCGGAACAGGCCGTTGCCGAACGGGGCGAAGCCCAGCGCACCGCCCCGCGTGTAGCAGTAGAGCAGTTCGTGCTGGTGCAGGTCGCCGTCGATCGGCCCGTCGCCGATGGCGAACAGCACGTCCTCGCCGCTGCCCAGGAAGGAGATCCCGGCGAAGCGGCGCACCGAACTGTGCGCCCCGTCGGCGCCGATGACCCAGTCCGCCTCGATCTGCTCGACCCGCTCCCCGGGCCAGGTCACCTCCACCACGGGCCGCTCGCCCGCGTTGTCGAGACCGGTGACCTTGCCCTGCTCGACCTTGCCGCCCAGCGCCACCATCCGCTCGCGCACCACGTCCTCGGTGCGGTCCTGCGGGATGACCAGGCCGAACGGGTACGGGGTGTCCTTCAGGCGGCTCATCTCGATGGCGCCCAGGGGCCGCTTCTGCGAGAAGTAGGAGACCGCGCTGAGCCGGTTGCCGGCCTCGGCCAGCGGCTCGGCCGCGCCGATCCGGTCGAGCAGTTCCAGGCTGCGCGGCCACACCACGATGGCCCGCGAGTGCAGCGCCGAGTCCGGCGGGGTGCCGTCGATGATCCGTACCGGCACGCCCTGGCTGAGGAGTTCACACGCGAGGACCAGACCCACGGGGCCGGCTCCGACAATGAGCACCGGCCGCTTCTCGCCCGGGTGCTCGCGTAGGGGAATCGTCATCATCGTGCCTTTCGTTCCGGCGCCCGGGCCACGGCGTGTGCCCGGCGCCACGGAGGTGAGGGAGGGTCAGGGACGTCCGACGACCACGCCGCTCCAGGTGAAGCCGGCGCCCGCGCTGAGCACCACGGCGTGCTCGCCGGGCCGCAGCGCCCACGGTCCCGGGCCGCCCAGCGCGGTCAGGTTGGACAGCAGGTCACCGGCGCCCAGGTGGCCGGTGTCCGCGCCGAGGTCGACGGCAGGGGCCGGGGTGATCTCCGCGACGGCCGGCCCGTAGATGTCGCGGGCGGTCGCACCGCCCAGTCGCGGCAGCAGCACCGCGCGCAGCGCCGGGTCCTTCGGCGCGAGCCGTGCGCTCTCCAGGGCCGCGGCCACCACCCGGGAGGTGGTCTCGCGCAGCCGCGCCACGAACGGCTCCCGGCCGGTGCCGGTCAGGAACGCCTTCTTGGTGCGTCGTACGTTGACCGTCGGGTACGCGGCGTGCGGCACCTCCTGGAAGTGGTCCAGGTCGCGGTGGACGACCTCCAGGTCCGGCGCGGCCTCGGTGACCTGGGCACGCAGGACGAGCGCGTGCTCGGACCCGGCGCCGCCCCGGGCGAGCACCGCGGCCGTGCCGCTGTCGCCGTACCAGACGCCGTAGTCGCTGCCCCACCGGTCGAAGCCGGGCGCAGCGAACCGGTCCCCGGTGGTCACCAGCACGGGCCCGTGGTCGGGCTCGGCCACCAGCCGGGCCAGCGCCGCGTCCAGGCCCGCCGCGCCGCCGTTGCACATCTGCTGGATGCCGATCGGTACGGCGCGCACGGCGCCCACCTCGCGGGCCACGTAGTGCGCGGGCGACCAGAAGTCGTGCCCCTGGTAGTAGGTCCAGGCGTGCAGGACCGTGCGCACCGCGGCGGCCTCGACGCCGGCCCTGGCCAGGGCCGAGCGGCCGGCTCGCACCGCGAGTTCGGGGGCCGCGTCGGCGGCGGACACCGGCAGCCGCTCGTATCCCATGGCGCTCGCCTCGTCCGGCGTGACCAGCCCCGCTGCCTGGGCGTCGACCGCCTTGACGACGTTGGGCGGCAGCCACTGGGCCGGGGTGAGCACGACGTCCTCCGGCGCCCTCATGCCCGCTCCCCCGCCCGCTCGGCCCCGGGCCCGGACGGGGGCTCGGGGTGGGTGTGAGAGTGGGGCTGGGCGCGGGTCTCGGACGGGGGCACGGTCGGGGACCGGGTGCCGGGCGCGGGGTGGGCCGCTGCGGCCAGCGCGGACGTCGCGGTGTGCATCCGCCCGGCCGCGATCACCTCACTGTCCTGCGTGAACTCCAGGTGGAAGGTCCGCACGTGGGCCAGTACGCTCCGGAACTCGTCCTCGCCTCCGGGCGCGTACGCCTCGGCCTTGCGGACGTGCACGGTGGTACGGGAGTCGAGTTCGGCGTACCGCGTGAACGAGAAGTCGAAGCCGACGACGGTGGTACGCGGCACCGAGGCCCCGAACAGGTCGGACCCCGCCAGCAGGCACAACTGCCGGGCCGCCTCCATCAGCACCATGCCCGGCAGGTGGTCCTGCGCGTGGTCGAACATGCTGCGGTGGTCCACCGGCGGCCGGATGGTCGCCGACGCCCCGTCCGGGCCCACGGTGACCTCGCCGAGCACCACGTTCGCCGGGTCCGAGCGCCCCACCAGGTGC
Organism: Streptomyces sp. 796.1; assembly: GCF_047525675.1. Classification (NCBI taxonomy): domain Bacteria; kingdom Bacillati; phylum Actinomycetota; class Actinomycetes; order Kitasatosporales; family Streptomycetaceae; genus Streptomyces; species Streptomyces sp. 796.1. The sequence continues at coordinate 62,114 of NZ_JBLIWA010000035.1, read as the reverse complement.
GGGTCGACGGGCGCCGGGCCGCGATCGATCTCCGCGAACGGCGTCAGCGGCCGGCCCCGGCCCCGCTCGCGCACCGTGTCGTACACCGCGCCCGGGATGTAGCCGACGTCGATGGTCACCTGGCCGAGGCGGTGGGCGAACAGCTCAAGCTCCACCTCGTAGGTGAGCCGCCGGACGTCACCGGCCGCGCCCCGCCGGTTGCCGGTGCGCACCCGCATCGTCAACTCGCCCGGGCGGTCGCCCCGCGGCGCGGTCAACAGCCCGGGCAGCGTCATCGACCACGACCGCAGCAGGAACTTGGTGTCGCGGGCGACGTCGAAGAAGACGTGGCCGCCATAGGTCTCTGCCTGCCGTGCGCATTCGAGCAACAACAGCGGGTCCGGGACGCCGAGACGTGCGGAGCGCTCCGTGTAGTAGCCGTGTGCCGCGGGCAGTTGGGCGGCGGCGAGATACTCCGATGCATTGACGCGCCGGGCGTCGGTCAGAAAGACCTCGGAGAGCGCCCACCGGTGGAGCAGGGACCGATCCACGGTTTGCGTGAATTCCATGACCCGCGCTCCGGGCCGGCCATGCTGGGGAACCTTCGATTCCATGAACACCTCCAGGACCTGCGCTCAGGAATTTCCTGCGTAAACACCCCTCACACAGGAAATTCCACGCTCTCCCAACGTCCGCGCACACCACCCGAAAGACATCGGCGATTTCCCCGCCGACCGGGCCCAGGCAATCGCCGCCGTGTGCGCCGTGTCGTGACGTGACCAGCATTCAGCAGCCCCACCAATTTTGAACTCAAGCCGGGCGAAGGCCGCGACCAAGTGGCCCGTGCTTGTTGCTGGCTTGAGTCACGCCCGCCAACAATCAAAGCGCCACTCGGTTTATCGAAAGACACGAAACGTCGGGAGGAACGCGCAGTGGTCACGGCACGGGAGGACACGCCAGAGGACGTACGCGATGACGCGCGGGCCAGCGCGGCGGGCGCCGGGGCCGCCGGCGCGGCAGTCGACCGGACGGTCGACCTGACAACCGGCCCGCCAGAGCGCCCCCGGGCCGGCGCACGAGCCGCGGTGGACATCACGGGCGAACGCATCGCCGCGCTCTTCCCCGGCCAGGGCGTACAGCGTTCGGGCCTGGGGCAGCAGTGGCGGGAGGCGCCCGCCTGGCACGAGGTGACCACCGCCGTCTCCGAGGCGTCGGGACACGACGTGGCCGCCCTCCTGCTGGAGACCGACACGGAGGAGCTGACCCGCACCGACCTGGCGCAAATCACGGTCTACACCGCCTCGTTGCTCTCCTGGACGGAGTTCCGGCGCGCCCACCCGACCGCGGAGGTCGCTGCCTTCGCAGGTCACAGCCTCGGCGAGTACACGGCACTGGTCGCAGCCGGCGCCCTCACCGCAGCCGACGGCGCCCGCCTGGTGGGCGCCCGGGGCCGGGCGATGGCCGAGGTGGCCCGCCACACCCCCGGCGGCATGGCCGCGGTCATGGGCGCCCCGCTGGCGGAGGTGACGGAGCTGATCGAGCGGGTACGGGCCACCGGCGGACACCTGTGGGTCGCCAACCTCAACAGCCCCTTGCAGACCGTGGTGGCCGGCGACCGCGAGGCGATCGAGACCGGCGGCGCCCTGGCCCGCGACGCGGGCTGGCGCTACAACGTGCTCCCGGTCGCCGCGGCCTTCCACACCCCCCACATGGCGCCCGCGGCCCGCGCCCTGACCCAAGCCCTGACCACCGTCGCCTTCGCCCCCACCCACCACCCCGTAGTGGCCAACGCCGACGCCCGCCCCCACCGTGAGGGCGCGGCCTGGCCCGCCCTGTGCGAACACCAACTCACCTCCCCCGTACGCTGGCAGGCCACGGTGCACACCCTGGCCCACGACCTCGCCTGCACCCACCTCATCGACCTCGGCCCCGGCCGCACCCTGGCGGGCCTGGCCCGCAGAACCTTGCCGGACGTCCCGGCCACGGCCGTCCAGGCGATCGCACCGGTGGGGGCGGGGGTTTAGGTGGGGCGGCGACCGTAGCTGACGTCAGGGCCCGGCCCAGGTGTCAGCGGTACTCCGTCGAGGTGGCCCGCGGGGACGTCGGGTTGGGCGACTGAACGACCGCGCGGCCGGTCACGGGTCGGGGAGCCGCGGACACAGCATTCGCCTAGGTCCCCCCGGACGCCGGAGACAAGGCCCCGGAGCTCAGGAGATGAGGTTCTGGACCCGGAAGGCGTATCAGCCGAGTGCGATGGAGTTGTAGTCGTAGCGCACCTGCTGAAGGCTCGGATGGCGTCAGTCAGGGCGCCTGCGTCCACGTCGATCAGGGCAGGAGTATGGGCGTCAGTGCGATGGCCTCCGGCGCCTTGAACGCTCCAGGTCCGCCGGTGTTCGCTGCGAACGCCTGCGACAGTCTCTCCAACCGAACGCAGGACACGCCCCCGACCACGACACGCGGGAGTAGGGCGTGAACACGGTGGGGTGAGGAGCGGCAGGGCAGACGGAGGAGGCCCTGCCATGGCAGGGCCTCCATGTCACAGCGACTGGACGAGCACCGCGGATGCGAGGACCTCGTCCTGACAGAACGTCTGTCTGGCTGAGACTGGAGTCACCCAGTCGCTCCTTGGCGTCAGTCTTGAATGGCCACAGGCAACAGCGGTGTGCACAGGAGCCTGACGAGTGGCAACCACCGCTTCGAGGTAGCGCAGCAGCAGCGCTCGATCCCCACCAGGCACAGCAGCATAGCCTTGTGTCATTCGGGAGTCAGCAGAGTCTGCTCACCGTACGGATCGGGCACCCCCATTCGCTCAGAATCGCCGAGTGCTACTGACACACATGGGTCCCCACCCCTGGCACCTCCCCCGCACTACACGCCACTCCGGCCCCTGCGGTAACTCCCGCAGGCTACGCCGAGAAGCGGGGGGCCTGTGGCACTTTCCTCACTTTGCAATTGTTGATAGCCACCGACTCGAACTGGCGAACGTCGCACGGGTCGAATGCTCAGGTCCAGCCGGAATGCACGGACCGCTCCGACCTGGCGCTGACAGTGCACGGAGAGTTCTCGACGATCCGTCAGAATGCAGATGGGACAAGCATCAGCTCCTTACCCGCACCGCTGACACCACGCACGCTGCGCACCGGCAAAGCCCTAGGTCAACCGCCCGACTTAACCGGCTCCGAAATCGCCACGCACTCCACATGCGCCATCGGAAGCATGTCGCCCGGGTAGACTCAGAGGAAGCCGCAGGTCAAGTCCGTCTCTCGTCTCCGTCTTGGGGCCACCAGGCGCTTAGAGCGTCACGGCAGACGCCCAGTGATCCCAACAAGGAGTGCACCAGACACCGCCCCCGTGGTCAGGTTCAGGCTTCGGCCCTCACACGAGGGAAGCATTGATCCTCATCAGCGTCGATCATCTGGGACGCCCCATGCAGGCGGCACCTTGCTCAAGAAGCGGATGACGTACTCCCCGCTTACTTCGTTCCGGCCACCGGAAGTACGTACTCACCGGCGAGACGCGCCAGGTGCAGCGGGAGAGGCCGGGCGAGCGGCGGGTAGTCGTCGTGGTAACGCAGCTGGTGCGCGAGCGTCGCCCACTCCGCCGGCCGGTCGGGCGAGTCACCCGCCCGCCCGGAGTCCGTCAGCGCTTTCTCCGAAAGACAGCCGAGCACAGTGATCTCTAGTTGCCCGGGGTTCCACGCGGTCTTTCCGGGCGCTGTCCGGCCCTGTGCCGTGGGCACCAGCTTCATGAGCCCCTTCGGCAGTTTCGCCACCGTGTGCGGCTTCGAGGCCGTACTCGCGAAGACACGGCCCTCCGTATCCGCCGTCCCCCACACACCCTCGGCGAAGCCGACCCCGCCCTCGGTGTCGTGGGCGTACCACTCCGCCACTTCACCCCGGGCGTTGGCGTCCCGTACGAGCAGCACCCGCAGGTCGTGGCCGTAGATCGTGTGCCGCTGGGCGGGCTCGGCCCCGAAGCCGAGCGTGTCGCGGTCCAGTGCCCCGTTGCGCAGGCCAGGCCAGCACTGGCGCAGATTGCCGGCATCCGCCAGCAGCAGCGTCGGACGGTCGCGGAGCTGGAAGAGCAGTGCTCGGATCTGCCGCTCGGTCTCCCGCTGCCTGTCCTGCTCCACGCCCGGGCGGGCAGCGGGCCGGGATCCTCCCGGGACTGCCGAGTCATCGACGAGCTTCCCCGTGCTGATCTCCTTCCCTCCGCTCGCCGCCGGTTCCCGTGCCTGGGAGAGCAGCAGCAACAGCTTCGGATACGGCACCCATTCGGCTCGTTCTGCGTCCCACCCCTCGATGACTCCCGATCCGTCCCCGGGGCGCACCCGCACCGCCACCAACCGGTGGACGGGGCATCGCGTGGGCCCCTTCCTGGTGTGGCGTACGAGCCAGAGCGCCGCGTACTGAAGGTCGCCCGGAATACCTGCTCCCACCCGATGGGCGGGCGGGCTGATCGCGCCCAGCTGCCGGAAGGCGTCCAGCCAGGTCCACCTGGCCCGGTGTTCCAGAGCGCTGTCGGTGTCGTCTGGCGAGTTCACGAACTGGGTCAGCCGTCCCTGCCGTGCCCAGGCGATGCGCAGCGCGTGCTTGGGGTCGGAGTCCGGGACGGCGGCGAAGCGCTCCTTGCCGGCGATCTCCGTGATCACGACTCCGGCCCCGCCGAGGAGCGGGTCCGCCCAGTCCGCCACGAGCCCGCAGCGCCCTTCGATGGCCTCGGCCAACCGGACGGCCCTGAGGCGCCCGCGGGCTCGGGTGGTCGGCAGGACGTCGGCCAAGGGCCCCGCGGGCCGGGCCCGGACGCGGATGTCGACCCCCTCGCACTGCCACTGCCAGGTCTCCCCGTCGGCCGACGTCACTTGCTGCCCGGCGGGAAGACCAATGAGCTTGGGCAGCTCGGCGAGCAGCGCCGCACGGGTTTCCGGGGACTGCCAGAAGACGTCGATCTCCAGGGGGCGGCCGTTCAGTGCGCGTGTCAGCGCCACCCGCCGTTGCAGAGCCAGCTGGGCGTCGCGGACGCCCGGGCCGCGTCCGGCGCCGGAACGGGGCAGCAGGGAGGGTGTGTTGCTCCGGGAGACGCGCGTGAGGTCGGGGACCCGGGTCAGCAGGGGGCGCAACCCTTCCTCGACCCAGGCGTCCAGATCCGCCCGCTCTCGTGGCATCAGCCCGGGTCCGACCTCGTGCGGGCCGATCGACGGGTGGTAGACGATGCCGGCGGCCACGTCCCCGGAACCGTTGATCCAGCGTTCGGGGTCGGAGAAGAGCGCTTCGGGCCGGGGATAGTTGCGCACGATGTCCAGCTCGGGCACGAGCGGTGCGGGGCTGTGCCGGCGCCAGGCCAGTTCCTTCGACCGCCGGTCGTAGCCCAGCGTGTTCACCATCAGCCGGTGGCCCCGGTCCGGCCCTTCCGGCCACGGCAGTGGAGCGTCGAGCAGGACGGTCGTACCGCCGAGCTGGTGGGGGCGTACGTCCAGTCGGGTGGCCCACCGGCGTACCTGGGTGGACACATGGACGCGGAACCGCGGGGCGAACGGCACGGTGTGGACGGTGATGGTGAGGCAGGCCGAGTAGTACCAGGTCTGCCGACGGCGCTCGTATCGCTGAGGCGGCCAGGAGACGAGTCGCGCGCCGTCACCCGAGCTCTCGACGCGGAAGTGGAGCGGGGTGCCGCTCGTGCGGAACGTCCTGGTGACCAGCCGGAAGGCGATCCACTCGGGCAGCAAGCTGTAGAGCCGCACGGCGGGTTCGGCGGTTCCGCCCGCCGAGAGCACGCTCTCGGCGAGGTCGACCGGTTCCGTCTCCCAGTGGGGCAGACGTGCCATCTCGGCCGGGTCACCGGAGCGGAGCCTCTCTTCGAGATCGGCGTCCTCCGAGTCGTCGTCCTCCCGGTACATGCCCGCCGCCCAAGCTCCTACCACCGGGGCCAGCACGTCCGGCGGGACGGCTTCCCTCGCGTAGAGCCACGGCAGACGGCCGTCCATCCCGGCGTTGCGGCCGGTCGCGATGACGCCTGGCGCCATCGCCTGGAGCAGGGAGTTGAGCCTGCGCACGGGGAGCCGGTGGGGGTGGACGGACTTCTTGTCCGCCTCGGCATGCATCCCGGTGAGCTCGGCGTGCAGGTCCTCGCCGAGCCGCAGCACTTTCATCTCCTCCCGCCAGGGTTCGTGGAGCGGGTCGGGTTCGTAGGCCGCGACGCGAATGTGGTGGTACACGGAATTACCTCCTGGGACAGGGGCTCGGTACTTATGGGTGGGCGGGTGCTGCGGCAAGCAGGCGGGTGAGCATGCTGCGCAGTGGCGCGTACAGGGCGCGGACGATGAACTGCTCCTCCGCGGTCGTCGTGCCGCCGTCGAAATACGGGTCCAGGACGGCGAGGACGCTGTGCAGCAGACTGGATTCGGGGGTGTCGGGCCGCGCCGGTACGGCGCCGCGGTTGGGGGCGAAGGCGGCGTCGACGAAGACCACCCGGGCCGGTACGCCACCGCGTACAAGTCGCCCGATCACCTGCCACAACAGGACCAGCATGTCCCAGGTGACCTGTTCCCGTACGTCGTCGTCGAGACGGCTCCACGCCATCGAACGGGCGAGTACCTGGTACCAGTACGAACGGGCGAGGCGGCGGAACTCCTCCGCTCCTTCCTCGACGGTGGGTTTTCCTTGGATCAGGGTGGCGAAGTCACCGCCGGTGACGGCACGGACGACCCAGTCATTGATGGCATCGACGGCCAGGTGGAGGTCCTCTGGGTGCGGATGGGGCCGTGCCAGGAAGTAGACCGTGCCGATGGCCGCCTCGTCGTCCTCGTTGAGGATGTTGTGGCCGCGTTCCAGCGCGAGCAGGGGCGCCACCAGGATGTCCGCATCGAGGTCCTTCAGGTGCTCGACGTCGCCCCGGCGCAGTGATCGGGCGTGGTAGGCGGACGGCGCCTCGTCCTCCGCGGTGATTTCCTCGTCGTCCGACACCAGGCACAGCACCTTGTTGCGCCAGCGGACGTTGAGGTTGTGCAGTGTGTCGGCCACCACACGTGCCTCGGCATAGCTGCCGACCAGCAGAAGGATCTGGTCGCGCCCTGGAGGAAGAGAGAGCAACTCCTGCTGGAGCGGACCACCTTCAGTGACCTCGTACTCGTCTCCGCCCTCACCTAGATGGCACGCGATGCGGCGCAGCTTCTCCGGGCGGTCGTCCGGATGGGTTCCCGACATGCGCAGTTTCTCGTCGCCGTCGTCGATGAACTCGAAGCGCATGGAGCTCTCGTTGGCGATGCGTTCGGTCACCTCGGCCGGCGGTTCGATGACCACACCGACCGGGACGCAGACGTGGTAGCGGCTGGACGCGCCCGCCCAGCTGCTGCCCGACATGAGCAGCAAGTGAGCACCGGGCCTGCCGTCGACGGAGGTGAGGTCGGGGATGGCGCGCAGCAGCTCACGTCCGACGCCGCTGCACCGGAAGAAGGTCAGTTCGCCACTGCGGACTCCGCCCTTGTCCTCACCTGGGACCTGGAACTGGAAGCCGAGCACATTGCCCATCGGGGCCTCGGGCACCATCGGGCCGTAGTCGAGCGGCCGGCGGTACATCGTGTTGAAGCCCAGGCTGAGGGCCGCCTCGACGCGGGACCACATGGCGTTGATCATGGCGAGCCGTGGTTCCAGGGCGCTGAGCAACAGTGTGAACTCGAACCGCTCCGCGAGTTGCTTCCGCCATTCCTCGGGAGCCTGGGGCGGAGGCTTGGGCTTCCTGCGGCGTCCGCGCTTCTTCTCTTGTTCCTCCGCCTCGCGCCGCCACTCGTCGTACGCCTCTTGGTACTTCCGCTGCCGGGCAGCCATGTACTTCGGGTCGATGGCGAAGACCTCGTCCATGACCTCGGTGAGGCGGCGCCGGGTGTTCTCCGGATTGCCGGTGTGGAGCAGCTCGTTGAGGAGGGCGGTCAGCCGGCTGAAGTCCTCCTCCGTCCTACGGTGACGGTCACCGAACGGGTTGTCCCGGAACGCGTCGAGCAGTTTCCCGAGAGCCTCGCGGGGGGCATGGTGAGGGTGGTCCCGACCGCTGCCGTCGGGGAGTTCGTAGCGTTCGTCGAGGAGCCCCAGCTGGAGAGTCCAGGCACTGAAGTAGCCCGTCCGCACCCACTTGCGCAGCTCGTACCCAGCGACGAGCATCGCGTACAGCCGGTCGGTGGCCGCGCCTGCGGTGTTGAGGGCGGCGGCGAAGGTCTCAACGTCCCGTTCGGAGAGCTGGGTGCGTCCGCCGGCCGCGAGTTCCCGGATCTTGTGCCGGCTCAGCTGGTCGATGAGGCCCTTGTCCTCGTCGCTGGCGAGGACCACGGCGGGTGCGAAAGTCCGGTCGAGCTGCATCTGGACACGGTCGGCCTCGTCGATGATCACGAGGTCACTACGGCGGCAGGCGAGTTCGAGGAAGCGGATGCGCTCGCCGTTCTGAGGGCGGGGCGGCGAGGCGTCGATCAGCCCGGCCGGGGTGGCCACCCAGATCGAGGCATCGACCAGCGTGCGGGCTCCGTAGTGACGGGGGCAGGCGGACCAGTACGGGCAGCTTGTCACCCGCTTCTGCCACTCGGAGTGCCGTCTGTCGTTCGGGGTACGGCGCAGGGCCGACGGGGGTCGGAGCCCGGAGCAGGGTGCCTCGCCGTAGGCGAGTGGTTCGGTCGTCGATGTGGCGCCCTGCCGTCTGACGTTGAGCAGGCATGACGTGCCGAGGTAGGCGAAGGCGGGGTCGTCGTGGGCGAGCAGTCGGTGCTCGCCCCGGCCCGCCAGCCGGCGGTGCAGTCGCTGGGCGTGCCGCTCGCGGCCGGAGGAGCCGAGCACGGGTGCGGCGGCGCCGTCGGTGTAGAGGTCGTAGAGCCGGACGAGCTTCAACACCTCCGCGACATCGGTGACGACGACGGTGGTGCGCTTGCCCAGCTTGGCGAGATGGACGGCGATGATGTCGCGCAGTGTGCTCTTGCCAGCGCCGACGATGCCGAGCAGGTGCTGGATGCCGTCGATCGTGAAGGTGAAATTCTCGTCCTTCCTCGCCTTGTGGAAGATTCCGTTCTCCTTGGTGGACAGGTCGAACGACCGTAACCGCTCCAGCCACCGTGGTGCCCGGCCCTTGCCGGAGCGAGCGTGCTGGGCGTCCATCTCCGCCGCCGTGCGTTCCAGGTCTTCCCTGGTGAAGATCAAGGGCTTGCCGCCACCGGCCGGTTCCAGGTCCATGTCGTGGGCGACGAGGGGGATGTGGGGGACCGGCGGCAGGTCGACGACGGCCATGGTGCGACTGACGGGGAAGGCGTGCGGGCCCTGACCCGCGACCGGCAGCCGCTTGCCCGCCAGCGGCGGTGCGGCACGCAGCAGTTGTTCGTAGACAGAGCAGCGGTCGCCGGCGACGGAGAGGTCTCGGCGGGCAACGGGTGTCTCGGCGTCCGGTACATCGTAGGCGCGCACCCTGGGGTCGAACCTCTGGTAGGTGTCCAGCGCCTCGAGCCAGGTACGGCTCCGGCGCAGCGTCCACAGCGAGTACCTGGCGATACGCAGGGTCTTCGCCGCATCGGATGGCAGCGGTGCCCGGTGCGCCTCGGCGAACCCGTACCCGCTGAACAGCACCCAGGCGCTGCCCGCGGGGCTACCCGGCATCATCTTCTGCTGGAGGTACAGGCCCAGTTCGACCTGGCAGAGGGCCTCCAGCGCGGGCTGAGGCACGGAGGGCCCCAGAAATGCTTTGAGCGCGTTGAACACGTCGGTCAGGGGCGGGGTGAGACTACGCATCGTCCTTCTCCTCTCGCCGGGCCTGCCCCAGGTCAGGCACGAGGTCCATGGGCGTGGTGAGCACCAGCCGGTCCCGCAGGAGCGCGGGAAGGGCGTCGGTGAAGGCCTGCCGGTAGCCGTCCCGTCCGGCGAGCGTGTTGGGGGTCACGACGAGGGTGCGGTCCGCGAGGGGTGTGTTGTCGGTGAAATGGGCTGCGAGGAGCGCCGGCTGCAGGCGGTCGTACACCTGGATGTCCACGATGCGGGGGCCGGTGTCCCAGAGCCGGTAGGCGGGCAGAAGACCGGGCAGGGTCTCGTACGCGACTTCGGCGCGCTCCAGTTCCTCCCGGACGGCTTCGTCGGTGCGGTGCGGCAGTACGAGGTACCACCGCAGCGAGCGCTGCAGGATCCACGCCTGGTCCGGCTCACGGATGAGCCGCGGAGGGGCGTCGCGCGGGCAGTTCTCCCCCTCGCACCAGACTTCCGCGCCGGTACCGGACGGTCCGGGTACGAACACGGCACTGTCCCGGGGCAGCGCGGGGAGCCTGCACGAGGGGCAGTACAGGAAGTCTCCGTCGACGAGCAGGAACTCGGGCAACGGACCGTAGAGGTTCTTGACCCGCCTCCAGACCGCCCTGTTCCAACCCGGCGCGAAGCGGTCCTGCTGGTGGACGACCGGGTGACGCGCCAGGAACGCCCGGCACTGCTGGTAGTACTCTTCCGTTCCACTCCGTGCGTGCAGGTCCCTGAGGAGCGCGCGGGCGTGTGCCGCCACGCCTCCACCCGGTCCGTGCGAGGCCACCTCGAGACACGATCGGGTCGGCAACCGGCCGACCCGGTGCACCAACGTGGTGCCCGGCGAGATCAGGGAGGAGGGGACCGCGAAGAGTGAGTGGTCGGACGGCCTGGTCCGGCACCACTCCCACAGCTCCGGAAGACTCCTCGGCGGCGGCTCCCCTGCTTCGAGGCAGCGCATCACCGTGTGATCCAGCGCCCGCTGGGCGAGGCCGGGATAGGGCAGGGTGAAGGAGCGGAGCCCTTGGACCTCGGAGAGAGCCACCACCATGCGGGCGAGTTCGCCGAAGAAGTCGCTGCCCACGCCCTCGGGCGCCTCGCCGGCGTCCGGCCGATTGGCCCGGCCGGCCGACCCCGCCCTCATGCCGCGGCCTCGCTGACGGACGACGCCGTGCACCAGCGGGCCACTTCGCACCGCTCGCAGGAGCGTCCGGGCCGGGCCGCGTACTGGTCGTCACCGTGCCAGTTGGCCACCATCGCCCGCAGTACCTTCTCCGCGGTGACCCGATTGGCCGGGGCAAAGGGATCGATGATCTCCAGGTCGGCGCCGCCTGGGCGCAGCACCTCTAGCTCGACCCGGGCACGGAACGGTTCACCGCCCAGGTCACCGCGGGCGATCAACACGACGGCCAGGGCCAACTGCGGATAACGCTCCAGCAGGGGGCGGTCGGACCGCCAGTCGGTGACGGAGGTCTTAGTCTCGCGCCACACCCACGACCCGGCATCCCGGTAGAGCAGGTCGGGCGCGGCCAGGACTACCACGTCGGCGGTGGTGTCGTGCCTCACCACCCGGGGCTCGGTCCGCACATCCGTGCCGCCCCCGACGTATCGCAGCGGGCATACCGCGGCGTGCCGCCGCAACAGCAGGGCGCCGAGTGCGCGTTCATCTGAGGGCAGGTCGAATCCTTGCGGGACCCACTCCTCGGGAACCTCAACCGTGCAGGGCCGAAGCGATCCGTGAGCGTGTCGTTCGGCGAGGCAAGCATGCAAGGCCCGGCCACGCTCGGCCGTCACCTCGCGTTCGACGGAGTCCGCCATGGGCAGGTGCAGTCGGCGCATGTGGTCACGCGCCGGGCAGGCTCGGTAGGCCCGCCCGCTTGTGACCGACCAAGTGCGGCGGGGTCGGTCGTGCGCCTCGATGCCCAGCAGTCCGGGCGCTGTGCGCAGGGCCGGGCACACAGGCAGGTAGGGGCATCCGCCACAGGCTGACCCCGGGCGGTATTCCCGTCCATCCAGTACGCCGGCCAAGGCGGCGGGGCCGTGTTCGCGGTACCGGGCGCGCGCCTCTTCCCGGCTCCCCGCGAAGAGCTCCCGCGTACGGCCGTCGAAGAGCGCGAACTCCACGATCCGTACGTGCTCCGGCAACGGTCCGGGGGCGCCCTCGGCCAGCACCAGGGCGACGACCGCGGTGAAGCCGTCGGGCGGCAAGTCCCGCAGGCGGTGCACGGGCAGACGAAGCTCGCGGTAGGCACCGTCCGAGGAAGCCAGGCAGCGGCCCCACACGGTGAGGCGGTACTCCTGGGCGTCGCGCGGGTCGGGGACAGACAGCCGGTAGCGGTATGTCCAGGACTCGGGAACCTCGTGCAGGGGACGTTCCGGATCGGGGGGGAAGGCCGACTCGTACATCTGCACGCCGTGCTCCGACCAGGTCTGCAGACCGTCGTGCAGGGGCCTGGTACGTGTCCGAGGCGGGCTGCCGGCAGGCTCCGAACGGATGTCGCAGGCAGCCATGAAGGGGCCCAGAGCGAAGTGCTCCAACCTCTCACGGCGGCGCGGTACGGGGTCGGTGGTCTGGTAGCCGCGGGTCTTGAGAGCGTCAGCGGCGGGGCATCGGAACTCTCCCCCCTTGAACATTCCGGCGGATACCGTGATGACTTCGGAGGTGCGGGTCACCCCGTCAGGGGGCAGCCATGGCTGTGACATTTCATGCTCCATTCCCGTACGGAGGAAAGGTGGATGGCCGTGAGGGAGATCGAGGAGATCGGCGATGTGGAGAGGCGCTACGAAGTGTTGGACATGGTCGGCGACGGCGGCCAAGGCGACCTTTTCCTCGGGCGTGACCGCAACAGGGGACAGAAGGTGGCGTTGAAGCTCCAGAAGGCCCGAGACCTCGGGCCCGAGAGCGATTTCCATTGGGCCGGCAATGAACTCCTCAAAGAGGGATCACGCATGATGATGCTGACGGGAATCCAGGCGATTCCCGAAGTCATCGCCACGGGGACACACCGGCGACGCCGGTGCCTGGTCATGGAATTTGTCGAAGGGCACCAACTGCAGAAAGTCCTGTCGGCGGCCCTGCCCGTTAAGAATCCTGGGACCATTGCGGCCACCATCGGTCAGCTGTGCGAAATTCTGGCAGAAGTCCACGACCGGAATCTGGTGCACTGCGATCTCAAGCCCGAGAACGTCATCGTGCAGCCAGACGGCCGTCTCCGGCTCATTGACATGGGCCACGCGGTCGTGGCGGATCAGGAGACGGAATACGCACGCGGCACGCGCGGCTGGGCCTCCCCCGAGCAGTCCGACGCGTGCCCGTCAGGCTTGACGCGGCAAGCGGACATCTTCGCACTCGGCTGCATTCTGCTGGAGATGACCGTGATGCGCCTGCCCTACGGCGGGCAGGACGAGCGGGCGGAAGAGGGCACCCCGGTGCTGCCGGCCGACCGGCTCGCCAAACTACCCCCGGAGTTCGCCTCCCTGGCGCTGTGGATGGTCCGGTGGAAGGCGACGGAGCGCCCCGCGGATGTCCGTGAAGTGTTCGATCAGCTCCGCTGCTTCCTACCTCAGCTCGGCTCGCAACGGCCATCGAAGCCCCTGCGCCCGGACCCGACCGAGTACTATCGCGCACATCCGCCCCGGCTTTGACAGTAATCCGACGGCCGCCGCCCGGGCGGGTCACCTCAGCGCTTCCAGCCGCTCCCGGACCTCCCGCACCCCCTCACCGTGCATCAGCTCACGCAGCACGATGACTCTCTCCAGCTCCCGCACCGCCGCGTCGGTGTCGCCGACGGACACCAGGACGTCAGCGAAGAGCATCCGTACCTTGTCCTCGTTGGGCCAGTTCTCCTGTTCGCGGTAGATGTCGGAGGCCTGCCGGTACAGGGTGATGGCCTCGTCCCGTTCAGAACGGGCCAGGTGCACTTTGGCCAGGGTGAACAGCACATCGGCCAGACCGCTGCGCTCTGTCGTGCACTCCACCACGCCCAGAGCGTCGGCGCACCGACGGAGCGCCCGCTCGTGCTCGCCCCGGTCTAGGTGGATCGCGCCGAGGACGTTCAAAACCGCCGCTTTCCCGACCCGGTCGGACACCTCCCGACACAACTCCAGTGCTCGGCGGAGCACTTCTTCCGCTCCCGTCAAGTCGTCCTGCTTGCGCAGGGTGAGCCCGAGCCGGTGCAGCGTACGGGCCAGACTCAGCCGGCCTTCCGTGCTGCGGTCCTTCTCGCTGAGCCAGACGGCCCTGCGCAGGGCGCCCACCGCCAAGTCGTACTCACTGAGCCGCCAGTGGGTCCCTGCCAGTGACCGGTGGACCATGGCGCAATCGACTGGACCAGCGACGGCCTCCACCGCCTCGGCGGCGTACCGGAGGTTCTGCCGCGCATCATCGAGCAGGCGACGGCGCCACTGGTAGATGACTAGGGCCATCGGAAGCAGCCATATGTACCGGTCGATACGCCGTTTGATTGCCAAGTGAATGCCTCGCTGGACGGTGGCGTACTCCTCGTCCAGGAACGCCATCGCCTCCGCAAGGTCCGCAGGGTCGGTGACCCTGACCGCTCCGGGCTCGCCGGTGGGCAGGGTGCGCTCGCGGTCGAGCACCCGGTCGCAGGCGCGGACGTTGTGCAGCTGGTGTTCCAACACCTGTCGTACGGTGGCCTGCTCGATCTCCGCGTTCTCTCCGTCCGGCACCGGCCGCACGTGCCGAAGGGCGAAGGCCCGCACGAGGTCGTGCAGCCCGTAGCGGTCGCCGTGATGTTCCACCAGGTTCGCAGCCACGAGGTCCACCAGGGCCCGGTCGGTGCGGGTACCTTCATCCACTGCCCGCCCCAGATCCATCACCGCCTCCCAGGAAGCGCTGGGCCCGGGATGGACGGCGAGCTGCCACAGCAGCAGCCGGGCTTCCTCATTCAGCACGCGCACGGAGCAGTTGAGCGCGGCGCGGACCGACAGTTCGTGCTCGGGCAGGTCCAGGGTGTCCAGCCTCGCCCGCTCCAACTCCTTCTCCATCTCCCGTACCAGGGCAGGGAGGGTATGCAGCGGACGCGCACCCATCTCCAAGAGCCGGGCCACCACCACGAGGGCCAACGGCAGCCGACCGCAGAGGTGGACCAGCTTGCTGAAGGGCACGGCGTGCTTGGCCCGGTCCCCGGCCGACACCTTCTCCTGGAGCACCTCCAGGGCGTCCGCCTCGCGCAGCGGCTCCATCTTGCGGAACAGCACCTTTCTCTCGGACTGCAGCCGCAAGAGGTCATTACGACTGGTGACGATCACGGCGCAGGTACCGTCTCCGGGAAGCAGCGGCAGCACCTGCTGGGCGCTGAGCGCGTCGTCGAGGACGATGAGCACCGACCGGTGGGCCAGCGCCGACCGCAGCGCGTTGCTCTTGCTCTCCGTTCCGGTCACCGTGGTGTAGGGCGGCAGCACGGCCAGAAAGCCGTCTAGGACCTCGTCCGGTTCGGCGGGCCGCACATCTCCGTCGGCGAATCCGTTCAGTTCGCCGCGCAGCACCCCGTCGGGAAACCGCTCCCGCAGCCGACCGGCGAGGTTCTCGGCCACCGTGGTCTTCCCGACGCCCGCCATGCCGCTGATCAGGACCAGCGCCAGATTGCCGGCGTCCTGTTCGTCACACACGGCCTCGAAGAGGTCACCGATCAGCTCGTCCTGCCCGATCGGCTTGCGCCTGCCGCCGGGCAACTGGTCGGGAACAGGGGGCAGGAGCGCCCCGCCCGGCCGGCGGCCCTCTCCCCGGACTTGGTCGATGGCGCTCTGTACATCGACGTCCGCTCTTCCGTTGCGCTTCTCCCACTTCTTGATGAGCCGCTCACGTCGGGACTCCGGCAAGTCTGCGTGGGCGAGTAGGTAGAATCGGAAGATCTGAGGTAGTTCCGGCGCGCGCTCGAACCATTTCTCCGTCTCCTCGCGCAGCCATTTGACCTCCCTAGACTTGTGGGCTGCGTCCAGTCGCGCGTACACGGCGGCCATCAACTCGGCCCTTAGCTCCTCCCGACGCAAGAGGAAGCCGGCCTCGGACAGTCCGTGGAGCGGTTCGTCCTCGCCGTCCCACTCCTCCAAGGCCGCGCCGAGCAGCTCGAACTGCGCTTTGCAGGTCAGTCCCTCAGCCTGCCTCACCTTTTCGCGAAAACGGAGCAGGTCGACGTCACCCACCGGCACACGGAGCGTGCAGTAACCCGACTTGCCGCTATGGGGCACGAACTCCTGGCCCAGCCGCTTCCGCAGGTCGGCGACGACGCGGTTAACCAGATCGCCGACATCCTCAACGCCCTCCCAGAGGACTTCGGCGATGTCCTTCCTCTTACATCGGCAGTCTGGCGAGGTCACCAGGAGCGCGAACAGGGCCGCCACCTTCGACCCTTCGACCACCCTCCTGCCGCCGCCCCCTTCGGCTCGCACCGGGCCCAGCACGTACCCCTCCATCGCCTCCCCCTCACCGCGCCGCAGCCGGTGATCCGGCCCCTCGCCGGCGCTCCTTCATCCGTGCGCCGCGCCGTGCCGCTTCACACGCGCTTGCTTCTTCACGCCCCCCCGGGGGCTCAGTTATCCCTCAGTTTTCGCTCTGCGGCCCCGCTTCGCCCCCGGGCACGATGGCACCAGCCGCTCGCAGAAGCACGAAACGGCGGCTTAGTCATCCATCGACTCATCAGAGAGGAACCGCGAACCCGATGAACAGCCGTCAGCGCAACCGCCGGGCAGCCCGTCTGCGCCAGTCTCCCGACTGGCCGCCGAGCCGCCGCCGGCGAGCGGTCGTCCGGACCGAGGACCCCACCCCGGCGACCCCGCCCACCGAGGCGCCGGACAACTCGTCTTCCGAGACCGCCTGAGCTCAACAGTTCGTGGGTGCCCGTTCTGTACGGGCACCCACCAGCCTCGCGGACTTCGTCACCAGCGAGCTCGCGGCCTGGCTGCCGCGCTTGCTACACGCTCGCGGCCAAAGACGGCGTTACCTGGTCGAGAAGACCACTACCGCATGCTCACGCATCAAAGTGAGGCTGGTGGGACTCACCTCCGCTTGACACGGATATGAGGCCGTACGCCCCCACAGGACCCACCTCGTCAAACATCTCGGTATCTCCAGCACCTCCGGACTCGGGTTTCCACAGTTCGAAGAGAGGACCTTTCCTGATGTATCCACTGCACAGCAGTGCGTTCGCCTCGGTGAGGCGGCACTTCGACGATCCCCGGACCAGTGACGCGGTCTTCGTGTTCGTCCCCACGGACGCCGACGAGGCTGATCCGGTCCGACTGACCGCCGCCGAGACGCACGAGGCCTTGTACGGCCCCGGCTCCGACCCGCAGTTCGCCACCACGATCTGGAAGGAGGTCATCCGTACGGCGCAGAGCGACCTGACTCCAGACAGCACGGGGAAACTCCTGGCGATCTGGCTGGCCCTGCCCCGGTTGACCGGGACGGTCCACCGGGTCTGCACTCGCCTGCGGGCCGACCGGTCGGACGTGGAGGCCGAGATGGTCCTGGCTCTCCTGGAGAAGCTGGCGGATCGGGACGGCGCGAGCTGTCTCACCGACTCCTCCCTGCTGCACGCGGCGCGCGCCAGGGCGTGGCATCTCGCCCGGGAAGGGCTGCGGGAGCTTCCCTCCACCCAGATCGAACGCATCACCGAGGAGCGCGCTCTCGCTGCGTCCGGCGAAGAGGCGGATGCTCCGGTGGCGGAGCGCCTGGACGTACGGGTCGACCGTCCAGACGGCCCGGACGGGCTGTGCGCACCGCTGCGTTTCCGGGTGCGCCCGGACCATCTACGCCGACAGGGAATCTTCATCGACACCAACGACGGGTCACAAGACCGTTCGGCGGGTCACAGCCCCGGGAGGAGGCGACGGCCCGGGCGCCGCGCGGATACCCGGCCGGTCCGCCCTGCGGGGAGGCGAGGGTGAAGGACCCGACAGAGGGCCGCCTCAGTTTCACGGAGATGTTCGACCTGCCCGTCGCAGTGGACCTGCGCACGGCGGCACGAGCACTCGGAATCGGCTCGACGACCGCGTACCGGCTGATCCGCGAGCACCAGTTCCCCTGCCCCGTCCTCCGCATCGGACGTAGGTACAGGATTCCGACCAACGAGCTGATGCGCGCCCTAGGCATCGAGGACCGCCCGCTGTACAGCGTGGACCCGGAAGAGGACACGGACAATCCAAGCGTCGGCTTCTGACGGTAACCAACGTACGGCTCCGTGGCATTGGCCACGGAGCCGCACGGCCCTGCCTGCTACGACGGGCCGTTCGCCGCGACGTGCGCCGCGCGGTTCTCCACGGCTTCCTGGCAATCGGAGGGCGAAGGGATGCCCTCCCTTCGCCGAGCGGTTCGGCGGCCGATAGCCCGCGCGTCGGCCAGTTCGTGAACCCGCTGGCGATCACCGACTCGAGTTACGGCGAGCGCGCCCGTCAACCCCGAACCTGCCGGTGAGCCGTCGACGCACGCTTCGGCGCCCGCGTCATGATCGCCGCGCCCGGCCGGGGCGCGGCTCTGAACGACCCAGCGGCCCAGCCCTATGCACCGCTCGCCACGACCGCCTTCGCGAGGTGACCCCGAAGGTCCTCGTCGTCGTGGGCACGAAGGACTGGCACCCACCCAATCTTCCCGACCGGCAGGGCCGGGGAAGCGACGCCTACACGGCGTCCTACGCACCGAAGACCAGGATGGACAACTTCGACGACGCGGAGCACGAGCTGGGCGGCATCCCGGCCTTCGACGCTGCCGAGGCCACCGACGAGAACCACGACTGTCTCACCGCCGCACGAGCCCTCGTCCGGGCGCGCCTGCGCGCCCGAGTTGCGCCCGCAGGAACCGGACCGGTACCGGGCCACCGCGGTTCGCGCATCAGCTCCCACTGCTCCCTGTCCCGCTTCATGAAGCCGTCGGGCGTGTCGCCGTGCTCTGGCGCCTTCAGTTCCAGGAAGCCGGTGATGCGTCCCGGTGTCTCCACCGCGTAGTCCGGACGCACCAGGGCTTTGGGCAAGGGATACTCAGGATCAAGGCGAGGCCTCAACTTCCAGCGCGCCCCGAATCTTCCACGAGCTTCACCACCAGCAGGCTGATGGGCACCTCCGTGCCGCTGACCCGCAGACGCTCCCTGCGCTCGGATCCAGAGTCCGCCACGAAAGCCCGTATCCATTCCTCCGGCACCTTGTCTCTCCAAGCTGTGGACGTGGACGGTGGACACCGCAGACACAGCTTGTTGGAGGCGAGAGGACCGGATCAGTGCGCACGGGGGCCGCGAGGAGCACGGATAGTGGTTCCGTGACCGCTGGGAAGGCCGGGGCGGGTGTTGGTTAGGAAGAGACCGCCGTAGCCAATGTGGACCTTGCGTGCCGCCCAAACGGGAAGACGCGTGGGAGGCCATTCTCGCGCCGAGCGGACCCGCTGCCCCGTCTCGTGAAAGCATACGAATCCACCCGCTGAACGACCGGGTCAGCCCCCCGGCGGAGTGCCAGGAGCCAGCGCCGCTCCCAGAACCTCATTCCGTCCTGTACCCACTACGTCAAACGTCAGGAAACGGGGAGCCAAGCCGACAGGCGCTTGGCAATAGCCAGTACATCGATGCTGTCCTGCGCGACTTCCTCGACAAACGGGCCAGCCACGGAGATGGGAGGCGGGGCGGTACTGGTGCTGACGCCGTTGAACCGCAGGAAGACACGCGTGGCAAGCCAGGCGGTGCGCTTGTTGCCGTCGATCAGCGCGTGATTGCGAGCGACGGAGTGCAGCAGTGCCGCGCTGGCGAGGAGCAGTCGCTCCCCCGAACCGGAGTCCTTGCCCCACGCCAACAGTCCCGGTCTGCGGCCCTGAACCAGAGAGGTCCGAGGTTGAAGCTTCCGATATTCGAGCATCATCCGAGCGTCAAGAATTCTGCATTGCGCACCGCCACGTCGCCGCGAGACCCACGCCGGCCCTTGAACCTGCAGCTCAGAGCGTTCTGCACAAGCGACCTCAGTCGACGCATTCCGCAAGCGAAAACAGGTCGAGCTGACCATCTGAAATGCAAAACCACAGGTCAGGCCCCCTTAGCCACCGGCTCCAAAATCGCCACGCACTCCACATGATGAGTCATCGGAAACACATCAAATGCCCGCAGGAATCGCGGCTTGTACCCCGCCGATGCGAAGTACGCCAGGTCTCGGGCCAGGGCGGCCGGGTCGCAGGCCACGTAGGCGATGCGGCGGGGGGTGAGGCTTGCCAGGTGGGTGACCGTTTGTTTGCCGGCGCCTGAGCGGGGTGGGTCCAGGACGATGATGTCGACCTCGGTGATGCCGGTGCGGGGGAGGACCGATTCGACCTTGCCGTGTTCGATGCGGACCCGGTCCAGGTCGGCCAGGTTGTGGCGGGCGTCTTCGACGGCGCGCTTGCTGGATTCGATGCCGAGGACCGCGCCGCGGTCGCCCACCCGTTCGCCGAGTGCGCCGGCGAACAGGCCGACGCCGCAGTACAGGTCGAGCGCCATGTCGCCCTTGCGCGGGGTCAGGCCCTGCATGACGGCCTCCACCAGCAGGTCGGGGGCCTTGGGGTGGATCTGCCAGAAGCCGCCCGAGCCGACCCGGTAGGTGCGGCCGTCGGCGCGTTCGCGGACGAAGCCGCGGCCGTGGACGCGGTGTACGCCGCCGTCGTTCTCGTCGATCCGCAGCACCGACACCGGGCGGTCGAGCTCCACGATCGGCAGCCTGCCCCCGGGCACCGGCTCCACCAGGACCTGGCGGTCCGAGGAGCCGCTGGCGGCGATCGCCTGCACCTCGGCCACGGCCGGCCAGGTGCGGGCCTCGACGCCGAGTTCGCTGACGCCCGGCGCCGCGATCAGGCAGCGGTCGATGCGCTGGACCTCGTGCGAGCGGTGGCGGCGCAGGCCGGCGTGGCCCTCATCGTCCACCGCGTACTGCACCCGGGTGCGCCACGCCGGCACCTCGCCCTTGGGGAGCTTGTCGCCGGGGGCCGGCTCGACCGTGCCGTTCCAGCCCGCCTCCTGCGGGGTGAGGCCGGCCAGCCTGGCCAGTTGTTCGGTGATCACCTCGACCTTGAGGCGGCGCTGCGCGCCGGGCGCCGCGTGCTGCCAGTCGCAGCCGCCGCACGCGCCGGGGCCGGAGAACGGGCACGGCGCCGGCACCCGGTCCGGCGACGCCGTCAGCACCTCCACGGCGTCCGCCCGCAGGAAGCGGGAGTCCGCGTCGCCCTCGGTGACCTCGGCCACCACCCGCTCCCCCGGCAGGGTGTGTCGGACGAACAGCACCCGCGGGCGCTCCTCGCCCGGCAGCGTGGTGCGGGCCACGCAGTGCCCGCCGTGGGCGACCGGGCCCACCTCCACCTCGTACCGCTCGCCGACCAGCGAGCGGGCCGCGGGCCCGCGCTCCGCGGCCTCGGCCGCCACGCCCTCGCCGGCACCCACAGCGGCACCTGCACCGGCGCCGCCGCTGGTGGCGGCGCCGTTCGCGGTGGCGGAGCCGGGGCCCGCGGCGGAGTGCCGCGGACGGTTCGGGCGCTGCCGGTGCGTGCGGTTCGTGCGGTGTGTCACGGCGGGGTGGCTCCTGACGGGAGGGCGGGCGAGCGGGGCGAACAGTGTGGTCGGTACTGGTGGCGCGGGGCGCGGCGGACGCGGCTCCGGGCTGCCGTAGCGGCGGGGAGGGGCGGCAGGACGCCAGCTCATCAGTCTACGTCCCACATCCGGCGCCGGCCGCCCCAGCCAGCACCGACCGCCCCGGCCGAGCCCGCCCCGCACGAGAGCCGAGCCCGCCCCGCACGGGTGCCGAGCCCGCCGCCCCGCCCGGGCCCCCCGGGCCCGGACCCCGCACCGGCGCGTACGCCCCCACTCCCCCACCACGCCAAAGGCCCGCCACCGCAGTGACGGGCCCCCGGGGCTTCGTGAGCCGCCGGCGGGCCGGGGCTCGGCGGCCCGGCCGGCGCGTGCCGCACCAGCAGCCGCCCGCAGGCGTGCCGCGCAGCGCGCTGTTACTTCCCGCTGCCCGCCTTCTCCCGCTTCGTGGGGCGGGTGACCGGGCCGCGGCGGACGGCGCCTGGGGCGTGCCATTCGGCGCGCTTGCGGGCGCGGAGCTTGGCCGCCTCGGAGGAGTCGAGCTGCCAGGGCACCGAGGTGACCATGACGCCGGGGGTGAACAGCAGCCGGCCCTTGAGGCGCAGGGCGCTCTGGTTGTGCAGCAACTGCTCGTACCAGTGGCCCACCACGTACTCGGGGATGAAGACGCTGATCACCTCGCGCGGGCTCTCCCGGCGCAGGCTCTTCACGTAGTCGATGACCGGGCGGGTGATCTCGCGGTAGGGCGAGTCGAGGATCTTCAGCGGTACGTCGATGCCGCGCTCGCTCCACTCCGCCTTGAGCGCCTTGGTCTCGGCCGGGTCCACGCTGATGCTGATCGCTTCGAGCCGGTCGGTGCGCATCAGCTTGGCGTAGGCCAGGGCTCGCAGGGTGGGCTTGTGGACCTTGGAGACCAGGACGATGGCGTGCACCCGGGAGGGGCGGACCGAGTCCTCGGGCTCCTCGTCGGAGGCGAGTTCCTCGGCGACCCGGTCGTAGTGGCGGCGGATCGCGCTCATCGTCACGTAGAAGATGACCATGCCGAGGAGGGCGACCCAGGCGCCGTGGGTGAACTTGGTCACCAGGACGACGACCAGGACCAGGCCGGTGAAGGAGGCGCCGAAGGCGTTGATCGCCCGGGAGCGGATCATGTGGCGGCGCTTGGCCGGGTCCTTCTCGGTGCTCAGGTGGCGGTTCCAGTGCCGCACCATGCCGATCTGGCTGAGCGTGAAGGAGACGAAGACGCCGACGATGTAGAGCTGGATGAGCTTGGTGGAGTCGGCGCCGTAGACGTAGACGAGTATGGCCGCCGCGAGGGCCAGCAGCAGGATGCCGTTGGAGAAGGCGAGCCGGTCGCCGCGGGTGTGGAGTTGGCGCGGCAGGTAGCGGTCCTGGGCCAGGATCGAGCCGAGCAGCGGGAAGCCGTTGTACGCGGTGTTGGCGGCCAGGAACAGCACCAGGGCGGTGGCCGCGGCGAGCACCACGAACAGGAACGATCCGTCGCCGAAGACCGCCGCTGCGACCTGCGAGATGACCGGGTCCTGGGTGAAGTCCGCACCGACCGGCACCCCGTCGTGCAGCAGGTCCTTGGCCGGGTTCTCGGCCATCTTCACGTCGGTGGCCATGGCCAGGCCGATGATCCCGCAGAACATGGTGACGGCGAAGGTGCCCATCATCAGCAGCGTGGTGGCCGCGTTCTTGCTCTTGGGCTTGCGGAAGGCGGGCACGCCGTTGCTGATGGCCTCCACGCCGGTGAGCGCGGCGCAGCCGGAGGAGAAGGCCCGCAGCAGCAGGAAGACCAGGGCGAAGCCGGCCAGGCCGGTCTTCTCGGCGTGGATCTCGTAGTCGGAGGTGGGCGCGTGCATGTCGTCGCCGAGCACCAGGCCGCGGAAGGCGCCCCAGGCGATCAGCAGGAAGACGCCCACGACGAACACGTAGGTGGGGATCGCGAAGAGCTTCCCGGACTCCTTGACCCCGCGCAGGTTCATCAGGGTCAGCAGCACGATGGTGCCGACCGCGCACAGCGTCTTGTGCTCGATGACGAAGGGCACCGCGGAGCCGAGGTTCTCCACGCCGGATGAGATGGACACCGCGACCGTGAGGACGTAGTCCACCAGCAGCGCGCTGGCCACGGTCAGTCCGGCCTTGGGGCCGAGGTTGGTGGTGGCGACCTCGTAGTCGCCACCACCGCTCGGGTAGGCGTGCACGTTCTGGCGGTACGAGGCGACCACCGTGAACATCAGCACGACGACCGCGGCGGCGATCCACGGGCTGAAGTGGTAGGCCGACGCGCCTGCCACGGAGAGCACGAGGAGTACCTCACCCGGCGCGTACGCAACGGAGGAGAGCGGATCGGAGGCGAAGACCGGCAGGGCGATGCGCTTGGGGAGAAGGGTCTCGCCCAGTTTGTCGCTGCGCAGCGCCCTGCCGATCAAGATCCGTTTCGGCAGGTCGGTCAGTTTGGACACGCAGAGGATCGTAGGGGGTCGGCTCGGGCGCCGCCCACCCGCCACCCGTGAGCGGCGCCCCCTGACTTTCCCTAGGGGTGGCGGTGCAGGCGGGCGGGGAGGCTGCGGTGGCCGTTGGAGATGAAGGAGTCCACCGGAACCAGCTCGTCGGGGGCGACCGCGAGGTGCACGTCGGGGAAGCGTTCGAAGAGCGCGGGCAGGGCGGTGCTCGCTTCGAGCCGGGCCAGCGACATGCCCAGGCAGAAGTGCACGCCGTGGCCGAAGGAGAGGTGGTCCTTGGTGGCCCGGGTCACGTCGAAGCGGTCGGCGTCGGCGCCGTGCACCTCGGGGTCGCGGCCGGCCGCGGCGTACCCGGCCATGATCGCCTCGCCCTTGCGGATGGTGAGGCCGTCCAGCTCGATGTCCTCCACCGCGTAGCGCAGCGGCAGGTTGGCGACCGGGGCCTGCGAGCGCAGCGTCTCGTCGATGACGTCGTCCCAGCTCGCCTCGCCGGCCCGGACCAGCGCGAGCTGCTCGGGGTGGGTGAGGAGGGCGTGCAGGGCGTTGTCGAGGAGGTTGACGGTGGTCTCGTGGCCGGCGCTGATCATCAGCAGCAGGGTGTCGGCGAGTTCCTGTTCGGTCAGCCGCGAGTCGCCGTCCTCGTCGCGGGCGGCGATCAGGCCGGTGGTCAGGTCGTCGCCGGGGTGTTCGCGCTTGTCGGCGATGAGCTCGCCGAGCAGCCGGTACATCTCGGTGTAGGTGTGGGTGACCTCCGCCGGGTCGGCCGAGGTGTGGAAGATGCTGTCCACACAGGAGCGCAGCCCGTCGCGCAGGGCGGGGTCCGTGACGCCGAACAGCTCGCAGATCACCCGGATCGGCAGCGGGTACGCGTACGCCTCGCGCAGGTCCACCACCGCGCCCGGCTCGGCGCGCTCGAAGTCGTCGAGCAGTTCGGTGGTGATCGCCTCCACGCGCGGGCGCAGCGCCTGGGTGCGGCGCAGCGTGAACGCCTTGGAGACCAGCGACCGCAGCCGCTTGTGGTCATCCCCGTACGCGGTGAACATGTTCTGCACCGCGACCCAGGTGAACAGCGGCCACTCCGGCGATATCTCGCCGTTGATCCAGGTGGGCCAGTGCTTGCGGGCGTCCTTGGAGACGCGGGGGTCGGCCAGCAGGTCCTTGATCACGGCCTGCTGGGTCACCGCCCACGCCACCACCCCGCCAGGGAGCTCCACCAGCGTCGCCGGCCCGTGGGCGCGGAGCTCGGCTCCCTCGGCGTGGATGTCGCGGCCCGTGGGGTCGATGGCGACGGGGCAGGACTGGCGTTCCATGGCATCTCTCCAGGTGTCTCGTCGGTCTTGGCTGGCGCTGAACTGACGGCTGCGGTCGGCGCGCCCGCGGTGGGGGCGGCGACCGCCGGAAAGCGGACGGGGAGCGCGCTGAGCGCGCGGTGGAACGGTCCCGGGCGCCACTCCAACTCATCGACGGGGCGCGTGAGTTCGAGGTCGGGAAGCCGGTCGAGCAGCTTCTCCACGGCGACCGATGCGATCAGCCGGGCGCTGCTCTGGGCGGGGCAGGCGTGCGGGCCCGCGCTCCAGGCCAGGTGGGCGCGGTTGCCGGCGCGCTGGTCGGAGGAGAGCGAGGGGTCGGTGTTGGCGGCGGCGAAGCTGACCACCACGGGCTCGCCCGCGCGCAGCCGCAGGCCGGAGAAGTCCAGGTCGTGCACCGGGTAGTGGACGGCGTAGTTGGCCATCGGCGGGTCGGCCCACAGCACCTCGTCCAGGGCGTCGTCGACCGGCAGGCTACCGCCGGCCAGGTTGCCGGCGAACCGGTCGTCCGAGAGCAGCAGCCGCAGCCCGTTGGCGATGAGGTTCTGTTCCGGCTCGGTGCCGGCCCCCATCAGGACGACGAGTTGGTGGATCATCTCCTCGTCGGACAGCTCCGCGGGGTGCGCCATCAGCCAGGAGGTGACGTCGGCCGCCGGCTTGGCGCGCTTGAGCGCCACCAGTTCGATGAGGGTCTGGGTGAGCAGCGCGTTGGCCTTCTCGGCGTCCACGCCGTCGAAGATCCCGGACATGCCGGCCACCAGTTGGTCACCCAACTCGGGTGGGCAGCCGAAGAGTTGGTTGAAGACCAGCAGCGGGATGATACGCGCGTAGTCATTGAGCAGATCGGCTTCGCCGCGCGCGCAGAAGGTGTCGATGAGGGTGTCGGCGCTCTCCTCGACGTACCCGCGCAGCGCGTTGGGGTCGATCCGCTCCAGCGAGTCGGTGACCGCCTGGCGCAGCCTGCGGTGCTCCTCGCCGTCGGCGAACAGGCAGTTCGGCCGGTACATCATCATCGGCACGACGGGGCTGTCCATCGGCACCCGGCCGTCGGCCAGGGCCCGCCAGCGGCGCGGGTCCTTGGCGAACGTCTCGGGGCTGCGCAGCACGCTCAGCGCTTCCTGGTAGCCGGTGACCAAGGTGGCGTCCACGCCGGGGGCGAGCAGCACCGGGGAGGCCGGGCCGAAGCGGCGCATCTCCTCGTACGCGGCGGCCGGGTCGGCGGCGAAGTCGGGGCCGTACATCGGCACGCCACTGGGCCGTCCTGAGTGGGCCGGGCAGCCGGGCGGCGGCCCGGAGCCGACGTCGGGGTGAGAGGTCACGCGTGCTCCTGATCGTGAGGGGACGGGGTGCGCCCACCGGGCCGCGCCGGCCGGTGGGGGCCGGCGGTGGCTGCGGGCGGTGAGCGGACGGGTACGGACGGGGGTGGGGGGTGGGCATGCGGGCGGGGCCGGGCTCAGCGCCCGGGGGGGTGCGGGGTGGTGCGGGGCTGGCGCCGCCCTGGCGGTCCGGCGGTGGCCGGCCCGTCGGGGCGGGGGGTCAGGCGAGGCCCTGGCTCTGGTGGGCGTGGCGGGCCTGGAGGTACTGCACCAGGGAGATCAGCGCGTGCGTGGACGAGGTGCGGTCCCGGGCGTCGCAGGTGACCAGCGGCGTGTCGGGCAGCAGGTCCAGCGCCTCGCGTATCTCCTCGTCGTCGTAGCGGGGCGCTCCGTCGAAGTGGTTGACGGCCACCGCGTACGGCAGGTCGTGCTCCTCCAGCAGGCCCATCACGTCGAAGGACTGGTCAAGGCGCCGGGTGTCGGCGAGCACCAGCGCGCCGAGTGCGCCCTGCGTCATGTCCTGCCAGAGGCGGGTGAACCGCTTCTGACCCGGCGCGCCGAACAGGTAGAGCACGAGTTGGTCGGTGAGGGTGAGCCGGCCGAAGTCCATGGCGACGGTGGTGGTCGACTTGTCGTCTATCCCGGCGAGGTCGTCCACCAGGGCGCCGGCCTGGGTCATGGTCTCCTCGGTGCGCAGCGGCTTGATCTCCGAGAGGGACCCGACGAACGTGGTCTTGCCGACCGCGAAGTGGCCCACGACCAGGAGCTTGACCGCGGTGCGGACCGTCTGTCGCAGATAGACGTCCTCAGAGGCGAGCGCGGAGCCCATCGAGCACCTCCTGCAAGAGCTGGGATTCGGGGAGTTGGGCCCTGGGGATGGGGGCCCTGGTGACGATGTGTCCGCTGTCGACGAGGTCGCCGAGGAGCACCTTGGTGACGCTGACCGCGAGCCCGAGGTGCGAGGCCACCTCCGCCACCGACAGTGCGCCACCCCGGCATAACTCCACCAGCCGCCGCTGCTCAGGACCGAGGTCGACCAGCGGCCGGTCGTGCTGGGCGATGACCAGCGTGACCAGGTCGAAGGTGTTACGGGTCGGGTAGGCCCGGCCGCCGGTGACGACGTAGGGCCTGACCAGTCCCCGCTCGCGCCGGGGCGAGGTCATGCGGGGCTGCCGATGCCCTGCTCGGCGACGCCGCGCCGGGGCGGGCTGGTGAGTTCCTTGCCGAGCCGGTCCACCAGCTTCTGCATGCGGTAGGTGACGGCTTCCATGTCCACCTCGGCGGTGGCCGACACCGCCAGGTAGGCGCCCTGTCCCGCGGCCACCAGGAAGACGTAGCCGTCGGCGAACTCGACCAGGGTCTGCCGCCAGGGGGTGGTCTCCCGGGCGCAGAACTCGGCGGTGCTGCGGCTGATCGACTGGAGCCCGGAGAGCGCGGCGGCCTGCCGCTCCGCCTCGTCGCGGCCGATGCCCTGCGAGTGGGCCCGCAACATGCCGTCGGCCGACAGCAGGATGGCGTGGCTGGCCTCGGGCATCCGTACGGCCTCGTCGAGCATCCAGCCCAGGTCGTTGGTCATGTGATCGTTCACGCTGGTCATGCCGGGGGGTTCCCTTCCTCATCGTTGGGGTTGGTGGCGCGCCCTGACCTGGTCCCGCGGGCGAAGGCGCCCATCCGCCGGGCCGTCTCCGCCGCCGAGCGCGCCGGGGCCTGCTCGGCGGCGGGCTGGGGGGCGGCGGTTGCGGCCTGCTGGCCCTGGAGCGGCTGTCGCCTGCGGCGTTTGGGCAGGCCGCCGGCGGTCGCGCCGTGGACGGTCGGTGGCGCCTCCTGCTCGTCGTGCGCCCGCGCCGACGCCTCGGCGGACTCGGGCGGCGCGGCGGGCGCGGCGTGGGTGCGGGGGGTGGTGCGGGGGGTGGTGCCGGCCGCGGGGGCCGTGGGGATCGCCGGCCGGGCGGGGGCCGCGGGGACCGTGCCGGGCGCGTCGTCGGCGAGGTGGGTGAGCAGCGCGCTCGGCAGGAAGAGCACCGCGCGCACACCGCCGTACGGGGAGCGGGTGTCCACCGAGGCGCTGAAGCCGTAGCGGGCGGCGAGCACGCCGATGGCGGCGAAGCCGAACTGCGGCGGGTCGCCGAGCCGGGAGACGTCCACGGACTGGCGGCCGGCCAGCAGCCGGGCGGCGCGCTCGACCTCCTGGCCGTCCATGCCGACGCCGGCGTCGTCGATGACGACGCAGGCGCCGTTGTGCGCGGGCTGGAGGTTGACCTCGACGGTGGTGTTGGGCTGCGAGTGGCGGGCCGCGTTGTCCAGGAGTTCGGCCACGGCGAGCACCACCGGCTCCACCGTCCGGCTGACGACAGCGATGTCGACCTGGGCGTGCACCCGCACCCGTCGGTAGTCCCTGATCCGGGAGGTGGCGCCGCGCACCACGTCCAAGAGCGGGGAGGCCGCGCGCTGGCGGCCGGGCCATGAGCCGCAGAGCACGGCGATGGCCTGGGCCCGCCGGCCGAACTGCGAGTTGGCGTGGTCGATCTCCAACAGGTCGCGCAGCACGTCGGGGTTGTCGTGCCGGTCCTGCATACCGGAGATGGCGAGCTGCTGTTCGTGCGCGAGCCCCTGGAGCGCGCGCATCGACGCCTTGAGCGCGGCCTTGGCGGCCTGGTCGGCCCGGGTCTGCGCCTTCTCCACGGCCCCGGCGAACAGCTCGGTGGCCTGCTGGAGGTGCCAGGCGTACGCGGTGCCGGTCAACTGCTCGTCCAGCAGGCCGGGTTCGGGGAGCGACTGGTGGCTGGAATCGCCGGCCGCCGGCAACCGCACCTCCACCAGGTGGCGCACCTCTTCGTCGCGGGCGCGCAGACTGCCCTCAAGCGCGGCGTTGTGCTGCCGCAGACGGGCCGCGATCTGTCGCTGCCGCAGCAGCAGCACGGCGACGACCAGCAGCGCACCGGCGACACACCAGAGCACCACCTCCGATATCTGTTGTGTCATCAAGTCCTCAAGCGACGGGGGTGGGTGGCGCGCGGAGCTGAAGCGGAATACGGGCGATCATCCTAGCCAGAACGATCTCAGGCAGGACGGCATCTGGCGTGATCGAGCGGGGTGCTTGACGCGATCCGAGGGGGTGCCCTGTGGGTCGGCGGAGCGGCCCCGACGTCCCGGCAATGCCGCCGTAGCCGGCGATCTTCGCTGCCCGCACCCCCGCCGCACGCGCCTCGCCGCAGGTCCGGGGCGTCCTCCGACCGGCCCACACCGGGCGATGCGATCACGCCACGGGGCACATGCCAGGCGGGCAGGGCGGGGCGGGCCGGGGGCGGCCCGCCGGGCCATCTGAGAGATGGGGTGGGGCCGTCTCGGTGGGAGGAGCGCACCCAGGTGTACGAGGGCGGCGAGCGGCCAGGGCATGACCGCCCGCGTACGCCACTCCCCGGGGCGCGCCCCCGCGGGGCCCCGGGGGTCGCTCGCCCACGGGGGCACGGGAGCCGGGGTGGCCAGGCGCAGGGGCGGCGCCGGGGCCGCGGGCACTGCGGCTACCGTTGTGCCGGACGCCTGGCCGGACAACACTCACTCCTGCCGCGTACCGTCGTCGCCGGGGCCGTTGGCCTCGTTGTCGCCCCGTATGCCCGGAAGGAAGA
The DNA here is from genome assembly GCF_047525675.1 of Streptomyces sp. 796.1. Lineage (NCBI taxonomy): Bacteria > Bacillati > Actinomycetota > Actinomycetes > Kitasatosporales > Streptomycetaceae > Streptomyces > Streptomyces sp. 796.1. The sequence continues at coordinate 32,126 of NZ_JBLIWA010000035.1, read as the reverse complement.
TATGAGCAGGGTTTTCACGCGAGCTGGCTCGCCGACCAGGAGTGCGGGGTAACAGGCCGATGCACATCGTCATCATGGGCTGTGGCCGGGTGGGCGCGGCGCTCGCGCAGACCCTGGAGCGGCAGGGGCACACCGTCGCCGTCGTGGACCAGGACCCGACGGCCTTCCGGCGGCTGGGGGCCGGCTTCAGCGGGCGCCGGGTGACCGGCGTCGGCTTCGACCAGGACACCCTGCGCGAGGCGGGCATCGAGGAGGCCGGGGCGTTCGCCGCGGTCAGCAGCGGCGACAACTCCAACATCATCGCCGCCCGGGTGGCCCGCGAGATGTTCAGCGTCGAGAACGTCGCCGCCCGCATCTACGACCCCCGCCGCGCCGAGGTCTACCAGCGGCTCGGCATCCCCACGGTGGCCACCGTGCGCTGGACGGCCGACCAGATGCTGCGCCGGCTGCTGCCATCGGGCGCGGAGCCGCTGTGGCGCGACCCGAGCGGCGGCGTGCAACTGGCCGAGGTGCACACCTCGCCCGCCTGGGTCGGGCACAAGGTGAGCCGGCTCCAGGAGGAGACCGGGGTGCGGGTCGCCTTCCTCACCCGGTTGGGCGAGGCGGTCCTGCCGACCTCGCAGACCGTGCTGCAAGAGGGTGACCTGGTGCACGTGATGATGCGGACGGACGAGGTGGAGTCCGTCGAGGCGGCGTTCGCCAAGGGGCCGGAGGGCGGCTCGTGAGCCGGGTGCGCGCGCTGGGCGCGGGTGACGGGGGCCGCGGCGGCAGCGCCGCCGGCCGGACGGGCAGCAGCCGCGGGCGCGGCACGGTGGACAAGGAGGCGGCGGCATGAGGGTCGCTATCGCCGGAGCGGGCGCGGTCGGCCGTTCCATCGCGGCGGAACTGCTGGAGAACGGGCACGAGGTCCTGCTCATCGACAAGGCGCCCACCGCCATCTCGGTGGAGCGGGTGCCGCAGGCCGAGTGGCTGCTCGCGGACGCCTGTGAGATCACCTCGCTGGACGAGGCGGCGCTCCAGCGCTGCAACGTGGTCATCGCCGCCACCGGCGACGACAAGGTCAACCTGGTGGTCTCGCTACTGGCCAAGACCGAGTACGGGGTCCCGCGGGTGGTGGCCCGGGTCAACAACCCGAAGAACGAGTGGCTGTTCAACGAGGCGTGGGGCGTGGACGTCGCCGTCTCCACGCCGCGGCTGATGTCCGCCCTGGTCGAGGAGGCGGTGAGCGTCGGCGACCTGGTCCGGCTGCTGCGCTTCAGCCACGGCGACGCCAACCTGGTCGAGCTGACGCTGCCGCCCGAGGCGGCGCTCGCCGGTACCCGGGTCGGCGACGTGGCCTGGCCCGAGGACACCTCGCTGGTCACGATCATCCGCGGCACCCGGGTCCTCACGCCCAGCGGCGAGGACGTCCTGGAGGCCGGCGACGAGCTGCTGTTCGTGGCGGCCCAGGCCCGTGAGGAACAGTTGGAGGACCTGCTGTCGCTGCGCCGCGAGGACGCGGACCTGCCGGACTGACCCGCCCGGCCACGCGGAGCGGCCGTCCACCCCACGGGGCCCGCGTCCGCACGCCTTCCGTCCGCACGGCTCCGGTCGTACGGCTCCGGTCCTACGGGCTCGCGCGGCGTACGCCCCGCGGGGTCGTACGGGAGCGGCTGGCAGGGGCCGGAAGTGGCGCGCTGGATGGCGAAAGGCGCCGGGCGGACTGGGGGTTCCAGTCCGCCCGGCGCCTTCGTCGTGTCCTGCGGCGGCCACCGCCCGGGGCGAGCGGCCCGGGCCCCGGCCCGCCGGCCGGACGGCCCCGTACCCGCTAGCGCGTCGAGCCGTCCCGGCCGGCTCGGTCCGGGTCCGTGGACAGCCGCTCCAGGACCGCGTCGGTGGTCTGCGCGCGCACGCTGTCCGCCACCGCGTCCTGCACCGCGCGCTCCGCCGTGCGCTCCTGTTCGGCCCGCTCGGCCGCGGCCTCCTCGGCCTCCATCTCGGCGATCACGTCGATCGGTGGCGGCGCCTTGGCCAGGAAGATCCAGGTCAGGTAGACGCAGAGCAGGAAGGGCGGGATGCCGAGGGCGACCTTGACCCAGCCGAGCTGGGTGGCGTCGCCCCACCAGTACAGCGGGAAGAGGATCGCCGACTTGGCCAGCAGGATCAGGCCCCAGGCCCAGGTGGCCTTGGTGTACGCGCGCATCCGGCCGGGGTTGCGGGTGCGCCAGGAGAGGTTCTCCTTCAGCATCGGCCCGAGCAGCACGCCGATCAGCGGGAACCGGAAGATCGCGGAGAGCACGTACACGACGGCGAGCCCCAGCGTGTACAGCATCCCCGGCAGGTAGAAGTTCTTCGCGTCGCCGGACATCATCGCGAAGACGGCGCCGAAGGCGACCCCGAAGACGCCGCTGAAGGCGTGCTTGAGGGTCTCCTTGCGGGCCAGCCTGGCCACCGCGAGCAGCACCGTCAGGGCGAGTGCGGCGAGCGCGGCGACGTGGATGTCCCGCTTGATCGTGTAGATGAGGACGAAGACCAGGCCGGGCACGGTGGTGTCCACCATGCCGCGCACCCCGCCGAACGCCTCAAGGAGCGCCGTGTCGGCCGCCGCCTTGCTCTGTGCGGCATCCGCCTCGGCGTCGGTGCCGGCCTGCGGGGCGGCGTCCGCCCCGCGGGTGGCCCTGCCGGGCGGTCCGGACCCGTCGGAGGCCCACTTGTCGTCAGACGTCACCCGCTACTCCTGTCCGAGCGGTCGGAGTTCGTACTTGGGGTTGAACAGCACGCGGCGGCCGTGGCTCACCGATATCCGGCCCGAGGCGATCAGCCGCCGGCCCGGTTCGATGCCGACGATCGAGCGCCGGCCGAGCCAGACCACGTCCAGCGCGGCCGACCCGTCGAACAGCTCGGCCTCCAGCGCGGGCACGCCCGCGCGGGGCCGGAGCGTGACGGTCCGCAGCGTACCGGCGACCTTGACGATCTGGCGGTCGCCGCAGTCGCCGATCTTGACGCACCCGGCGTTCTCGGCGTCCTGCCGCAGCTCCGCGGAGTGCAGGTCGTCCTGCGACGTCGACAGCCGGTCGAGCAGCCGGCGCAGCGGGCCTGCCGGCTTCTCGGGGCGGGATGGGGCACTCATACGGCCCAGGGTACCCGTGGCCCGCCGTGCCACTCACTGCTCGAAGCGGTAGCCCATGCCCGGCTCGGTGACGAAGTGCCGCGGGTGCGAGGGGTCGCGCTCCAGCTTGCGGCGCAGTTGGGCCATGTAGACGCGGAGGTAGTTGGTTTCGGTGCCGTAGGAGGGGCCCCAGACCTCCTGGAGGAGCTGCTTCTGGCTGACCAGCCGGCCCGCGTTGCGGACCAGGACTTCAAGGAGGTGCCACTCGGTGGGGGTGAGCCGGACGTCGGCGCCGTCCCGGTGGGCCTTCTTCGCCGCCAGGTCGACGGAGAAGCTGTCGGTCTCCACCAGGACGGCGCCCTCGCTCTGGCCGACCGGTTCGGCCCGGCGCACCGCGGCCCGCAGCCGGGCCAGCAGTTCGTCCATCCCGAACGGCTTGGTGACGTAGTCGTCGGCGCCCGCGTCCAGCGCCTCCACCTTCTCGTCCGAGGTCTGCCGCGCGGAGAGCACCAGGATCGGCACCCGGGTCCAGCCGCGCAGCCCCTTGATCACCTCGACGCCGTCCATGTCGGGCAGGCCGAGGTCGAGGACGACGACGTCGGGGTGGCGGGCGGCGGCGAGGCGGAGCGCGGTCGCGCCGTCGGGGGCCGAGTCGACCTCGTACTTGCGCGCCCTGAGGTTGATCACCAGGGCGCGCACGATCTGCGGCTCGTCGTCGACCACGAGCACCCGCCCGGGGGTCCGGGGGTGGCCCCCGGAAGAGCTCAGCATGGTGACTGCCTTTCTGGCCGAGTACGTACCGGCGTACGTACGGTACGAGAGCTGGTCATGTGATGGCCTGGGCCGGGAGGTCGGGGACGGTCTGGGAGCGGCCGGCCGCCGCGCGCAGCGTGAGGACCATCGTCATGCCGCCGCCCGGGGTGTCCTCGGCGGTCAGCGTGCCGCCCATGGCCTCGGCGAAGCCGCGGGCGACGGCGAGCCCGAGGCCCACGCCGGCGCCGCGCGGGGCGTCCCCGTACCGCTGGAACGGTTCGAAGATGCGGTCCTTGTCGCTGTCGGGGACGCCGGGGCCGCGGTCGGCGACGCGCACCTCGACCCGGCTGCCGAGCGCGCTCGCGGCGACCAGCACGGGCCGGCCCTGCGGGCTGTACTTGACGGCGTTCTCGACGATGTTGGCGACGCTGCGCTCCAGCAGCCCGGGGTCGACGGCGACCATCGGCAGCTCCTCGGGCACGTCGAGGGTGACGCTGCCCTCGGGGACGCCGCCGAGCGCCATCGGCACCACCTCGTCCAGGTCGATCTCGCGGATCAGCGGGGTGACGGTGCCGGTCTGGAGGCGGGACATGTCGAGCAGGTTGCCGACCAGGTGGTCGAGCCGGTCGGCGCCGTCCTCGATGCCTTCGAGCAGTTCCGCCTCGTCCTCCGCCGACCAGGCCACGTCGTCCGAGCGCAGCGAGGTCACCGCGGCCTTGATGCCGGCCAGCGGGGTGCGCAGGTCGTGGCTGACGGCGGCCAGCAGGGCGGTGCGGATGCGGTTGCCCTCGGCGAGCTGGCGCGCCTGTTCGGCCTCGCCCACCAGCCGCTGCCGGTCGAGCACCACGGCGGCCTGGGCGGCGAAGGCGGCCAGCACCCGGCGGTCCTCGGCGGGCAGCACCCGGCCGTTGAGGGCCAGGGCCAGGTGGTCGCCGACGGGCACGTCCACGTCGGCGTCCTCGGGGCGCAGGGGCATGGTGGGGTTGCCGGCGGCGCCGGCCGTCGGGGAGGCAGCACCGGCCGCACCAGCCGCACCGGCCGTCGAGGCGGCGTCGGCGGCTGCCGGAGCGGCGGTACCGGCCGCTCGCGCGGCGGCCGGCGCCCCAGCCCCAGCCCCAGACTCGGCACCGGCACCGGGCTCGGCACCGGCCGGAAGCTCCGCGGCCGGACCGGGGGTGCGCGCCCCGCCCGGTCCGTCCGCCGCGGCGCCCTCCGCCGTCGTGCCGTCCGCCACCGGCCCCTCCGTAGCCGGTGGCGGCACGGTCGCCGACAGCCCCTGGGGCGCCGCGGCGCTGCCCACGCAGGTCCACGGGCTGGTGTCGCTCTCCCGTTCCAGGAGCGCCACCGACTCCATGCCGAAGGTCTCCCTGACCCGTTCGAGCAGCGCTTCCAGGCTGGTCTCGCCGCGCAGCACGCTGCCGGCGAGGAAGGAGAGGATCTCGGACTCGGCCCGCAGCCTGGCCGCCTGGTGGGTACGGCGGGCCGCCAGGTCCACCACCGAGGCCACCGCAACGGCCACCGCGAAGAAGATCACGATGGCCACGATGTTCTGCGGGTCCTGCACGGTCAGGGTGTGGGTGGGCGGCGTGAAGTAGTAGTTCAGCAGCATCGAGCCGACCGCGGCCGAGGCCAGCGCCGGCAGCAGCCCGCCGAGCAGCGCCGAGACCACGGTCAGGAAGAGGAAGAGCAGCACGTCGTTGGCGAGCCCGGGCCCCTCGTGCAACGCGGTGAGCAGCAGCGTCAGCAGCGCCGGGCAGCCGACGCCGACCAGCCAGCCGGCGACGATCCGGCTCCGGCCCAGCCGTGCGGCGCGGGCCACCGGCAGGCCGCGCCCCTTGGCCACCTCGTCGTGGGTGACGATGTGCACGTCCAGGTCGGGCCCCGACTCGCGGGCCACGGTGGCGCCGACGCCGGGGCCGAACACGTACTGCCAGGTCTTGCGGCGGCTGGAGCCGAGCACGATCTGGGTGGCGTTGACGCCGCGGGCGAATTCCAGCAGGGCGCCGGGGATGTCCTCGCCGACCACGTGGTGGTAGGTGCCGCCGAGGTCTTCGACCAGGGTCCGCTGGACGGCCAGTTCCTTGGGCGATGCGGAGGTGAGCCCGTCGCTGCGGGCGATGTAGACGGCGAGCACCTCGCTGCCCGAGCCCTTGGCCGCCATCCGCGAGGCCCGGCGGATCAGGGTGCGCCCCTCGGGCCCGCCGGTCAGGCCGACCACGATGCGCTCGCGCGCCTGCCAGGTGGAGCGGATGCGGTGCTCGGAGCGGTACTGCTGGAGGTATTCGTCGACCCGGTCCGCGGTCCACAGCAGGGCCAGTTCGCGCAGGGCGGTCAGGTTGCCGGGGCGGAAGTAGTTGGACAGGGCCGCGTTGACCTTGTCGGAGGCGTAGATGTTGCCGTGCGCCATGCGGCGGCGCAGCGCCTGGGGCGACATGTCGACCAGTTCGATCTGGTCGGCCCGGCGGACCACCTCGTCGGGCACGGTCTCGCGCTGCCGCACGCCCGTTATCGACTCGACCACGTCGCCCAGCGATTCCAGGTGCTGGATGTTGACGGCGGAGACGACGTCGATGCCCGCCTTGAGCAGTTCTTCGACGTCCTGCCAGCGCTTGGCGTTGCGGGAGCCGGGCACGTTGGTGTGCGCGAGCTCGTCCACCAGCGCGACGGCGGGCCGCCTGGCGAGCACGGCGTCCACGTCCATCTCGGTGAACGTGGTGTCCCGGTAGTCGAGCTCACGACGCGGTACCGCCTCCAAGCCGTGCAGCATCACCTCGGTGCGCGGCCGGCCGTGGTGCTCGACGAAGCCGACCACCAGGTCGGTGCCGCGCTCGACGCGCCGGTGTCCCTCGGCGAGCATCGCGTACGTCTTGCCCACGCCCGGTGCCGCGCCGAGGTAGATCCGAAGCTTGCCGCGTGCCATGTCCTCATTGTCTTTCGTGCTGCGTGTGGTGCCTACGCCGCTGTCGACTCTACGACCACGGATTCGGACAAATGACGTGACCATGGACGGCTGCGGTCGTCTTGACACGGCTCTGACGCCGGACTCGGAGCCGGCCGCTCCGCGCTGCCGGGAGCTGCCGCGGGGGGGGGGGGGGGGGGGGGGGGGGGGGGGGGGGGGGGCGCGCGCCGGGCGGGCACCGGGGCGCCGCCGGGGCGTGGCAGTCCGCCGGCGGCCGGTAAAAGGGGCGACGGACGGGCCGCGCCCTGCGAGCATCGCCCGTATGACTGAGGTACTCCTCGCCCACACCTCCGGGCTCGACGCGACGGCGCTGGCGGCCGTGCGCACCCTGCTGGACGACGCCTTCGACGGCGACTTCGACGACACCGACTGGGACCACACGCTGGGCGGCATGCACGCCCTGCTGTGGGAGGGGCGCGAGCTGATCGCGCACGGCGCCCTCGTCCAGCGCCGGCTGCTGCACGGCGGGCGGGCGCTGCGCGCCGGCTACGTGGAGGGCGTCGCGGTCCGCGCCGACCGGCGCGGGGTCGGCAAGGGGACGGCCGTGATGTCGGCCCTGACGCCGGTGCTGCGCGGCGGCTACGAGGTGGGGGCGCTCTCCGCGGCCGACGGGGCCGACGTCTTCTACCAGCAACTGGGCTGGCAGCAGTGGCGGGGCCGGACGTCGACGCTCACCCCCACCGGCGTGCAGCGCACCGCCGAGGACGACGCCAGCACCTTCGTCCTACCGCTGGCCGCCCCGCTGGACCTGACCGGCGAGTTGATCTGCGACTGGCGCGACGGCGACGTGTGGTGAGCGGGGCCCGGCCGGCGGCGGGCCGCCCCACGGGGTGGGGCGGCCGGCCCGAGGCCCTGCCCCGCGCGGGCCCCGCCGCGAACGGCGCTCGGGTCGCTCAGGCCGCGGCCTGTTCGCTGTCCTCGATGATGTGGCCGTCGCGCAGTTCCAGGACCCGGTCGGCGAGGCCGAGCAGGTTGGGGTCGTGGGTGGCGACCAGGGCGGTGACGCCCTCGCTGCGCACCACCGCGCGCAGCAGTTCCATCACCGCGAAGCCGGTCTCCGCGTCCAACTGGCCGGTCGGCTCGTCGGCGATCAGCAGCGCCGGGCGGTTGGCGAGCGCGCGGGCGATGGCCACCCGCTGCTGCTGCCCGCCGGAGAGCTCGCCCGGCCGCTGCTCCGCGTGGTCGGCGAGGCCCACCAGGGACAGCAGCAGCGCCACCCGCTCCTCGCGCTCGGCCGCCGGCGCCTTGCGCAGCCGCATCGGCACGCCGACGTTCTCGGCGGCGCTGAGGATCGGGATCAGCCCGAAGGACTGGAAGACGAAGCCGATCCGGTCCCGCCGCAACTGGAGCAGTCCGCTCTCGCCGAGCCCGACGACCTCGGTGCCGTCCACGGTGATCTGGCCGTCGTCCGGCGTGTCCAGGCCGCCGATCAGGTTGAGCAGCGTGGTCTTGCCGGAGCCGGAGCGGCCCTTGAGGGCCACGAGTTCGCCGCGCGGCACGTCGAAGGAGATGCCGCGCAGCGCGTGCACGGCGGACGGCCCGCTGCCGTAGGTCCGCCGCAGGTCCCTGACCTGCACCATGTCCGTCCGCTGTAGCGTCTGCTCGCTCATCGCCTGCCGCTCCCCTCCCGGCCCGGGCCGTCCCCGAACCGATCACACCGACGGCTACGGTACGCGTCCACGGGCCACAGTCCAGCCCTGTGCGCTGCGGAAATGTCTGGATGTGGGTGACCGTGCGTAGCCGTGCCGGTACGTCGGCGGGTGGGGGGTGGCGTGCGGCATCGCTGCGGGTGGGTGGGGGTGTGCCGGGCGGCGGCGCTGGAGGCGGCTTGGGCAACTTGGGCGGCTGGGGGCGCCGCTCGCGTCACGCCGCCACCAGGACGTTCTCGCTCGCCCGCCCGGCCAGGTAGTCGGCCACGTTGCGCGCGGTGGCCTCGATGATCTGGCCGACCGCGTCCCGGGTGAAGTACCCCTGGTGGGAGGTGACCAGGACGTTGCGGAAGGACATCAGCCGGGCCAGCACGTCGTCGGACATCGCCTCCAGGGAGTGGTCGACGTAGAAGACGCCGGCCTCCTCCTCGTAGACGTCGAGACCCACTCCGTCGAGTCTGCCCCGCTTGAGGGTGGCCACCAGGGCCGCGGTGTCGATGAGCCCGCCGCGGCCGGTGTTGATCAGGACGGCGCGGTCCTTCATCCGGGCCAGCGCCGCGGCGTCCACCAGGTGGTGGGTCTCGGGCACCAGCGGGACGTGCAGGCTGATCAGGTCGGACTCGGCGAACAGTCGCTCCTCGTCCACGTAGGTCATGCCGAGGGCGCGGCACCGCGGGTTCTCGACCGCGTCCCAGCCGAGCAGCCGCATCCCGAAGCCGTGCGCGATGGTCGCGAACGCCTCACCGATCTGGCCGGTGCCCACCACGCCCGCGGTGCGGCCGTGGAAGTCCCAGCCCATCAGCCCGGTGAGCCGGAAGTCGAACTCCCGGGTGCGGCCGACCGCGCGCACCGTCCTGCGGTTGACGGCCAGCGCCAGCGCCCAGGCGAACTCGGCCACCGCGTGCGGCGAGTAGTGCGCGACCCGGGCCACCGTCAGCCCCAGTTCCCTGGCCCGGCCTAGGTCGATGTTGTTGTAGCCGGTCGACCGCTGGGTGATCAGCCGGGTGCCGCCGGCGGCCAGCGTGCTGAGCACGGCCGCGTCCAGGACGTCGTTCACACTGCTGCTGACGATCTCGTACCCCTCGGCGACCGCCACCGTCTCCGGGCTCAGGAACGCTTCGAGGCAGCGCACCCGGTGCTCTCCGCGCAACGCCTCCACCAGCAACGGCCGCTCGTCAGCGAGGACCCCGAAGGCCACGATGTCCATCTCTGTCCCCTTCGCCGCGTACGACCGGGCCGCGTCCGGGGGACCTCGTCCGGCCGGATCACCTCCGCCCGGACCTCGTACGGGCAACCGTCGCGGAGCGCCCCGCCGCCGGCCTGGCAGCGGTACGGGCACGGGCCGACGCCGCCGAACCGGCCGAGGCCGACCCAGCCGAGCAGGGACCGTACGGGCCCCAGGCCCGGCCCCTACGGCCGTTCCCAGCCTGGCACAGCGCAGCGCAGGCGGCACGGCGCAGCGCAGGCAGTACGACGCGGGTGGCGCAGGCGGCGCAGCGAGGAGCGCGGCGTCTGCCGGGCCTGCCTATGGTGGAGGGGAGCGCGCTGCGCGGCGTCCGGCGCCGAGGCGCGCGGGCCACCGGTTCCCCCGCACGGGAGGGGCAGCGCCATGGCAGCGCAGCCACAGGAGCAGCCGCAGGAGTTGTCCGCGCAAGGGGTCGCCGACGTGGTCGCGGACGCCACGACGGCACCCTCCCTGCACAACGCGCAACCCTGGCGCTTCGTCTACCGCACCGCGGAGCGGGCCTTTCGGGTGAGCCGCGACCCGGAGCGGGCCATGCCGCACGTCGACCCCGACGGCCGCGCCCAGCACCTGGGGTGCGGGGCCGCGCTGTTCACCCTGCGGGTGGCGCTCGCACACGCCGGCTGGGCCACGGCGACCACGCTGCTGCCCGACCCGGCGCAACCGCTGGCGCTCGCCGACGTACGCCTGACCGGGCCGCCGCCCGCCGCCGACGCGCTGGCCGCGCTCTACCCGGCCATCCGCCGCCGGCACACCAGCCGCGACCCGTTCACCGCCGACGTGGTGCCGCCCGAGGTGCGGTCGGGCCTGGTCGAGGCCGCCGCGGCGGAGGGCGCCCGGCTGACCTTCCCTGACGCCTGGCACGTGGACGCCCTGCTGGAGTTGGTGCACGATGCGGAGGACCGCACCGCCGGGTACGCGGCGGACCCGCAGGCCCAGCAGGCCGAGCAGGAAACCGCCCGCTGGACCCGGGTCGCGGGCGAGCGGGCCGCGGCCGAGGGCGTCCCGCCCTCCGCGTACGGCCCGCGCAAGCACGACGGCCGGGCCCCGGTGCGCGACTTCGCCGCCCACCGGGAGGTACCGGGCCGGGGCAGCGCCACCTTCGAGGCGGCGCCCCAACTCGCTCTGCTCGGCACGGCCTCGGACAGCCCCGCCGACTGGCTGCGGGCCGGCCAGGCGCTCGGCCGGGTCCTGCTGCGGGCCACCGCCGACGGCCTGGCCACCTCGCTGACCTCGCACCCGTTGGAGTGGCCCGACCTGCGCTGGGCCGCCCGTGACCCGCTGTCGGACCTGGGCACGGTGCACATGGTGCTGCGCCTGGGGTACGGGCCACCGGGTCGGGCCACGCCCCGCCGCCCGGTGGCCGAAGTGCTCACCGTCGCACCGTGAGCGGGGGGCCGCGGCCACCCCGTGCGCGAAGCGCCGCGGCTCGGTCCGTGAGCGACGTACCACAAGCCCACCCCCGTGCGCGAAGCACCGCGGCTCGGTCCGCGAGCGAAGTGCCGCGGCCCTTCCGCGAACAGGGACAGCGGCTCAGTCGCCCCGCTCCCCCGCGGCCAGGTCGCGCACCGCCACGTTCAGCTCCAACACGTTGACGTGCGGCTCGCCAAGGAACCCGGCGATGCGGCCGTCGGTGTGCCGGTCGACCAGCTTCTGCACGGCCGCGCGGGACAGCCCGTTCTCCCTGGCCACCCGGGCCACCTGGATGTCCGCGTAGTCGGGCGAGATGTGCGGGTCGATGCCGGAGCCCGAGGCGGTGAGCGCGTCCACCGGGACCTCGCTCTGCGGCACGCCGTTGAACGCGGCGACGGCGTTCCGGCGGGCGATGACCGTCTCCTTGAGCACCTTGCTGTCCGCCGCGAGGTTGGACGCGCCCGAGACCACGATCGAGTACCGGGTGTTGTAGACGTTCGCGCCCGCGGCCGACGGCCGCGGCTGGAACCACTTCGGGTCCGGCAGCGGATTGCCGTCCTTGTCCTTGGCGTCCTTCAGGTCGAAGTGCTGCCCGATCAGCCGGGAGCCGACGACCTGCCCGTCGTCCTTCACCTCGGAACCGTTGGCCTTGTCGTGGAAGAGGGCCTGCGCGATGCCGGTGACCACCAGCGGATAGATCACCCCGCACACCAGGGTCAGCACCAGCAGGGCGCGCAGCCCGGCGGTCGCCACTCGGGCGATGCCGCGTACGGATTGGTTCATGGAAGTCACCCGATGCCAGGGATGAGGGAGAGGAGCAGGTCGATGATCTTGATGCCGAGGAACGGGGCGACGAGGCCGCCGAGCCCGTACACGCCGAGGTTGCGGCGGAGCATCCGGTCCGCGCTCATCGGCCGGTAGCGCACGCCGCGCAGGGCGAGCGGCACCAGGGCGATGATGACCAGCGCGTTGAAGATGACCGCGGAGAGGATCGCGGACTCCGGTGAGCCGAGCCGCATGATGTTGAGCGTGTCCAGGCCCTCGTAGCCCGCGACGCCGGCGAACATCGCCGGGATGATCGCGAAGTACTTGGCGACGTCGTTGGCGATGGAGAAGGTGGTCAACGCACCGCGGGTGATCAGCAGTTGCTTGCCGATCTCCACGATCTCGATGAGCTTGGTGGGGTCGGAGTCCAGGTCCACCATGTTCCCGGCCTCCTTGGCGGCCGAGGTGCCGGTGTTCATGGCCACGCCCACGTCGGCCTGGGCCAGCGCCGGGGCGTCGTTGGTGCCGTCGCCGGTCATCGCGACCAGCTTGCCGCCCGCCTGCTCCCGCTTGATCAGCGCCATCTTGTCCTCGGGCGTGGCCTCGGCGAGGAAGTCGTCCACGCCGGCCTCGTCCGCGATGGCCTTCGCCGTCAGCGGGTTGTCGCCGGTGATCATGACGGTCTTGATGCCCATCCGGCGCAGCTCGTCGAACCGTTCCCGCATGCCCTCCTTGACGACGTCCTTGAGGTGGATGACGCCGAGCACCCGCGGCCCGTCGGTGTCCTCGACGGCGACCAGCAGCGGGGTGCCGCCCGCGGCCGAGATGCCGTCCACCTTCTCGCTGGCGTCGCCGGTGACCGTGCCGCCGCGCTCGCCGACCCAGGCGGTGACGGCCGCGGCGGCGCCCTTGCGGACCATGTGCACCGCGCCGTCCTCGCCGGTCAGGTCCACGCCCGACATCCGGGTCTGCGCCGTGAAGGGGACGAAGACGGCGTGGCCAAGCTCCCCCTCGTGCCGGGCCCGCAGCCCGTACCGCTCCTTGGCCAGCACCACGATCGAGCGGCCCTCGGGCGTCTCGTCGGCCAGCGAGGAGAGCTGTGCCGCGTCCGCGAGCTCGGCCTCGCTCACCCCTGCCACCGGGACGAACTCCGCCGCCTGCCGGTTGCCCAGGGTGATGGTGCCGGTCTTGTCGAGCAGCAGCGTGGACACGTCGCCCGCGGCCTCCACCGCCCGCCCCGACATGGCCAGCACGTTGCGCTGCACCAGCCGGTCCATGCCGGCGATGCCGATCGCCGAGAGCAGCGCCCCGATGGTGGTCGGGATGAGGCAGACCAGTAGCGCGGTCAGCACGACCATGTCCTGCTTGGCCCCCGCGTACGCGGCGAACGGTTGCAGGGTGACGACGGCCAGCAGGAAGACGATGGTGAGCGAGGCGAGCAGGATGTTCAGCGCGATCTCGTTCGGCGTCTTCTGCCGGGCCGCGCCCTCCACCAGGTTGATCATCCGGTCGATGAAGGTCTCACCGGGCTTGGTGGTGATCTTGATGACGATGCGGTCGGAGAGGACCTTCGTACCGCCGGTGACGGCCGAGCGGTCGCCGCCCGACTCGCGGATGACCGGGGCGGACTCGCCGGTGATGGCGGACTCGTCGACCGACGCCACGCCCTCGACGACGTCCCCGTCGCCGGGGATGATCTCGCCGGCCTCGCAGACCACCCGGTCCCCGATGCGCAGGTCGGTGCCCGGCACCCGCTCCTCGCCGCCGCCGGCCACCAGCCGGCGTGCGACGGTGTCGGTCTTGGCCTTGCGCAACGTGTCGGCCTGCGCCTTGCCGCGCCCCTCGGCGACCGCCTCGGCCAGGTTGGCGAAGAGCACGGTCAGCCACAGCCAGCCGGCGATGGCCCAGCCGAACCAGTCGCCCGGGTCGACGACCGCCAGCACGGTGGTGACCACCGAGCCGATCTCGACCACGCACATGACGGGCGCCTTGACCTGCACCCGCGGGTCGAGCTTGCGGACCGCGTCGGGCAGCGAGCGCAGCAGTTGCGCGGGGTCGAACAGCCCGCTGCCGACCCGACCTGCGCCGGCCGCCGCCGGCTGCTGCGCGGGCCCGCCGTCCGGCGGGCGGGTGGCGGTTGAGGTGGACATGGGGTCCTCGGGTATCTCGGTGGTGGTTCCTACGCGGGTCATGCCAGCCCCTCCGCCATCGGTCCCAGGGCCAGTGCCGGGAAGAAGGTGAGCCCAGTGATGATCAAGATCGCCCCGACCAGGAGTCCGGCGAAGAGCGGCTGCTCGGTACGGAGCGTGCCCGCCGTCTTGGGTACGGGCTGCTGCTCGGCCAGCGAGCCGGCCAGCGCCAGCACGAAGACCATCGGCAGGAAGCGGCCGAGCAGCATGGCCAGGCCGATCGTGGTGTTGTACCACTGGGTGTTGGCGTTCAGGCCGGCGAAGGCCGAGCCGTTGTTGTTGGCGCCCGAGGTGAAGGCGTACAGCACCTCGGAGAAGCCGTGCGCCCCGCTGCCGTGCACGGAGCCGTCGGCGCCGTTGAGGATCGAGTCCGGTGGCGTGGACAGGCCCATGGACAGCGCGGTGAAGCCGAGGACGAGGGTCGGGGTGATCAGGATGTAGCAGGCGGCGAACTTGATCTCGCGGGTGCCGATCTTCTTGCCCAGGTACTCCGGGGTCCGGCCGACCATCAGGCCCGCGATGAACACCGCGATCACGGCCATCACCAACATGCCGTACAGGCCCGATCCCACGCCGCCGGGCGCGATCTCGCCGAGCATCATGCCGAGCAGGTCAAGGCCGCCGCCGAAGGCGGTGTTGGAGGAGTGGAAGGAGTTGACGGCGCCGGTCGAGGTGAGGGTGGTGCTCACCGAGAAGAGCGCGGAGCCGCCGATGCCGAACCTGGTCTCCTTGCCCTCCATGGCCCCGCCGGCCTCCTGGAGCGCGGCGCCGCCGTGGTGGAACTCGGTCCACATCATCAGGGCGACGAAGCCGAGCCAGATCAGGCCCATCGTGCCGAGGATCGCGTACCCCTGCCGCACGCTGCCGACCAGCACGCCGAAGGTGCGGGTCAGCGAGAACGGGATGACCAGGATCAGGAAGATCTCGAACAGGTTGGACAGGCCGTTGGGGTTCTCGAAGGGGTGCGCGGAGTTGGCGTTGAAGTAGCCGCCGCCGTTGGTGCCGAGCTCCTTGATCACCTCCTGCGAGGCCACCGCGCCGCCGTTCATCTGCTGCGAGCCGCCGTCGAACAGGCCGACCTCGTGGATGCCGGCGAAGTTCTGGATGGCCCCGCAGGCCACCAGCACCACGGCGCCGATGACCGCCATCGGGATGAGGATGCGGATCAGACCGCGTACCAGGTCGGCCCAGAAGTTGCCGAGTTCGCCGGTACGGGACCTGGCGAAGCCCCGTACCAGCGCGATGGCCACGGCCATGCCGACGGCCGCCGACACGAAGTTCTGCACCGCGAGCCCACCGGTCTGCACCAGGTGCCCCATGGACTGCTCGCCCGAGTAGGACTGCCAGTTGGTGTTGGCCACGAAGGAGGCGGCGGTGTTGAACGACTGGTGCGGGGAGATGGAGGTGAAGCCGAGGGAGAGCGGCAGCCCGGCCTGGACGCGCTGGAGCAGGTAGAGGAAGAGGACGCCGGCCAGCGAGA
The DNA here is from genome assembly GCF_047525675.1 of Streptomyces sp. 796.1. Taxonomy (NCBI): domain Bacteria; kingdom Bacillati; phylum Actinomycetota; class Actinomycetes; order Kitasatosporales; family Streptomycetaceae; genus Streptomyces; species Streptomyces sp. 796.1. Next base: position 16,587 of record NZ_JBLIWA010000035.1, on the reverse strand, counting down.
AGGCGAGCACGGAGCGCAGGTAGGCGGGCCAGCGCATGGCGGCCGACGGGTTGGCGCCGATGCAGCGGTAGATCCACCGCTCCACCCGCAGGTGTCTGCTGGATCCGTAGACGGCGGCCATGTAGTCACCCAGCGGCCGGTACACCAGGGCCAGCGCCCCGACCAGGGCGAGGACCTGGAGTATCCCTGCGAGGACAGGACTCATGACGAGCTCAGAACCTCTCCGGGAAGACGAGGGCGAGGACCAGGTAGCCCAGCAGGGCGACGGCCACGACCAGTCCGACGACGTTCTCGGCGGTCATAGCTTCGTCACCCCCTTGGCGACGAGTGCCACCACGGCGAAGACCGCGATCGTGGCGACGACGAAGGCCAGGTCGGCCATCGTGAGCTCCTAGAGGGTTCGGAAGCTGTTCGGACCTCTTGAGGAAACCCCGCTCCGCGCGCTCTGAGCGCTCCGTTGACGGCTCCTATACGGCCATGTACGCCCTATTGACGGCTTTCCTACGCCGACGGCTGCGACCTGCACAAAAGCGGTGGGTCCCACTCCGGAGAACGGAGTGGGACCCACCGCTAAGGGTCAGTTTCCGGCCATGACCTGGGCCGAAGGAGCGCTCAGGGGGCGCCTGCCGGGGTCAGCGCACCTCGGTGATCTCGGGGCCGCGCTGCAACTGGTCGACGCCACCGGCGAACCGCGAACCGGCGGCCTCTTCCTGCTGGACCCCGTCCGGGACCATCTGCGCGTCCTCGGGCAGCTTCAGGACGATCGGGTCGCGCGGGGCCATCGGCGACTCGCCGCGGACCACGACGGTGTCCCGGACGATCTGCTCCAGCAGCCCGGCCGCCTCCGGCTGGACCGCGCCCTGCCCGGAGATCACGCCGCGCAGGAACCAGCGCGGGCCGTCCACGCCGACGAAGCGCACCAGTTGCACGCCGTTGGTGCCGTCCGGCAGTTGCACGGGGACCTGCGCCCGCAGCTCCCAGCCGAGCGGGCCCTCGACCTCGTCGACCACACCGCCCTGCTGGGTGATGCCGCCGCCGATCTCCTCGCGCACCTCGCGCCAGATGCCCTCGTTCTTGGGGGCGGCGAAGCCCTGCAACTGCACCGCGCTGTCCCGCAGTACGACGGTGGCGGCGACGATCGAGTCACCGGCGACCTCGACCCGCAGCTCCATGCCCTCGACCCCGGGCACGAACAGGCCACCGAGGTCGACGCGGCCCTCACCGGGCTTGCTGACCTCGGAGATGTCCCACGGCCCGTCCGGGCGCGGCGCGGGCGGCAGGCTTACCTGCTCCACCTCGTCCGCCGGCTCATCAGCCGTGTCCTCGGCCGACTCCTCGGCGGCCACGCCCTTGTCGACCTGGTCGACGGCGTCCTCACTGCGCTTGCGTCGACGTCCGAACACGTCACTGTCCTTCCCGGTCGGCACCGACCGAAGCGTATCCATTCCCACCCGATGAGCCGCCCGTCGCGGCGTGGCCCCCCGTGGACCCGAAGCCCCCTTCGGCACGCGCCGATCCGGGAAGCTCCGCCACCTCGTGGAAGCGCACCTTCTCCACCTGCTGAACGATGAGCTGGGCGATCCGGTCGAAGCGCTCGAACCGCACGCTCTCGCGCGGGTCCAGATTGACCACGATCACCTTGATCTCCCCACGGTACCCGGCATCCACCGTGCCGGGGGCATTCACCAGCGCCACTCCCAGCCGGGCCGCCAGACCCGAGCGGGGGTGCACGAACGCCGCGTACCCGTCGGGCAGTGCGATGGACACCCCGGTCGGCAGCACCGCGCGCTCGCCCGGGGCGAGTTCGGCGGCCTCGGTGGTGACCAGGTCGGCCCCGGCGTCCCCGGGGTGACCGTAGGCGGGCAGCGGAACCGACGGGTCCACCCGCCGGATCAGGACGTCTACGGGCTCACGGCTCACGGATTCACCTCAAAGGCGCGCGCGACCTTGATCTGGTCCGGGTCGGAGAGCGCCGCGTTGATCTCTTCCGGCCGGCCGTTCGCGATGAAGTGGTCCACCTTGACCTCGATGAAGAGCGCGTCAGCGCGGACGGCGACCGGCCCGTCGGGCCCGCCGATCCGACCGGTCGCGGTGGAGTAGATCTTGCGCCCGTGCACCGCCACCACCCGGGCGTCGATGTACAGCTCGGTGTCGACCGGGACCGGACGCAGGAAGTCGGTCTCCAGCCGGCCGGTCACCGCGATCACCCGCAGCAGCCAGCCGAGCGCGCCCAGCGCCTCGTCCAGCGCGGTGGTCAGCACCCCGCCGTGCGCGAGCCCGGGGGCGCCCTGGTGGGCGGCCCTGACCGTGAACCGCGCGGTGACGCTCACGTCATCGCCGGCCCGCGTCGCCAGGTGCAGCCCGTGCGGCTGGGTCTCGCCGCAGCCGAAGCACTGGTCGTAATGGGCGCCGAGCAGCTCCCCGGGCGCGGGCGCGTCGGGGTGCCGCACCGGTGGCCCGGCCTCCGCCGGCGGCGTCAGCGATGTCGTTCGTGCACTCACGGGTGCAGACCTTACCCGCGCTGGTGGGCGGCGTACTCCGCCGTGCCAAGCTGGAAACCATGCAGCCTTACGAAGAACGCCTGACCGCACCCCGAATCTGGTGGCTCTCGGCCGCCCTGACCGGTGTCGCGGGGGCGTTGATCCTGCTGCCGTTGGGGACGTTGGCCATGCTCGGGGGGCTGATCGGCGCGGGCGCGCTGGCCAGCATCGCGGTCAGCGCCTACGGCTCGGTGCGCATCCGGGTGGTGGCCGGTTCGCTGGTCGCCGGCGACGCGAAGATCCCGGTCACCGCGCTCGGCGAGGCGCAGGTGCTGGACGCCGCGGAGGCCGTCGCCTGGCGCGGCCCCAAGGCCGACCCGCGGGCCTTCATGCTGCTGCGCAGCTACATCCCGACGGCGCTGCGCATCGAGGTCATCGACCCGGCCGACCCGACGCCCTATCTCTACCTCTCCACCCGCCACCCGCAGCGTCTCGCCGCGGCGATCGCGGCGGTCCGCACGGGCTGAGGGACCCCGCACCCCGGCCCGGGCCGCGCCCGCGCGCGGGTCGCCCTTGCCCGTCTGGACTGGGCTGATCTGGTCCGGTCTGATCTGGTCCGGCCTGGTCTGGTCCGGTCTGGGCGTCGCCCCGCGGGTCGGCCGGACGCGGCGGCAGCACGGATGCGGGCCGGTGGGGCCGTACGGACCGGTGAGCGGGCGGTACGGGCCCGCCGGGCCGGGGCGGGGGTTACGGGCCGCTGGCCGGGGCTTGAACTGCGGCAGCGGGCCGGGGGCCGCGGGGGCCAGGAGTCGCCGGGAGGCGGTGCAGGAGCGGGGGCGTGCCGGCCCCTTGCCGCCGATCAGTCGCGGGGGCGACGACGCAGGCCACGGCGCCGGCGGCGGCGCGCAGGGGCCGCCGGGTCTTCCCCGGCGGTGTCATCACGAGCGAGGTCGCCGCGCGCGGCCTCTTCGAGGGCTGCCTCCGGGGCAGCGGCTTCGAGGGCGCCTTCTCCGTACGCCGCGGCGGCGGGCGCATCCAGCGCCGACCTGGCCTCGTACGGCACGAACGCGGTGGTGGGCGGTGCGGACAGCTCGTCCTCGCCCTGCTCGGGGGGCGGGAGCTGGTCCCAGGGGATCTGGCGGGTCCGCAGGTCGGCCCGGACCTTCTCGGCGAGCCGCTTGGTCTCGCGGCGGTTCAGCAGCGCCCCGACGGCCGCGCCGATCATGAACGGCGCCAGGTTGGGCAGGTTGCGCAAGGTGCGCTTGACGATCCGCTGCCGCAGCTCGCGCTTGAGCGGCCCGCTGAGCGCGACGTTGAAGCTGGCGGGCTTGACGACGTCGATGCCCCGCTCCTGCGTCCAGGCCATGAGGTAGGCGGCGGAGCGCTGGCGCAGCGGGCCCGGCGCCCGCAGGCCGTACACCTCGTGCAGCTCGGCGATGAGCTTGAACTCTATGGACGCGACGCCGACGATCTCGGCGGCCAGTTCCGCCGGCATGGCCGGCGGGACGGGCATCATCGCGGCGGCGCCCACTCCCGCGCCCACCGTCGCGGTGCCGCCCACGGCTCCCGCGACGAGCTTGTCCGCGATCTCTTCCGGGCCGAGTCCGGGGAACTGGGCCCGCAGCGTCGCGAGGTCCCGGACCGGAACGCGGGGCGCGCCCGCGATGATCCGGTCGGCCACGACGGCGAGGGCCGCACGCAGCCCACGACCGGTGTGCCTGACGCCGTTGCCGGCGGCCTTGCGCCCGCGGTGGACGGCGTCCGCGAGCGAGGCCGCCCGGCCCCGCTCGACGTTCGCGTCACCCCGCTGGGAAACGTCCCGCACCGCAGGGAGCCGTGAATCAGGCCGCGCAGTCGCGGCAGATCGGCTGGCCGTTCTTCTCGGCGGCCAGTTGGCTCCGGTGGTGCACGAGGAAGCAGCTCATGCAGGTGAACTCATCCGCCTGGCGGGGCAGGACCCGCACCGACAGCTCCTCGTTCGACAGGTCGGCGCCGGGCAGCTCAAGGCCCTCCGCCTGCTCGAACTCGTCCACATCGACGGTGGACGCGGACTTGTCGTTCCGCCGGGCCTTCAGCTCCTCAATGCTGTCCTCGTTGACGTCGTCGTCGGTCTTACGTGGGGTGTCGTAATCCGTTGCCATGTCGCTCTCCCCCTCTGGGTATCTGCGGTGTCTCCAGCGCACGTAACGCGTGAGAGGCCGGACTTGTGCCCGACCTGAGGCGGAGATTTTGCCTCACATCAAGGTCTGTTACTCAATCGACACCCAACCGGCCCCCTGAAAGAGGTGATCCGGTGGGATGGCGGTGGGACGGTACACGATGGGCGCGGGGCAGTTCACACGCACCCCCACCGGTACTTCCCGTGATCGCGACCCCCGAAAACCCGGATTTTCCCGGCTTTCCGCCGCTCTCGGCAGCTACGGAGAGTAGATGGCCGAAAATTCGCCCATGTGATCGAAAACACATGTGGATGAGTCTTATAGAGTCAGGATAATTCCGCTAAAAGCGAACAAATGCCGGCTCTTTCTTGCATCGTCCACCCAAGGTCCCCGACGCGTCCAGCGAGCCGGTCCGCGCCCGCCCCGCTCAGACGGGGAAGGAGACCCGGATCACCAGCCCGCCGCCCTCGCGCGGCAGCGCCGAGATCCGTCCGCCGTGCGCCCTGACCACCGACCGCACGATCGACAGACCGAGCCCGACGCCCTTGTCGCTGCCGGTCCGCTCGGTCCGCAGCCGCCGGAACGGCTCGAAGATGTTGTCCACCTCGTACGCGGGAACCACCGGGCCGGTATTCGAGACCACCAGCACCGCCGCCGAGCGGTCCAGCGCGGTGTTCACCTCCACCCAGCCGTCGGGCGCGTTGTAGCGCACCGCGTTCTGCACCAGGTTGAGCGCCACCCGCTCCAGGAGCACCCCGTTGCCCTGCACGATCGCCGGCTGCTGGCTGCCGCGCAGCTCCACACCCTTGGCCTGGGCCTCCGTACGCGCCTGGTCGACGGCCTGGGTGGCCACCTCGGCGAGGTCCACCGGTTTGCGGTCCACGATCTCGTTGTCGCTGCGGGCGAGCAGCAGCAGCCCCTCCACCAGTTGCTCACTGCGCTCGTTGGTGGCCAGCAGCGTCTTGCCGAGCTGGGTCAGCTCGGGTGAGGCGTCCGGGTCGGAGAGCTGCACTTCGAGCAGCGTGCGGTTGATGGCGAGCGGGGTGCGCAGCTCGTGCGAGGCGTTGGCGACGAACCGCTGCTGCGCGGTGAACGCCCGGTCAAGCCGCTCCAGCATCTCGTCGAAGGTGTCCGAAAGCTCCTTGAGCTCGTCGTCCGGGCCGCCCAGCTCGATGCGCCGGGACAGGTCGGAGCCGGCCACCTGGCGGGCGGTACGGGTGATCCGGCCCAACGGCGACAGGACGCGCCCCGCCATCGCGTACCCGAAGGCGAAGGCGACCACCGTCAGGCCCAGCAGGGCCAGCAGCGACCTGCGCAGCAGCCCGTCGAGCGCCATCTCGCGCTGGCTCTGCATGCAGGCGGCGACGGCCCGGTTGAACTGCGTGCTGTTGCCCCGGTCCGGCAGGTTGCAGATGTCGCTGGTGGCCCGGTAGTCGGCGTTGATGATCTGGAACGGGAGCTCATTGCCCTTGTGCAGGGCGTCGGCCGCCAGTAGATAGATGATCGACAGCAGCAGGATTCCGGCCATCAGGAACATGCCGCCGTACAGCAGCGTGAGCCGTATGCGAATGGTCGGACGCAGCCACGGAAGCGGCCGGCCGAGCTCGGACGGGGACCAGTGCGGCTTGGGTGGCGCGGGGGGCTGCGGTGGCGTAGGGGGTGGAATGGCGGCCATGTCCGGTCAGATCCGGTATCCGGAACCGGGGACGGTCACGATCACGGCGGGCTCGCCCAACTTGCGGCGCAGCGTCATCACGGTGACCCGCACCACGTTGGTGAACGGGTCGGTGTTCTCGTCCCACGCCTTCTCAAGCAGTTGCTCCGCGGAGACGACGGCGCCCTCGCTGCGCAGCAGCACCTCAAGGACGGCGAACTCCTTCGGCGCGAGCTGGATCTCCTGGCCCTCGCGGAAGACCTCGCGCCGGTTGGGGTCCAGCTTGATCCCGGCGCGCTCCAGGACCGGCGGCAGGGCCACGGTCGTACGGCGTCCGAGCGCCCGCACCCGGGCGATGAGTTCGCTGAACGCGAACGGCTTGGGCAGGTAGTCGTCCGCGCCGATCTCCAACCCCTCCACCCGGTCGCTGACGTCGCCGGAAGCGGTGAGCATCAGGACGCGGGTGGGCAGCCCGAGGTCGACCAGCTTGCGGCACACCTCGTCGCCGTGCACCAGCGGCAGGTCGCGGTCGAGCACCACCACGTCGTAGTCGTTCACGGCGATCCGCTCCAGGGCCGCCGCGCCGTCGTAGACGACGTCGACGGCCATGGCCTCCCGCCGTAGCCCGGTGGCCACCGCGTCCGCGAGAAGCTGCTCGTCCTCGACGACGAGTACACGCACGGTGTTGTCCTTTCAGTACGCCCCGTGGGGCGGTCGGCCCGCTGGGCCCCTCCTCGATGTGCCCGGCGTTCGCCGCGCGCTCGCCCGGCGTTCGCCCCGTGCTCGCCCCGCGGTCAGCCAACGCCGCGCGGCACGCCGGGCCGGAGCCCGATGAGCGTCTCCATCCTGCCTCTAAGCCCGATAAACCGGCGGTAAGGGGCTGCTCAGCGCGGTGTGTACGGGCCCGTAAAGGGCCGGGAGCGGGCCTTGAGGAATCTTCGGAAGGGGAGGTTTCTGGGTGCGGAGGGCGGGGGAAGACGACTGCACACCCCGCGATCACGCCTTGGCCGAAGCACGCGGCGCCCAGTCGCCTCGTCGCATTCGGTGATCAGACGCGTGATCGTCCTCCCGCCACCGCGGGGCAACTCCCAGGGCACACCCCGTGCCACCGAGCCGACCCACGACGAGGGGGCGCACCATGGACGCGTTCACCGCAGGACTTCTGCAGCGCATAGAGGCCACCGAAACGGACCTGACGCGCGCCCGCGAGTCGGGCGACGACTTCCTGGTCGAAGTGGAGCAGGCGGAACTGGACGACCTCCGCCGCCTGGCCGCCGAACACGGCGTCCAGGTCAGCGCCGCCAGCGCCTGACCCGGGGCGGGCGCTCCGGTAGCGACCCGGTACTGGAAGGTGCCGGGCCACCGGGCCGCGTACTCCGTCGTACGCCCCAGCTCGCCCCCGCACTTCCGAACCTCCCGATGCCCCGGACGCCCTCGCTGGCGGGCCGGGGCATCGTCGCGCCCGGAGCACGCGCGGCCTACCCGGGCCGGGCCACCCGCGCGTTCGTCGCCTTGCGCCTTGCGCCCTTGTACGTGTGCCCTTGTGCGTTTTGCGCTCTTGTCGGCGCTGCGCGTCCCGGCGGGCCCAGCCGCTCCCCGGCCCGGCTCCCGGCCTCAGTCGTGCCAGGCCCCCAGCGCCTCCAGGCGGCTCTGGAGGTCCGGGAAGAGGCCGGGGGTGGCGGCGACGGCGAGGTCCGTGGAGAGGGGGTCGCCGGGGCGTCCGCCGGTGGACGCCCCGGCCTCGCGGGCGATCAGGTCACCTGCCGCGTAGTCCCAGGGGTTGAGGCCGCGCTCGTAGTAGCCGTCGAGCCGCCCGCAGGCCACGTCGCACAGGTCGATGGCGGCCGACCCGCCCCGGCGGATGTCGCGCACCTGCGGCAGCAGCACCTTGACCACCTCGGCCTGGGCCACCTTGCGCTCGGTGAGGTAGCTGAAGCCGGTGCCGACCAGCGACTGCTCGAAGGGGGGCGCCGGGCGCACCCGTATCGGCCGGTCCCCGAGGTGGGCGCCGGCGCCGGCCACCGCGCGGAAGGTCTCGCCGCGCATCGGCACCTCCACCACGCCGACGACGGTCTCCCCGTGCAGTTCGGCCGCGATGCTGACGGACCAGGACGGGAGGCCGTAGAGGTAGTTCACCGTGCCGTCGATGGGGTCGATCACCCAGCGCACCCCGCTCGTGCCGGGACTGCTCGCACCCTCCTCGCCGAGCAGCCCGTCCGCCGGCCGGCGCGCGCCGATGAACTCGGTGATCAGTCGCTCGGCCGCGATGTCCATCTCGGTCACCACGTCGATGGGGCTGGTCTTGGTGGCGGCGACGCCCAGGTCGGCCGGGCGGCCGTCGCGCAGCAGGGCGCCCGCCCGCTGGGCCGCCTCCAGGGCGACGGTCAGGAGTTCGGCCTTGAGCTCGCCGGTCGGCTGGTCGTTCACGGTGCTCCTCGCACTGGCTGACAACGGTCTTCCTCGATGGTGACCCGTCGGACCTGGCCCGGCGGGCCGGGGGCCCGCACGGACGCCGCCCGGCCGGCTCGGCGGGCCCGGCTACCCCTGCCCGGCCCCCTCCGGTCCCGTCCAGTCGGCGCCCGCGGCGGCGGGGCGCGGGGCACGCGCCGGGCAGCAGCCGACCGGGCAGACGTCGTGGCTGGGGCCGAGGGCGCCGAGCGCGCACCGCTCGGGCGGCGCCGCGCCGGGCGCCGGGTCCACCGCGAACCGCTCGGTGGCGGCCCGCTCCACGACCAGTTCCCGCACCGCGGCGGCGAACCTCGGGTCGGCGCCGACGGTGGCCGCCCTGGACACCGGCAGGCCCAGCTCGGCCGCCTTGGCCCGGGCCTCGGTGTCCAGGTCGTACACCACCTCCATGTGGTCCGAGACGAAGCCGATGGGGACCATCACGGCGGCGGGGACGCCGGCGCCGTGCAGCTCCTCCAGGTGGTCGCAGATGTCCGGTTCGAGCCAGGGGATGTGCGGGGCGCCGCTGCGCGACTGGTAGACCAGCCGCCACGGGTACTCCACGCCCGTCCGCTCGCGCACCGTGTCCACGATCACCCGGGCCACGTCCCGGTGCTGGGCCACGTACGCGCCGCCCTGGGCGCCCTCGGTGTGCGCCGGCGGCGGGCCCGAGGTGTCGGCCGCGGCCGTGGGGATGGAGTGCGTGGTGAAGGCCAGGTGGGCGCCGGCCCTGGCGTCCGCGGGCAGCTCGGCCAGGGCCGTCAGCGTCGCGTCCACCATCGGCTCGATGAACCCCGGGTGGTTGAAGTAGTGCCTGAGCTTGTCAATCCGCAGCTCCGGCAGGCCCTCGGCGGCGAGCGTGGCCAGCGCGTCGGCGAGGTTCTCGCGGTACTGCCGGCAGCCGGAGTACGAGGCGTACGCGCTGGTGGCCAGCGTCAGGACGCGGCGGTGGCCGTCACGGGCCAGCTCGCGCAGGGTGTCGGTGAGGTAGGGGGCCCAGTTGCGGTTGCCCCAGTAGATCGGCAGGTCGAGGTCGTGCTGGGCGAAGTCCTCGCGCAGCGCCGCCAGCAGGGCGCGGTTCTGCTCGTTGATCGGGCTGACGCCGCCGAACAGGAAGTAGTGCTGGCCGACCTCTTTGAGCCGTTCTCGGGGGATGCCCCGGCCACGCGTCACGTTCTCCAGAAAGGGAACCACGTCGTCCGGGCCCTCGGGGCCACCGAAGGACAGCAGCAGCAGGGCGTCGTACGGCGCGGTGGCGGCGGGCGGAACGGGGGGTGCAGAGGGGGGCTCGGCTGACATGTGTCGATCCTGCCACCCGCCGCTGACAGCCGGGAAATACCCCTGCGACGCGCCGCGCCGAGCCGTAAGCTGTATCGGCCCAAGACATCCCTTACCGGCGGAGCGCTCCCCGTGCCCAACCCCTATCGCGAGATCTTCGCCGCACCCGGCACCGCGGGCTTCTCCGCCGCGGGGTTCCTCGGTCGTATGCCGCTCGCGATGCTGGGCATCGGCGTGGTGACGATGATCTCCGAGATCACCGGGAGGTACGGGCTGGCCGGGGCGCTCGCCGCCACCCTGGCGCTGTCCGGCGCGGCGCTCGGGCCCCAGGTGTCACGGCTGGTGGACCGGCACGGCCAGCGGCGGGTGCTGCGGCCCGCGGTGCTCGTCTCGCTGACCGCCATCGCCGGCCTGCTGGTGAGCGCGGAGCGCGGCTGGCCGGACTGGGTGCTGTTCCTGTGCGCCGCCGGCGGTGGCTGCGTGCCCCCGCTCGGCTCCATGATCAGGTCGCGCTGGGCCAACATCTACCGCGAGGAGCCGCGGCGACTGCACACCGCGTACTCCTTCGAGTCGGTCGTGGACGAACTCTGCTTCATCCTCGGCCCGATCATCTCTATCAGTCTGTCCACCGTCTGGTTTCCCGAGGCCGGGCCGCTGATCGCCGCGTGCTTCCTGGCCAGCGGCGTGTTCTGGCTCACCGCGCAGCGGGCCACCGAGCCGGTGCCGCAGCCGCGCGAGGCCGGGCACGGCAAGGGGTCGGCGATCCGCTCCCCCGCGCTGCGCATCCTGGTGGGCACCGGCGTGTTCATGGGCACGATCTTCAGCTCGGTGGACGTCGTCACGGTCGCCTTCGCCGAGGAGCAGGGCCACAAGTCGGCGGCGAGCCTGGTCCTGGCGACGTATGCGGCGGGGTCCTGTGTGGCCGGCGCCGTGTTCGGGCTGCTGCACGTCACGGGCCCGCCCGCGCGACGCTGGCTGTGGGGCGTGTGCGCGATGGCCGCGACCACCCTCCCGCTGCCGCTGGTCGGGAACCTCGGTCTGATGGCCGCAGCCCTGTTCGTCTCGGGCCTTGCCATCGCACCGACCGGCGTGACCATCATGTCCCTCATCCAGCAGCACGTACCGCGCGCCAAGTTGACCGAGGGAATGACCTGGGCCAGCACCGGAATCGCGACGGGCATCGCACTCGGCGCACTCGCCTCGGGATGGGTGGTCGACGCCGCGGGGGCCGAGACGGCGTACGCGGTGCCGGGGATCTCGGGGACGGCTGCGATGGTTCTCGCGTTCTTGGGTTATCGCCGGGTGATACCGGCAGAGCCGACGGGGTCCACGCCGTTGGCACAGGGAGGAACTGATGCGGATGGCCAAGGTGGCGACGCGTGGCGGGACGGCCACGGGGAAGACGGCCGGCAGTCGCAGCCCGTGGCGTAACTGGGCGGGCAACGTCACGGCCACGCCGGACCGGGTCTGCGCGCCGGCGAGCACGGTCGAGGTCGTCGAGGCCGTACGGGCCGCGGTCGACGCCGGGCTGACCGTCAAGGCGGTCGGCACGGGGCACTCGTTCACCCCGACCGCCGCCACGGACGGGCTGCTCGTCCGCCCGGAGCGGCTGGCCGGCGTGCACGCCCTGGACCCGGTGGCCCGCACCGTCACGGTCGGTGCCGGCACCTCGCTGCGGCAGTTGAACGCGACGCTGGCCGCGCACGGCATGTCGCTGAGCAACATGGGCGACATCATGGAGCAGACGGCCGCCGGGGCGATCAGCACCGGCACCCACGGCACCGGCAGGTCCTGCGCCTCGCTCTCCGCCCAGCTCACCGCGGTCGAGCTGGTGACGGCCGACGGTTCGGTGCTGCGCTGCTCGGCCACCGAGCACCCGGAGGTCTTCGCCGCGGCCCGGGTCGGCCTCGGCGCGCTCGGCGTCGTCACCGCCCTCACCTTCGCCATCGAGCCGCAGTTCCTGCTGACGGCCCGCGAAGAACCGATGCCGTTCGACCGGATCACCGAGGAGTTCGAGCAGTGGGTGGCCGAGAACGAACACTTTGAGTTCTTCTGGTTCCCGCACACCGGCAACTGCCTGACCAAGCGGAACAACCGCAGCCCAGGACCGCTGGACCCGCCGGGCCGGGTCAGCGGCTGGGTGGAGGACGAACTCCTCTCCAACGGCCTCTTCCAGGCGGCGTGCAGCATCGGCCGCGCCGTCCCGGCCACCATCCCCGGCATCGCCCAGGTCTCCAGCCGCGTCCTGTCCTCGCGCACCTACACCGACATCCCGTACAAGGTGTTCACCAGCCCACGCCGGGTGCGGTTCGTGGAGTGCGAGTACGCGCTGCCGCGGGCCACGGCCATGGCGGCGCTACGGGAGCTGCGGGCGATGATCGAGCGCTCCGGGCTGCGGGTGAGCTTTCCCGTCGAGGTGCGCACCGCGCCCGCCGACGACATCCCGCTGTCCACCGCGTCCGGCCGCGACACGGCGTACCTGGCGGTGCACATGTACCGCGGCACGCCGTACGAGGCGTACTTCGCCGCGGTGGAGCGCATCATGACGGCGCACGGCGGACGCCCGCACTGGGGGAAGCTGCACGGCCGGGACGCGGCGTACCTGGCGGGTGTCTATCCGCGGTTCGGCGAGTTCACCGCGGTCCGCGACCGGCTCGACCCGCACCGCACCTTCGGCAACGCGTATCTGCGCCGGGTGCTCGGCGACTGACCGCCGCGCGCCGCGGTGGTACGACGCGCCGGACGCGAGCCGTGAGCGGCGGTGGGCCCACCGGGCCGGCGGGCCCACCGCCGCGGTCAGCCCTCGCGCGCGGGCGCGCGCGGTGCCGAGGGCTGACCGCCGGCCGGAGTGCCGCCGCCCGGGTCGCCCAGGGAGCCGCTCGGGCCGGTTCCGGTGGTCGCACCGGCGTCGAGGTCCGGGGCGTCGGTACCTGGCCGCTGCGGTGTGGTGGGCCGGTCCGCGTCGGGCGACTCGGGCCCCGTCGACGGTGGCTGCGGCTTCCGGTCGGTCGGCGCGGGGCTGGGCGGCGTGCCCTGCGGGTTGCTGGACTCCGCCTCCCGGCCACCCGGGCGAGTGGACTCCGGCGCTGCATCCCGCGAGCCCTGCGGGCCACCGGTGGCGTCGCGGCGCGGGCCGCCGTCCCGCTCCGCTGGCCGTTCCCGCTCGGGCGTACGACCTGGCCGTCCGTGCGGACCCGCGTCGCGGGAGACGCTGTTGCCGAACGTGGTCCCGCCCCGGTCGCCGCCCCACACATTGGACACCGGGCCGCCACTGGCCCATTCGATGCCGGTGATCACGGCCATGGCCAGCACGAACACGCCGAGCGCGGCGAACGCGAGCCGCTTGCCGCCGCGCAGACGAGTGCCGTGCGTGGTGGCGTCGGTGAACACGCCGAGCCGCCGGGCCCCACGCCCGGGACCCGTCCCCGCTCCGGGCTCCGCTCCGGCACCGTGCGTCTCGTCCATCCGGTGCGTCGTGTGCACGCCCGACCACCCGTACGCCGTGCGTGCGGTGTCCGCTGCATGTGCGGTGGTACGTGCCGGGTCTGCCGTACGTACGTCAGACGGGCCGTGCGCGGCGTGGCCCGCGGGCGGGGTCGGTGGTGTTGGCGCCGTGCGGCGCAGCAGGTGGGTCACCTCGTCCACCCGGGGCAGCGCCCGGACGTGCTCGACGTCCGCGCCGTGCGTCCCCTTATTCCCGCGGCCCCCACGGCTCCCGCTGCTGCCGTGGCTACCGTCGCGCCTGTGGTTTCCGTGGCTTCCGTCGTTCCCGACGGTCTGTCGGGGCAGCGGGCGCGTACGGTCCGCATCCTCCGTCGGCTCCGTCGCGGCGACGGTTGCGGGCTCGGCCGCTGCCGCGGCGGCAGTTCCCGGCGCCGGCACGACACCTGACGCGCCGTCCGTCACACGCCGCAGGGGTCGGGTGCCGCCCGGTTCGACCGATGGCAGCGCTCTGGTCCGCGCCTCGGACGACGCCCGGGCCCGCGCGGCCGTGCGGCCGGGTGCGGGCCGGTCGAGTGCCCAGGTCACGGCCGGCCCGACGGTTTGACGGGCCGTCCGGCCGGAGGCATCCGGTGTTCGCCGCGTCGACGGCGGGCGCCGTGACGCCGCTGGGGCGGGTACGCCGGCGGCGGAAGCGGGCGGCGCGGCGGGGGCGCGTGCCCTGCCACGGGCGCGCCGCGGCCGGCCGGTGCCTGGTCGGTGCTGGACGGTGGCCTCGCGCAGTTGCTCCCCGGCCCCGCGGAAGAGGTGCTGGAAGACCGAGCCGCCCGTGGTGGCCACGACGCTGACCACGCCGGCGCCGATGATGGTCCCGTACACGCCGAGTCTGGAGGCGAGCACGGCGGCGGCCACCGCCGCGAGGGCACTTCCGGCTACCTGAGCGACACTCAGTTCGAGTCGCTCCTTCTGCTCTTTTGCCTCACTTTCAGATGTGTCGCGCATCTCCCGCCTCTGCTCACAGTTCGATCCGCCTTGCCTAGAGAAGTGACATTTGGGCGAAGCAGGTAGTTCCACTTCCGTCGATTCTGTGAAACTCGCCACCTGAGCGCCCGATCAGGTGGGTTTTGCGGCCCTTCAACTCCCTTGGCCTACGACAACTTCGATGGCGCGGCGGTCCTCTCACATGGCCCAAATGGAGTACTGTTGCGAATCCTGGCCTCGTGATCCCGTCCGGCCGCCCGGACCGAGCGGGAGAAGCCAGTGGCGCCAACTCGACCGGTGGCGCTGCGACATGGCATGGCGCGTAGTGCGCAGAGTGATTTATCGTCACTTTGCGTCGTAAACACGTCACCGTGCCATAACGGCGGATCAGAGCCTAGGCTCGACACGCCAGGCAACTCGGCAATGTTGTGGCAGGCTGCACCCCGGGCAGGCCACACTCATCTAGCGGGAGAACGGCAGCGACGCACGTGACGTCGGCAGGCACCACCCGGGAGGTCCCCATGCCCGAACTGCGTGTCGTGGCCGTCAGCAACGACGGCACACGGCTGGTGCTCAAGGCTGCGGACAGCACGGAGTACACGCTCCCGATCGACGAGCGGCTGCGTGCCGCTGTGCGCAACGACCGCGCCCGACTCGGCCAGATCGAGATCGAGGTCGAGAGCCATCTGCGGCCCCGTGACATCCAGGCCCGGATAAGAGCAGGCGCATCGGCCGAAGAGGTCGCCCAGCTCGCGGGCATCCCCGTGGAGCGGGTGCGCCGGTTCGAGGGCCCGGTGCTCGCGGAGCGCGCGTTCATGGCCGAGCGCGCCCGCAAGACCCCCGTGCGCCGCCCCGGCGAGAACACCGGCCCCCAGCTCGGCGAGGCCGTCGCCGAGCGGCTGCTGCTGCGCGGGGCCGACAAGGACGCCACCCAGTGGGACTCCTGGCGGCGCGACGACGGCACCTGGGAGGTGCTGCTCGTCTACCGCGTCGCGGGCGAGACCCACACCGCGAGCTGGACCTACGACCCGCCCCGCCGGCTGGTGCAGGCGGTGGACGAGGAGGCCAGGTCGCTGATCGGGGAGGCGGACGACACCCCGGAGCCGAGCTTCCCGTTCGTACCGCGCATCGCCCGGCTGCCGCGCGACCGGCCGCTGGACCGTACGCCGGTGCGGGCTGCACCCGGCGAGCGCGGCCCCGGCGCCGACGACGTGGAAGCGGTCTCCGCGGCGCTGGAGCTGGAGGAGGCACCGCCCGAGCGGGACTCGCTGACCAGCCTGCTGGAGGCGGTGCCCAGCTTCCGGGGCGACATGATCGTGCCCGATCCGGTGCAGCCGCCCCGGCCGCCGGACGAGGCAGCCGAAGAGGTGGAGGCGGTGGAGCCGCCGGCGCCGGCAGCGAGCGCCGGTTCGGCGTACGCGGACGTGCTGATGCCCCGTTCGGTGGCGGGCCACCGCGACCGGTTGACCGGGACGACGGACCGGCAGGCCGAGGCGGACGGCGTCCGCCCCGGGCGCCGGGCAGCGGTGCCGAGCTGGGACGAGATCGTCTTCGGCACCCGCCGCAAGAAGCAGGAATAGCGACAGCGAGCGCGCGGCAGGGCGGAGGTTCGACCATGACCACCGCGCGCCGCTGTGCCGCACCGTACGTCGATGCGCCCCCTGCGGGCGACACCGCGCCTCACCGGCCCCGTGCCCGTGGGGCGCTTCGGCGTTTTCAGAGCCGGGCGGTGGGCTTCGCGGGTGCGGCTCCGGCGCGGGTTGCCGCTGTGCGTGCATTCTCTGTGCGTACGTTCTCTGCGTGTACGGCCCTTGCGCGGGTGGCCGCTGCGGACGCGGTTCGTTGGGGGTACGGGCTGCGGGCGGCCGGTGGCCCGGGGCGACGGGTCCGCGCGGCCGGCGATGCTCGCGGCTCGACGACTGATACCCGCGCCCCGACTGGTGCCCGCAGCTCGGCCCGGACCGAGTGGTCCGTGGGACGGCGGCGGGCGGCGGAACGGTGGCGGGCGGCGGCGAGCCGACGGCCGGGCCGGCAGGCACCCGGCGCCGACCGATGGCGGACCGTCCGCCGGGGGCCCGTCCGCCCGGGGCCCGTCCGCCCGGGGTCGGTACGGGCCGGTGGGCGGCGGGGGCCGGGCGGGGCGCGGCGG
>NZ_JBLIWA010000034.1:83275-105357 GCF_047525675.1 Streptomyces sp. 796.1 | reverse complement strand
GGCCGCCGCGGCGCCCGCGAGCACCAGGGCCGCCGCGGCGACCGCGGCGCGGGTCGGGACGGCGCCGGCCACCGCCGCGCCAAGACCCTCGGGGCGGGCCGCCGGCACCCCGGCGCGGCTGGCCAGGGTGAGCGCGCAGCGCCCGACGCAGGCGGCCACGGCCACCGCCAGCGCGCCTTCCGCCCAGCCCTGCGCGTACGCCTCGGCGACGGCCGCGACCTGCGCCAGGACGACGAAGACCAGGGCGAGCACGCCGAACGGGCCGATGTCCGAGCGCTTCATGATCTCCAGCGCCTGGGCGGGGGGCTGGGCGCTGCCCAGGCCGTCCGCGGTGTCCGCGAGGCCGTCCAGGTGCAGCCCGCGGGTGAGCACCGCGGGGACCGCGGCGGTCGCCACCGCGGCGAGCAGCGGGCCGCCGCCGGCCAGCAGCACCAGGCCGCCGGGGACGGCCGCGCAGAGCCCCACCACGAGCCCGGCCAGCGGCGCGCAGAGCATGCCGGTGCGCGCGGCGTCCCGGTCCCAGCGGGTCACCCGTACCGGCAGCACCGTCAGGGTGCCGAAGGCGAACCGCAGGCCGTGGGCGAGGGCTGCGGCACGGGCCGCGGCGCGGGGGGCGCGGGGCGGGCGTGTGGGGGACGAATGCGGCGTGGTGTCCATCGCGCCGCAGGTTATCGCGCAGGGTGAGGGGCCATGGGGCACTGGTGGCAGCGGAACATCCTGGAGCCGGGCAAGCTCCCGCTGTTGCTGGCGCTCGCCTCGTTCGTGCTGGCCTTCGTGCTGGTCAGACTGGTCACCCGGCTGATCAGGGCGGGGCGCGGCCCGTTTCGCAACGTGACGGCGGGCGGGCTGCACGTGCACCACGTGGTACCCGGGGTGGTGCTGACCGTCATCGGCGGGTTCGGCGCGGTCGCCAGCGGCCAGCGGGGCGTGGGCGCGGCCGTCTTCGCCGTGCTCTTCGGCATCGGCGCCGGGCTGGTCCTGGACGAGTTCGCGCTCGTCCTCTACCTGGACGACGTGTACTGGTCGGAGCAGGGCCGCAAGAGCGTGGAGGTGGTGGTACTGACGGCGGCGCTGGTGGCGCTGGTGCTCGGGGGGTTCCTGCCGTTCGGGGTCAACGACCTGACGCCGGCCGAGCGCCACGACCGCGGCCTGGTCGTGGCCAACGTCACCGCCAACTTCCTCTTCTCGCTCCTCGCCCTGGCCAAGGGCAAGCCGCGGATGGCGGTGTTCGGGGTGCTGGTGCCGTTCGTGGCGCCGTTCGGCGCGGTGCGGCTGGCCCGCCCGGGCTCACCGTGGGCCAGGCACTGCTACCGGAACCGGCCGCGTGCCAGGGCCCGTGCCAAGCGCCGGGCCGCCGCTCACGACGCCCGATGGGACGGGCTGCGCCGCAGGTTCCAGGACTGGCTGGGCGGCTTCCCCACGTCCTGAGCCTCCCGCGGCCCCCGTACGCGCTGAGCCGCCCGGGCCTGCTGAAGTTCGCGGCCGTGCGAAACCGGCGGCACGGTCTTCACCGGCTGGACCTCCCGCGTGCCGTGGTCCGGATCGGTGCCTGAAGCGGCGCGCGGGGTCGGCACGGTGTGCGGGCCCGTCCGCCGCTGCGCGGGTACCCCCGGGACCTCGCGGGAGCCGCGCACCAGCCGCAACGCCGGCCGCCGAGGTCCCGACGCACCTGACACGCCCGACGCTGCCGACTCGCCCGGCTGGTCTGACACCCCCGGCTGACCCGGGCCTCGCCAGGCCACCCGCGGTCCGGCACCGCGCCCGGCCCGGCTGCCGCGCACCACGGCCCGCGCCCGGTCCCGCACGGTCGGCCGGGGCGCGGTCCGCCGGGCCAGCCGGTGCAGCCGCTCCACGCGCGTGCTCACCGCGCACACCACGAGGACCGCCAGGATGGCCACCAGGTGCTCGCGGCCGGCCAGGTTCGGCTTGGCGTACACCTCAAGCACCATCGAACCGATCACCAGCGCCCCGGTCAGCCAGGCCCGGTAGCGCCAGCACACGTACACCGACAGGCCGACGACGGCCGCCGACGGGCCGGTGTCGTGCTGGCTGCCGATGTCGGCGGGCAGCCCGAGCGGGCCGTCCGGGCCGAGCGCCAGGCCGAGGCGCGCGTATGCGGTGCCGGCCATGGTGGCGGCGTAGGCGATCACCAGGGTGCGGCGCCAGCCCAGCGCGCACTCGCAGATGCCGAAGACCACGAAGATCTGGAGGAGGCCGCCCCACACCGGCAGGTCGGGCGCGGGGACGAACAGCGACAGCGGGGTCCGCAGCAGTGCGCCCCACCAGGGCTGGTCGGCCTGGACGTAGCCGGCGAAGGCGATGACGTCGTGGCCCCAGGGCTGGTTCTGGACGTACTGGCAGATCACGATCAGGGACACCGCCGCGGTGGTCACCACCAGGGCGGCGGCCCTGCGGCGGGCCAGCCCGGCCCGTACCGCGGCGGCCAGCGGGCCCCATTCGGCGCGCACGGTCCGCCGCAGCGGGCCGGGAACCAGGTGCCAGGGCGTCTTCAAAGGCGTCACGGCCGGGTCTCCAGGTGCTTGCGGTTGAGCCACTTGGGCAGTCCGGGGGCTTCCAGGAAGCCTTCGGCGCGGGCGCTGGCCAGGCCGATCCGGAGCAGGTCGGTGCTCTTTTCGAAGAGCAAGTAGCGGGGCTCCCAGATCGGTCGGTACTTCGCGTTGGCCCGGTAGAGCGACTCGATCTGCCACCAGCGGGAGCAGAAGCTGAGCAGCGAGCGCCACAGCCGCAGCACCGGGCCGGCGCCGAGGCGGGCGCCGCGTTCGAAGACCGAGCGGAACATCGCGAAGTTCAGTGAGATCTGTGTGACCTTCACCTCCTTCGCGCGCTGGATCAGCTCCAGGACCATGAACTCCATCAGCCCGTTGTCGGAGTTGCGGTCCCGGCGCATCAGGTCGAGCGAGAGGCCGCGCGGCCCCCACGGCGCGAAGCTGAGCAGGGCCTTGGGAGCACCGTCGGCGTCGAAGCACTCCAGCATCACGCAGCGGCCGTCCCGCGGGTCGCCGAGCCGGCCCAGCGCCATCGAGAAGCCGCGCTCGGTCTCCCCGTCGCGCCAGTCGTCGGCCAGCCGCACCAACTCGCGCATCTCCTCGTCCGGGATCTCCTCGTGCCGCCGGATGCGGACCGTGTAGCCGGCCCGCTTCACCCGGTTGTACGCCTGCCGTACGGTCCGCATCGCGCGGCCTTCGAGGGTGAACTCGGCGGTGTCCACCAGCGCCTCGTCGCCCAGTTCGAGGGCGTCCAGGCCGTGCCGTGCGTAGACCGTGCCGCCCTCTTCGCTCGCGCCCATCACGGCCGGTGCCCAGCCGTGCTCGCGGGCCTCGGCCAGCCACCGGTCGATCGCGCCCGGCCACGCCTCCAGGTCGCCGATGGGGTCGCCGGAGGCCAGCGAGACGCCGCCGACCACGCGGTAGGTGACGGCCGACTTGCCGGACGGGGACCAGATGGCGCTCTTGTCGTGGCGCAGCGCGAAGTAGCCGAGCGAGTCCCGCTCGCCGTGCCGGTCGAGCAGGGCGCGCAGCCGCTCCTCGTCCTCCGGGGTGATCGGGTCCACGGCCCGCCGGGAGCGGAAGGCGGCGTAGAGCACGAGCAGCAGCAGGAGGGTGCTCATGATGTTGATGATCACGTCCACCCAGCCGGGCGTGACGATGCCGGCGAACCGGTCCTCGTCGGCGGCGAGCGAGATCAGCCGCATCACGCCGTACCGCCACCGGGTCAGGAAGGTGGAGCGCTCGTCGTCGGCCGCCGTGTTGGCCACCGTGACCAGCAGCGCGGCCAGCAGCGAGCCGATCAAGAGCCCGCCGACCGCGACGACCGCGGCCAGCTTGGGGTTGGACCGGTCGCCCTTGGCGTAGAACTCGCGCCGGCCGACCAGCAGCGCCACCACGAACAGCAGGGTCAGCAGCGTCGAGATCCAGTTCTGCGGGTGCCGCCGGAACTCCTGGTACGGCAGCACCACCACGAACAGCGCCAGCAACAGCATGCTGAGCACCAGGTTGAGAATCCAGGCGGCGCGCTTGCGGCGGCGCATGGTGACGGCCAGGAAGAGCGAGAGCGCGGCCGAGAAGAAGCCCGCCGTCAGCAGGTACGGCGTGAAGTACTCGTCGACGTTGTGGCGGCGCAGGTCATTGCCGAAGGACACCCACACGCCGCTCAACAGGTTGATGAACGTCACGACGCGCAGGTACCAGACCGCGAACGCCGCGCTCCGCTGGGGCCACGGGCCCTGCTGCTTGCCTTCATCCGGACTCAAGCGGACTTCTCCCATGAAAGTAGAGCATATGAGGGAGGGGTCATTTATCCGTAATTAGGGCATTTTTTGACCTGTGTAGACATGGCTGTGCAGACATGCTGGTCGGCCGCCCGGGACGGGCCCCGGCCGTACCGACCAGCGCGTGGTCCGCGTCAGTCGTGCAGCGGGAGCTCCGCCGCCAGGGCCGCCGCCGCCTGCACCATCGGCAGGGCGAGCAGTGCCCCGGTCCCCTCACCCACACTGACGCCGTGGTCCAGAAGAGGGTTGAGTGCGGTCCGGTCCAGCGCCTTCGCCTGCGCCGGCTCGCCGCTCGCCTGACCCGCCAGCCACCAGTCGGGCGCCCGGAACGCCACCCGCTGCGCCACCAGCGCACAGGCGGCCGAGACCACCCCGTCCAGGATCACCGGGGTCTGCCGGACCGCGCTCTGGAGCAGGAAGCCGGTGGTGGCGGCCAGGTCGGCGCCGCCGGACGTGCGCAGCAGCTCCAACTGGTCACCGAGTACGGGGCGGGCCCGGCGCAGCGCGTCCCGGATCGCCGCGCACTTGCGCATCCACGTCAGGTCGTCGATGGCGACCCCGCCGCGCCCGGTGACCACCGAGGCGTCGGTGCCGCACAGCGCCGCGATCAGGGTGCTGGCCGCGGTGGTGCCGCCCACGCTCAGGTCGCCGAGCACCACCAGGTCGGTGCCGGAATCGGCCTCCTCGTCGGCGATCGCCATGCCGGCCCGGAACGCCTGCTCCACTTCCTCCGCGGTCAGCGCGTCCTCGACGTCGATCCGACCCGAGCCGCGGCGCACCCGGTGCCGGGTGACCTCCTCGGGCAGCTCCGCCGGGTCGCAGTCGACCGCCATGTCCACCACGCGCACCGCGGCCCCGTAGCGACGGGCCAGGATCGCGACCGCGCTGGTCCCGTCGAGCACGGCCCGTACGAGTTCCTTGGTGCTGCCCGCGGGGCGACCCGAGATGCCGAGCTCGGCCACGCCGTGGTCGCCGGCGAACAGCAGCACCCGGGGGTGCTCGATCGGCTTGACCGGGACGCTGGCCTGCGCGGCGGCCAGCCACTCGGCGAGCTCGTCGAGCCGGCCCAGGGCGCCGGGCGGCGTGGCGAGTCGGGCACGGCGCTCTTCGGCGTCGCGGCGGACGGTGCCGTCGGGGCGCTCGATCAGGTCGACGAAGTCATCGAGGTGTAGACCGCTCATCCGCCGAACCCTACCGCTCCCGAGCGTCCACCAGGGGTCCAGCCCCACCCGGCCCGCACGGGCCCGGCCATGCCGTCAGAGGGCGGGCGTGGGGGTTCGCTCGCGCTGGCCCGGTCGCCGGGGTCGCCGGGCCGCCGGGACTGCTGCATTGCGCTGCCCGTGACGCCCGCGGCCGGGCCGTACCCGTACCCGTACCCGTACCCGTGGACCTGCCCCGTGCCCGCGCCCGCGCGTAGGGCCCCGTACCGCCGGCGGTCGCCCCGACCCGCACAGCTCAACCCGCCCTCGCGCCCGCGCGTACCGCTCGATCCGACCCGACTCAGTCCAACCCGCCCGCCCCGTCAGCGGAGTGTGAGCGGCTGGCCCGCGACCACCAGCAGGACGTGTTCGCACTCGGCCGCGACGGCCGCGTTGAGGCGGCCGAGTTCGTCGCGGAAGCGGCGGCCCGACGGGGTGGCCGGGACCACGCCGGAGCCGACCTCGTTGCTCACCAGCACCAGCGGGCGCCGGGTGGTCCGGACCGCCGCCACCAGTTCCGCGACGCGCGCGCGCAGCGCGTCCGCGCCGCTCGCCGCCCAGCGCTCCTCGTCCCACGCGCCCACCGCGTCCATCGCGTCCGTCAGCCACAGCGACAGGCAGTCCACGAGCAGCGGCGGCCCGTCGGCCGCCAGCAGCGGCGGCAGGTCGCAGGTCTCGGCGGTGCGCCAACTGCCGGGCCGGCGCTCGCGGTGGGCCGCCACCCGCGCCGCCCACTCCCGGTCGCCCGCCCGGTCGCCGCCGGTGGCGACGTAGACCACGTCCGGGAAGGCGGCGAGGCGCCGCTCGGCCTCCAGCGACTTGCCCGAGCGCGCGCCGCCGAGCACCAGGGTCCGGCGCGGCAGGTCGGGCACCGCGTGGTACTCGCCCACGATCAGCGTCTGCCCGTCGGCCACGGCCCGCGCGCCGGCCGCCGCCAGCCTGCGGTGCAGCTCTGGCCCCGGCGGCACGGTGTGGTCCAGGTGGACGGCGAGCACATCGGTGGTGGGCGCCGCGAGGCCGGCGGCCCGCAGCCGGGCCAGCGCGTCGGGCCGGCCGACCACATCGAGCAGCACCATGTCGTACGGGCGCCCGCCGCTCCGCCCCGGTACCTGGTCGGGCAGCCCGGCCGGGGCGCCGCCTGGCGGCAGGTACAGCAGCCGCTCGCCGCCCGGGCCGGTCACCTCGTACCCCGTACCCGGTGCGTCCAGCGCGACGGCGCGCACCCGGTGCCCGCTCAGCAGGGCGAGCTCACGCCCGTCCGCGGCCCGGCCCGGCGCCGGCAGCCCGGCCGGGAACTCGACGGCCGGCCCGTCGTGCGGGTGCGACAGCAGCACCTGTCGGACTCCGGCCAGCGTGCGTCCGGCCCGCGCCGCGGCCAACGCCGGCCCCGGGGTCAGGTCGAGCAGCAGCGCGTCGTCGATGAGCAGGGCCGTCGCGGCCCGCGCCTGGCTGCCCACCGCGGTGGCGCAGGCGGCGCACGGACAGTCGGGCCGGGGCAGGCCGCTGGGGGCCCCGGTGCCGAGGAGAGTGAGTTCCACCCCCTGATCGTCTCGCGCCGGCGGCCGGCCAGCGCGCGGGGCCACCTCCGGGGGGTTGCGCGCCCGGGCTACGCTGCGGGCAAGCAGGCCGTACCGGCGCGGGCCCCCGTCCCTTTGGCACGACGGACCGCGACCGGTGGCGCGGGCCGCGGGAGGCGCCGGGTGGCGCGTGCCCGCGGCTGCGGGCGGACGGCACGACGGCGGCAGAGACGGAGCGAACATGGCGTGGACGTGGCGGTTCGAGAAGTCCGACGGGACGCAGGTGGCGCCCCCGGTGGAGCCGGAGGACTTCCCGACCCAGGGCGACGCGGAGTCGTGGATCGGCGAGGTGTGGAAGGACCTGCTGGACGGCGGCGCTGACCAGGTGCTGCTGTACGAGGACGACGCCGTGGTCTACGGGCCCATGAGCCTGCACGCCGACCAGGCCGAACCGACCAGCTGACCGAGCCCGCCCGTCACGGCGCCCGTCCCGCTCCGGGGCGGCGCCGTGACGTCGTCCGGCCCCGGCCTTGCCCGCCTCCCCGCCGCTGTCCGCACTGCGGCCCCGCCTACGAGAGGTCGCCCAGCGTCAGCGAGACCGTCCGCTCGTCGCCGTCCCGGTCGTACGTCACCCGCACCCGGTCGCCCGGCCGGTGCCGGGCGAGGGCGTCGGTCAGGGCGGACAGCGTCGGGGTCGGCGCGTCGCCGATGCGCAGGACCACGTCGCCGGCGCGCAGCCCGGCCCGGTCCGCCGCCCCGCCCCGGGCGACCGCGACCACCGCGACCCCGGCCGGCTGGTAGTCCGGGCCGAGCACGCTGCGGCCCGTGATGCCGAGCGCGGCCTTGCCGGACTCCGTCACCCGGCCGTGCTTGATCATCTGGTCGGCGATGTGGGTGACCGTCGACGCGGGGATGGCGAAGCCGATGCCGGCCGCCAGGCCCCGTTCGGGATCGGCCGCCGCCAGCGTCGGCACGCCGATGACCTGCCGGTCGAGGGTGACCAGGGCGCCGCCGCTGTTGCCCGGGTTGATCGCGGCCGAGGTCTGGACGAGGTTGCCGATGGTGGCCCCGGTGCCGCCCCCGCTGCGGCCCTCGCCCACGGTGCGCCCCAGCGCCGAGACGATGCCCTGGGTGACGCTGCCGGACAGCCCGAGCGGGCTTCCCATGGCCAGCACGATCTGCCCGATGCGCAGCTCGCCCGAGTCGCCGAACGACGCCGGCTTGAGGTCCTGCGGCGGCTGCTCCAGCTTGATCACGGCCAGGTCCTGCGGCGGGAAGCTGGCGACGAGCCTGGCCCGCAGCGGCGCGTGCCCGGTGGCCAGGGTGACCTCGAACGACCTGGCGTCGCCCACCACGTGCGCATTGGTGACGATGTGGCCGCGCCGGTCGTAGACGATGCCCGAACCGAGCCCGTCCCCGGTGGTGATCTGCACCACCGAAGGCAGCACGGCCTGCACGGTCCGCTCGTACGCCCGCTGGAGAGCCGCCCCGTCCCCACCGCCGGTCGCCGCCGCCCCGCCGCCGGGGGTACGGGAGGCCGCGCCGGAGTCCGCGGCCGTGGTCGACGCGGCCTCGGGACGGGGGACGGAGTCCGAGTCGGAGCCGGAGTCACACCCGGCCAGCAGGGCCGCGACGCACAGGGCGGCACCGGCGGCGAGCGCCGATCGACGGGAAGGGCCACGCGCAGACGAGCAACTCATGCCCGAAGTGTTCCTTTTGGCGTGGTGTTGTGGCCCACTGACCACCGGACGCCGCCGCCCGAGTCACCCGGAGGGCGGCGTACGGGACGGTGACCGGTGCGTGTCGGCGACCCTCCGGCTGCGCCCGGGCGTTCTGCCCCCCCCGAGTGGGGCCCGGCCCGGCCCCGGCTCCCTGGCCCCGCCCGTGGCCCTGACCGCCGGGGCTACGACGCCGCCGGCGGCGCCGTGGCCAACAGTTGGGCCGCCGCCAGCTCGCCGTACAGCGGGTCGGCCGCCACCAACTCCTCGTGGGTGCCCACCGCCCGTACCCGCCCGGCGTCCAGCACCACGATGCGGTCGGCGAGGGTGACCGTGGACAGCCGGTGCGCGACCACCAGGACGGTCGTCTCGCGGGCGGCCTCGGCGACGGTGTCCCGCAGCGCCATCTCGTTCACCGCGTCGAGCTGCGAGGTGGCCTCGTCCAGGAGCAGCAGCCGGGGGCGGCGCAGCAGCGCCCGGGCGATCGCCACCCGCTGCCGCTCACCGCCGGAGAGCTTGCTCCCGCGGTGCCCGACGACCGTCTCCAGGCCCTCGGGCAGCCGGTCCACCAGCGCGTCCAGTCGCGTACGGGCCAGGACCGCGCGCAGTGCCGCATCGGTGGCGTGCGGATGGGCGAAGAGCAGGTTGTCGCGCAGCGTCCCGGAGAGCACCGGAGCGTCCTGCTCGACGTACCCGATCGAGGCCCGCAGCGCCTCCAGCGGCCACTCCCGCACACACCGCCCGTCCACCAGGACCCGGCCGCCGGTCGCCTCGTAGAACCGCTCGATCAGCCCGAACACGGTGGTCTTGCCGGCGCCCGACGGCCCGACGAACGCCGTCAGGCCGCCGCTGGGGAGGTGGAAGTCGACGCCGTGGTGCACGTACGGCAGGTCGTCGCGGTAGCGGAAGGTGACCGCTTCGAAGGTGACCGTGGCCGGGGCCTCGGGCAGGTCGGGGGCGTCGCCGCCGGTCGCGGCCGGCTTCGGTCCGGCGCCGTCCGGCGTGGCAGCGGGGCCCGCCCCTGGTGCGGCAGCGGCCTCCGATTCCGGTGCGGCAGCGGCGCCGGGCCCCAGCGCGGCCTCCGGCTCCGGTGCTCCCGCCGGCCGTGTCCCCACCGGCTCCGTCGCCAGCCGTTCGGCCTCGCTGATCCGGGCCACCGCAGCCGCCCCGACCTGGTACTGGGACACCGCCTCCACCAGCCGGCTGACCGGGTCGATCAGGTAGAAGAGGAAGAGCAGGAAGGCGATGAGCGTGCCCACGTCGGTGGCGCCCGACGCCACCCGCGCGCCGCCGACGCCGAGCACCGCGAGGAAGGAGACCTGCACCGCGAAGCCGACCGAGGACCAGGCCAGCGCCCGCCACTTGGCCGCCTGTACGCCGTGCCGCCAGGCATCGCGCGCCGCCGCGTCCACCACGGCCTGCTCGCGCGCCTCGGCGCCGGACGCCTTGATGGTGCGGAAGGCCCCGAAGGACCGTTCCAGCACGGTGGAGATCGCCCCGACCGCCTCCTGGGCCGCCTTGCTGGCCCGCGCGATCCGGGGCATGACCAGGCCCGTCGCGCCGCCGATCAGCGCCATCACGCCAAGCGTGACCAGCAGCAGCACCGGTTCCATCAGCCCCATCAGCACGATGGTCGCCACCAGCGTCAGGGCTCCGGTGACCGCGCCCACCAGCGACTCCGTCGCCACCGACCGCAACAGCGTGGTGTCCGATGTGACCCGCGACATCAGATCGCCCGGCTGGGTGCGCTCCACCTCGGGCACCCGCAGCCGCAGCAGCCGGCCGACCAGTCGCCGCCTGGCGGCGAGCACCACCGACTCGGCGGTGCGCTCAAGGAGGTAGGCGCCCAGCGCCTCGATCACCGTGCCGAGCACCACGAGGAGCGTGAGGAGGACCAACATGCCGGCGATCGACTCGTCGTCCCCGAGCCGGTCGACCAGCGCCTTCGCCGCTAGCGGCTGGGCCAGCCCGGTCGCCGCGCCGATCAGCGTGAACACCGCGGCCAGCGCGATCACCCAGCGGTGCGGCCGGATGTGCCCGTACAGGACCGCCCACGTCTCGCGGGCGGGCAGCTTCACCTGATCGGCCGATCCCGCGCCATCCGCCGTGCCCGTCGCGTTTTGCGGCACCCCCGGCGCACCCGCCGCGCCTTCCGGGGGCCCGCCCTCGCGCGCGGGGGTAGCAGTGGCGGGCGTGATCGGCGGTGGGCCGTCCTGCTCGGCGGACACGTGTCAGCTCCCGGGCTCTGCGCTCGTTTCGTACGAGACGCGCTCGTTTCGTACGAGTCAGGACGCGCTCTCGGCCACTTCACCTGACCCGCGGGCCGGCCCGCCACCAAGGCCCTGGCCGGTAACCCAGACTCCGAGGTCCGGACCGCCACCCGGACCCCGGGCCGGTCCGACCGCCGGGCCCCGGGCCGCGTGCCCCGAGCCTCGTCGGGGCGGCTACTGGCGCACCCCGCACAGGTGCAGCAGCGCGGCCACCGTGCGGTACGGGTCGGTGCGGCCGGCGCGCTCCTCGGCGGCCAGCAGGGCGGCCAACTCGTCCGCGGTCGGCGGGACGGTGCCGTCGGCCGCGCCGTCGCTGAACAACCGCACGCCGTACCACTCGCGCACCGGCGCGCCGATGCCGGCCAGCGTCGTCACCAGGTCCTGGCACCGGTCGGCGCGAGCCGTCAGGCCGAGCCGGTTGGTGTAGTCGGGGGAGTCGAAGGCCGCCAGCGCCCCCGCCCAGTCGCCGGCCAGGCCGGGCCGCAGGGCGAGCGCATCGGCGTTCCGCACCACCAGCGACAGCAGCCCGCCGGGGGCCAGCACCCGGGTCAGCCCCGCCAGCATCGGCTCCGGCTCGGGCACGTACATCAGCACGCCGTGACAGAGGACGACGTCGAAGGCGCCCGGCAGGAAGTGCGCACCGGTGTCCCGGCCGTCGCCCTGGACCAGCCGGAACCGCTCGCGGACGAACCGCGGCTCGCCCTCCAGGGCGCCGCGCACCGCGGCGAGCATCGCCGGGTCCGATTCGAGACCGGTCACCTCGTGCCCGATGCGGGCCAGCCGCATCGCCTGGGTGCCCTGGCCGACGCCGACGTCGAGCACCCGCAACTGCTGGCCCACCGGGAACAGCGTGCCGATCTGCTCGTCGAGCTGGCGCGCCACCAGCTCCTGCCGGACGGTGTTGCGCAACCCGCCGAGGCCGCCGAGCCAGGCCCCCGCGCCGCGGGCGAAGGCGGTACCCCGGGTCAGGGCCGCTCTCCGCGCTTGACCTGCGGCTTGGGCAGCCGCAGTCGGCGCATCTGGAGGCTGCGCATCAGCGCGTACGGCACGGCGCCGCGCAGGTTCTCGTCCGGGAACCGCTGCCGGAGCTGGCGCTTGAGCGCGATGCCGATGACGATCGAGTTGATCACGATGAGGAAGATCACGACCATCCACAGCAGCAGCACGTACTGCTGCATCGCCCCGGCCTGGATCAGGCTCAGGACGAGGATGATCACGGCGAGCGGCAGGAAGAACTCCGCCACGACGAACCGCGAGTCCACGTAGTCGCGCGCGAACTTGCGGATCGGGCCCCGGTCCCTGACCGGCAGATAGCGCTCGTCGCCGTTGGCCAGCGCCTCCCGCTGCTTGGCCAGGTCGGCGCGCCGGGCCTCCCGCTGCCGCCTGGCGGCGTCCTTGCGGGTCAGCGGCGTGCTGGCCAGGCTGCGACGCTGGGACTGCGCCTCGCTGCGCTTGGGCGTCGGGCGGCCCTTGGGCGCCTGCGGGTCACGGGTCTGCTGCGGCTCATCCGCGGACGCCTTGGCGGGCGCGGACTGCTCATCCTTCGAACGGCTTCGGAACACGAAACCCAAGGGTACGGGGTGGTGGCGGGTAGACCCCAGCCTCGGGGGGAACGATCCGGCAACGGCCACGCGTCGTACCAGCGTGGGGTGCCGTTTCCCGGGGCGCCACCTACTCCTCCGGCCTGATGCCGGCGAGCCCTGATCGTCCTGAGGGAGGAGTCCGAGGGCGTCCGAACAGTGCGGTAATAGAAGCAGGGCCCGTACGCTGGGTCCGTAGTGGTGTGCCGGAGTCCAAGTCCGTCAGAAGGGGGCGCGCGAGGCCCATGAGCGGTGTCATGAAGCGTATGGGGATGATCTTCCGCGCGAAGGCCAACAAGGCCCTGGACCGGGCCGAGGACCCGCGCGAGACCCTTGACTACTCGTACCAGAAGCAGCTTGAGCTGCTCCAGAAGGTGCGGCGCGGCGTCGCGGACGTCGCCACCTCCCGCAAGCGGCTCGAATTGCAGTTGAACCAGTTGCAGGGCCAGTCCTCCAAGCTGGAGGACCAGGGGCGCAAGGCGCTCGCCCTGGGCCGTGAGGACCTGGCCAGGGAGGCGCTCTCGCGCAGGGCCGCGCTCCAGCAGCAGGTCACCGACCTGGAGGTGCAGCACCAGACGCTCCAGGGCGAGGAGGAGAAGCTCACCCTGGCGGCCCAGCGGCTCCAGGCCAAGGTGGACGCCTTCCGCACCAAGAAGGAGACCCTGAAGGCCACGTACACCGCGGCCCAGGCGCAGACCCGGATCGGCGAGGCGTTCTCCGGCATCTCCGAGGAGATGGGCGACGTCGGCATGGCGATCCAGCGGGCGGAGGACAAGACCGCGCAGATGCAGGCGCGGGCCGGCGCCATCGACGAACTCCTGGCCTCGGGCGCGCTCGACGACCAGTCCGGGATCGCAGCCAAGGACGACATCGCGGCCGAGCTCGACCGGATCTCCGGCGGCACGGACGTGGAGATCGAGCTCCAGCGGATGAAGGCCGAGCTCGCCGGCGGCAGCGGCGCGCCGGCCATCGAGGGCGGCCAGAACGCCCCCGGCAGCCAGGTGCAGCCGGTGGACCGCCAGAAGCCGCGCTTCGAGAAGTAGCGCACCCGGCGGCGGCCGGCCCCGGCCGCCGCATGGCACCCGAACGAGACCCGCGCCCCGTGCGCGGGGGTTCAGGCAAGGAGGCCGTCGTGATCGTACGGATCATGGGGGAGGGCCAGGTGGAGCTGGACGACGTCCACTTCGCCGAACTCAACCGGCTCGACGACGAGCTGCTCGCCGAGATAGAGGGCGGCGACCACGACGGATTCCGGCGCACCCTCACCGCACTCCTGGACGCCGTACGACGCCTCGGCAAACCCCTGCCCGATGACGCGCTCCAGCCGTCGGAGCTCATCCTGCCCGGCCCCGACGCCACGCTGGAGGAGGTCGAGCAGATGCTCAGCGACGACGGGCTCATCCCCGGCTGACCCGGCGGCAGCCGACCGGCAGCGCCCCGCCCCGTCGCGGGGCGCAGCGGGGAGCGGGGTGGCCACGGGGCGGTGCGCCAGCCCGTACCGTTGGGTGCCGTGACTCTCCCCGCTGCTGGACCGGGCGCCGCGCGACAGGGGTCCATCGCGGTCTGCTGGCTGCGCGGGCACCCGCTCGCGGTCGACGCCGTGATCGCCACCTGCGTCCTCGCCTCCATCATGACCAGTTCGGTGACCGGCCCGGTGGAGGACCGGCCCGACATGGGGCCGCTGCTCGCCGCCCTCGCCGTGGCGTCCAGCGTGGCCCTGGTGTGGCGCCGCCGGCAGCCGCGCACCGTGCTCGCCGTGACCACCGTGCTCAGCGGCCTGGGCATCGCCTGCTCGCGCAGCGGCGCCGTGCCGCCCTCGCAGCTCGCCATCAGCGTCGTCGTCGCGCTGTACACCCTCGGCGCCTCCACCGACCGGCACACCACCTGGCGGATCGGCGCGGCCACCGTGGCACTGCTCACCGGCACCGTGATGATCTTCGGCCGGCACCCCTGGTACATGCAGGAGAACCTCGGCATCTTCGCCTGGACGGGCATGGCCGCCGCCGTCGGTGACGCGGTGCGCAGCCGGCGGGCGTTCATCGCGGCCATCGAGGAACGCGCCGAGCGGGCGGAGCGGACCCGCGAGGAGGAGGCCAGGCGCCGGGTCGCCGAAGAGCGGCTGCGCATCGCGCGCGAACTGCACGACGTGGTCGCCCACCACATCGCCCTGGTCAACGTGCAGGCCGGGGTCGCGTCGCACGTCATGGACAGCCGCCCCGACCAGGCCAAACAGGCACTTGCGCACGTCCGCGAGGCCAGCAGGTCGGCACTTGGCGAACTCCGCGCAACGGTCGGCCTGCTGCGCCAGTACGGCGACCCGGAGGCACCCACCGAGCCGGCCCCCGGGCTCGGCGTGCTCGACCAGCTCATCGACGGCTTCGCCCGCACCGGGCTGCGGGTCACGGTCGCCGCGGCCAACGAGGAGCGGCCCGACCGGCCGGTCACCGAAGCCGCGGGCGTCGCCACCGTCTCCGGGGCGCTGCCGACCGCGGTCGACCTCACCGCGTACCGGATCATCCAGGAGGCCCTGACCAACGTGCACAAGCACGCCGGGCCGAGTGCGACGGCCGAGGTGCGGGTGGTGCGGCAGCGGGACGAGTTGGAGATCACCGTCATCGACGACGGGGGCGAGCCGCTGGAGGACGGGCCGGCAGCCGGTACGAAGCCCGGCCGGCAGGCCCTGGCCGCCGCCCGGGCCGGCGGCGCGAGCGGCAAGGCCAACGGGGCCGGCAAGCCGGTCGGGACCGGCGCCAGGAGCCAGTCGGCGGGCCGCTCAGCCGACCGCCCCGCCGATCGCCCAGCCGACCGTGCCGCCGCCGATTCGGCCGCCGGCCCCGCCGTGCCGCCGCCGTCCGACGGCGGCGGGCACGGCCTGATCGGCATGCGCGAGCGGGTCGCCGCGCTGCGCGGCGTCTGCGAGGTGGGACCCCGCGTCGAGGGCGGCTTCCGGGTGCGCGCGACACTGCCGGTACGAGGCCGTTCGGGAGGGGACGAGAGCGAATGACGATCAAGGTGGTGCTCGCGGACGACCAGGCGCTGTTGCGCAGCGCGTTCCGCATCCTGGTGGACTCCGAGCCGGACATGGAGGTCGTCGGGGAGGCGTCGGACGGCGCGCAGGCGGTGGAGCTGACCCGCGCCCATCAGGCGGACGTGGTGCTGATGGACATCCGGATGCCGGGCACCGACGGGCTCGCCGCCACCCGCGTGATCAGCGCGGACCCGGCACTGGCCGAGGTCAGGGTGGTGATGCTGACCACGTTCGAGGTGGACGAGTACGTGGTGGAGTCGCTGCGCGCGGGCGCCAGCGGCTTCCTCGGCAAGGGCGCGGAGCCCGAGGAACTGCTGGCCGCGATCCGGGTCGCGGCGGCCGGGGAGGCCCTGCTGTCCCCGGCGGCGACCAAGGGTCTGATCGCCCAGTTCCTCGCGCAGGGCGGCGGCGCGGACGAGGGGGCGGACGAGAGCGGCTACGGGGCCAGCCGCCTGGAGGCGCTCACGGTGCGTGAGCGCGAGGTGCTGGTGCACGTCGCCGGCGGCCTGTCGAACGACCAGATCGCCGAACGGCTCCACGTCAGCCCGCTCACCGTCAAGACCCACGTCAACCGCGCCATGGCCAAGCTCGGCGCCCGCGACCGGGCGCAGTTGGTGGTCATCGCCTACGAGACGGGGCTGGTGCGCCCGCGTACGGACTGATGCGCACGGGCTGGCGCGTACGGACGTGCGTACGGGCTGACGCGTACGGACTGGTGCGTACGGGCTGGGAGTTCGGCACGACGGCCGCGGCCCGGGAGGTGAGGCCCGGGACGCGGCCGTGGTGGGTGGGCGCGGTGGTGCGCGGTGGGTTACGGGAGTGACAGCATCCGCTCCAGGGCGAGCTTGGCGAAGTGCTCGGTCTCCTGGTCGACCTGGATGCGGTTGACCACCTTGCCCTCGGCCAGCGACTCCAGGGTCCACACCAGGTGGGGCAGGTCGATGCGGTTCATGGTGGAGCAGAAGCACACCGTCTTGTCGAGGAAGACGATCTCCTTGCCCTCGCTGGCGAACCGGTTCGCCAGCCGGCGCACCAGGTTCAGCTCGGTCCCGATCGCCCACTTGGACCCGGCCGGCGCCGCCTCCAGGGTCTGGATGATGTGCTCGGTGGAGCCCACGTAGTCGGCGGCGGCCACCACCTCGTGCTTGCACTCGGGGTGCACCAGCACGTTGACCCCGGGTATGCGGGCGCGCACGTCCTCCACCGAGTCCAGCGAGAACCGGCCGTGCACCGAGCAGTGGCCGCGCCACAGGATCATCTTGGCCGCGCGCAACTCCTCGACGGTCAGGCCGCCACCCGGCTTGTGCGGGTTGTAGACCACGCAGTCCTCAAGGGACATCCCCAGGTCCCGCACGGCCGTGTTGCGCCCCAGGTGCTGGTCGGGCAGGAACAGCACCTTGGTGTCGAGCTCCGCCGTGCGCCCCTCGCCCTGCGCGAAGGCCCACTCAAGGGCCCGGCGCGCATTGGACGAGGTGCAGATCGTGCCGCCGTGCCGGCCGGTGAACGCCTTGATGTCGGCCGAGGAGTTCATGTACGAGACCGGCACGGTCACATCGGCGACCCCGGCCTCGGTCAGCACGTCCCAGCACTCGGCGACCTGCTCGGCCGTCGCCATGTCGGCCATCGAACAGCCGGCGGCCAGGTCGGGCAGGATGACCTGCTGGTCGTCGCCGGTGAGGATGTCGGCGGACTCGGCCATGAAGTGCACGCCGCAGAAGACGATGAACTCGGCGTCCGGTCGGGCCGCCGCGTCCCGGGCGAGCTTGAAGGAGTCCCCGGTGACGTCGGCGAACTCGATGACCTCGTCGCGCTGGTAGTGGTGGCCGAGCACGAAGACCCGGTCCCCGAGCTTCTCCTTGGCGGCGCGGGCCCGCGCCACCAGGTCCGGGTCGGAGGGGGCGGGCAGGTCGCCCGGGCACTCCACGCCGCGCTCGCTCTTGGGGTCGGCCTCGCGGCCCAGCAACAGCAGGGCCAGCGGGGTGGGCTGGACGTCGAGAGTTTGGGCGGTGGTCACAACACGCACCCTTTCTGTTTTCCGCAGACAAGCCTTTTCGTCTGTTTGACGCTATTTATCATAACCGCTTCGCGTCACGTTGACGATGGCCATCGCGTCGATGTGACGCATTCCTGGTTCGGCGACCCATGCCCCCGCGCAGAACGGTGTGCGAGCATGAAGACGGAAGACGCGCGCCAGATGCGGAATGAATTCGGCACGGCGTGGGTTGCAGCCGAGGGCAAGCAGTCCGTACAACCCGGGAGAGAAGCAGATGACGGTTCAGGACGACACCACCACGAGTGACGGCATCCTCCTGTCCGATGCCGCCGCGGGCAAGGTCAAGGCACTGCTGGAGCAGGAAGGCCGTGATGACCTCGCGCTGCGCGTCGCCGTCCAGCCTGGTGGCTGCTCCGGCCTGCGCTACCAGCTCTTCTTCGACGAGCGTTCGCTCGACGGCGATGTCGTGAAGGACTTCGACGGCGTCAAGGTCGTCACCGACCGCATGAGCGCCCCGTACCTGGGCGGTGCCTCCATCGACTTCGTGGACACCATCGAGAAGCAGGGCTTCACCATCGACAACCCGAACGCCACGGGCTCCTGCGCCTGCGGCGACTCCTTCAGCTAAGCCTCGCCTGGGCCCCGCCGCGGACACGTGCCGCGGGCGGGGCCCTGCCGCGCGGTTGCCACGGCCCGGGGGTCGGCCACCGTCCGTCAGGGCGGCGGCCACGACCCGCCGGGCCGCGCCGCGTAGTGCAGTGCGCGCGGTGCGGGACCGCAGGACGACGCGCGGCGGCGGCCCCCGGCCCTTCGTCGGGGAACCGCCGCCTCCGTCGTACGGGGCCCGTGCCTGCTCTGCGCCGGTTTCGTGCTGCGCCCGCGCCGTGCCTCGGCGCCCGTGCCGGACCCGCCCCACGACCCTTGTGCCCTTGTGCCGCTCAGGGGCGTCGGTCACGGAGCGCGCCCGTCAGACCGCCCCGCCGCGGGGCCTGCGCGTTCGGCCGCGGCAGGCGGTCAGCGCGCTACTTGCGGGCCGCCTCGCGCGGCACCGTCTTGCCGGTCGTGGCGTCCACCACCTTGCGGTCCTCCAGCGGCTCGTCCAGCGTGATCTTCCGCTCGTAGTTCTTCGCCAGGGAGATGCAGGCCCGCTCCGGGTGGGTGCGCTTGCTGGTGACCCGTACCTTGACCGTCGACTCCGAGGCGTCAGCCGTGGCCGAGAACGTCGAGCAGACCCCGGCCGAGAACCGGACCGTCAGCTCCTTGCCGCGCGCCTCGTACGACTCGGCCCGCTCCGGGTGCCAGTCGCCCGCGCGCGACGACGTGGGGGCGACCAGGTACTTCGGGTCCACCGCCGGCTGCGTCACGACGGTGTCGGACTCGCCGTCCTTGGCGTCCGTGGCGCGCACCGTGAAGATCCACGAGGGCACCAGCACCTGCCGGCCCTCCGTGAAGCGCATGCCGAGCCCGAAGGTCGCCTTCTGGACCTCCTGGACCACCGGCTGCTTGCCCGGCGCCGGTTCGCAGGGCGCGTTCTGGCGATCGGGGGCGCTCTTCTTATCCGTGCTCTCCTCGGCGACCACCACGTCGGGGTCCTTGGCGGTCTTGCAGCCGCCGATGTCCGCCTTGCCGTGCTGCCCGCTGCCGGCGTTGAGCGCGCGCAGCGCCTGCTCGGCACCGACCACCGGGTACGGGTCGCCCGCCGTCAGGTCGGCGAGGAAGCCGTTCGCGCCGTCGACCTGGCCGTTCGCGCCGATCTCCAGCGTGGTCTGCCAGCCGTAGCTGGGCAGCCCGCCGATGACCGGATCGGCGGTCACCGCCCGTACCGCCCCGTAGGTGCGGCTCGCGTCCACCGCGGCGTCGTCCTGGCCGAGCGCTTCGAGCACCGGCTCGGCGGCCTTCTCGGCCTCGGCCGCGGAGACCGGCGGGCTCCCGCCGTCGGGCACGGCCGGCGCGTTCTGCGAGCCCTGCGAACCGTCCGGGCCCTGGGCGTCGCGGCTGCGCCCGGCGTCCTTGAGCCCGCCGCCGGGCCGGCCGTCGCGCAGCGAGCCGCACCGCGGGCCTGCGGGGCGGTCCTGCGTGGCCTTGGCGCCGTCGTCGGCGCCCTCGCCCATGGTGTGCGGCGGCTCAAGGCAGCCGTCCCCGCCCGGCGCGCCGAACCTGGTGTACGACCAGCCGCCGGCGCCCGTCGCCTTCACCCGCAGCGTGGGGCTCATCCGTTCCGGGGCCCCGCCGACCTTCCACACGCCGCGCTCCAGCCGGGGTTCACCGGTGATCCGCAGCGCCTCGGCCAGCTTCGCCACCTCGGCCCGGGAGACCTTGGAACCCGTCCGGTAGACCGGCGCGGTCGGGTCCGGGGCGCCCGGGAGTTCGCCGGTCGCCCGGTACGTGGGCCGGCCGGGGTTCGGCTCGCCCACCGCGATCCCCTTCTCGGCGGGGGAACCCGCCTGGGCCGGGTCGGTCAATCCGTCCAGGGCCAGCGGCGGCGGGTCGCCCGCGTCGCTCGACTGCCCCGGGTCGTCGTCGTCCGCCGCCGACGAGGCCCAGTAGGCGCCTCCGCCGCCGACCACCAGCACCGCCGCGGCGACCGTGGCGATGGCCAGGGGTGAGCGTCGCTTGCGGCGGGTGGGGGCGTCCGTGTGGTCGGAGGTCTCCTCGGTGAGGTCCTCGGGGGTGTCCTCGGTGCTCACGGTGTAACTCCTTCGGCTCCGCTCTCCGCTACGGCTCCGTCCCCGGGTTGGGGACGCCGATGGGACGGGGCGGGGAAGGAGACGGTTCCCCTCCGGGGCGGGCCGATTCCGGACGGCGGGGCGCACGGTGGTGCGGCGGTGCCCCCGAGGCACCGCCGAACGGGGCGCGGTCCCGTCCCGCGGCACATCCGCCCGGCGCCGAACTGCGGCGCCTTCGCCACCGCCCCCGCGCCGAGCCGCGGCACAACCGCCCCGGGGGGAACCGCGGCACATCCGCCTCCGCCCCGGCGCGGCCCCGCGGGCCGCGCCGGCTGACGGCTGCTGCCGCCGCTGCGTCAGTCGCCGTACTCGGACATCCCGTCCACCAGGTGGGCGGAGGCCGCCGGGACCCGTACGCCGCGGATGTGGGCCGGACCGACCGACGGGGCGGTGCGGCCGGTCGTGCTGGGCACCGGCCAGCGCGGGGCCATCAGGGCGCAGTCGGCCCGCAGTTCGGCGAGGGATTCCGGCTCGCGGACCGGGGCGGGAACGGCGGGGGTGGCGCGCTGCGGCATGGGCTCTCCCAGACTGTGGGGCACCTGGTGTGCACCCCGGCTAGCAGAACCGTATGCAGGCCGTACGGTGCGAAGAAAGACCTACTATCGGGTAGTTTTGCCCGTTCGGCGGGGCGCGATGCACCCGGTAGCGTGAAGCGATCGTCCTCGGTCAACGTCCTTGTCGTCGCCCCCAGGAGCAGACTCGCCGTGCGCATCGCTGTTACCGGCTCCATCGCCACCGACCACCTGATGACCTTCCCCGGCCGCTTCGCCGACCAACTGGTCGCCGACCAGTTGCATACGGTCTCGCTCTCCTTCCTGGTCGACGCCCTCGACATCCGCCGCGGCGGCGTCGCCCCCAACATCTGCTTCGGGATGGGCGCGCTCGGCCTGCGCCCGGTGCTGGTCGGGGCGGCGGGCGAGGACTTCGCCGATTACCGCGCCTGGCTCGACCGGCACGGCGTCGACACCGAGTCGGTGCACATCTCGGAGCTGCTGCACACCGCGCGCTTCGTCTGCACCACCGACACCGACCACAACCAGATCGCCTCCTTCTACACCGGCGCCATGAGCGAGGCCCGGCAGATCGAGCTCCGGCCGATCGCCGACCGGGTCGGCGGCCTGGACCTGGTGCTGATTGGCGCGGACGACCCGGAGGCGATGGTCCGGCACACCGACGAGTGCCGCACCCTCGGCTACCCCTTCGCCGCCGACCCCTCGCAGCAGCTCGCCCGGATGGCCGGCGAGGACATCCGCCGGCTGGTCGAGGGCGCCACGTACCTGTTCACGAACGAGTACGAGAAGGCGCTCATCGAGAGCAAGACCGGCTGGACCGCGGACGAGATCCTGGGCAAGGTCGGCACCCGGGTGACCACGCTCGGCGCCCGCGGCGTCCGCATCGAGCGCACCGGCGAACCGACCATCGAGGTCGGCGTGCCCGAGGAGAACGCCAAGGTCGACCCGACCGGCGTCGGCGACGCCTTCCGCGCCGGCTTCCTCGCCGGCCTCTCCTGGGACCTCTCGCTGGAGCGCGCCGCCCAGGTCGGCTGCATGATCGCCACGCTGGTCATCGAGACGCTGGGCACGCAGGAGTACGAACTGCGCTCCGGCCGCTTCGTCGAGCGCTTCCAGAAGACGTACGGAGCGGAAGCCGCCGCCGAGATCACCCCGCACCTGCCGGCCGGCCTGGCCTGATCCGCCTCCGGCCCACTCCACAGACGCGTCTGTGACCCGTCTCTGATGCCGCGGGGGGGGGGGGGGGGGGGG
>NZ_JBLIWA010000034.1:0-83229 GCF_047525675.1 Streptomyces sp. 796.1 | reverse complement strand
CCCCCCCCCCCCCCCCCCCCCCCCCCCCCACGCAGGGGAGTGGGGGAGCGCCGGGTGGCCGGCCCCGGGCGTACGCACATCCCGCCCCGCCGCCGGCCATCGATTACCGTCGGCGGACCCAGTACGCCGCGCCCTGCTGGGCCGTCCGCTCGCCGACGAACTCGTGCCCCCGCATGTCGCACCACGCCGGAACGTCCAGGCGCGCCGCCTCGTCGTCGGCCAGTACCGCCACCACCGCGCCGACCGGTACGTCGTCGATCACCTTGGCCAACTCGATGACCGGCAGCGGGCAGCGCTTGCCGAGCGCGTCGACGACCAGCGCGGGCGCCTCGCGCCGTGCGGGGTGTGCCGGCCCGGCGGGGTCGGCGGCGGGCCCCTCGCGCCGTGCCGAGTGGCCTGATTCCGCAGGACCGGCCGCTGCGGGATCGGCCGCTGCGGGATCGGCCTCTGCGGGACCGGCCGCGGGTGGCTCCGTCTCCCGGTTCCCCGTCTCCCGGTTCCCCGCCCGCTCCTCCGCCGTCCGAGGCGAGGACGCTTCCCGTGCCGACGTCGCCTCCCGTAGCGACGTCGCCTCCCGTGCCGCGGGCGCGCCCAGCTTCTCCCGTACCGAGGCGACGACGCCCGGCAGCAGTTCCAGGAACCGCTCCACGTCCGACTCGGCCGTGCCCACCGGCAGGGAGACGCGGATGTTGCCCTCCGAGAGCACGCCCATCGCACGCAGCACGTGACTGGGGGTCAGCGTGCTGGACGTGCACGAGGAACCGGACGAGACGGCGAACTCCGCCCGGTCCAGCGCGTGCAACAGGCTCTCGCCGTCCACGTACAGGCAGGAGAAGGTGACCAGGTGCGGCAGTCGGCGCAGCGGGTCGCCGACCACTTCCACGTCCGGCACCAGTTCGGGCACCCGGGCCCGAATCCGGTTCACCAGACCCCGCAGCCGCAGCGCCTCGGACGCGGCCTCCGCCCGTACCGCGCGCAACGAGGCCGCAGCAGCCACCACGGCCGGGATGTTCTCGAACCCGGTGGAGCGGCCCGACTCCCGCTCGTCCACCGGGCCCTGCGGCGCGAACCGCACCCCCTTGCGGACCACGAGCAGCCCGACCCCCGCCGGCCCGCCCCACTTGTGCGCGCTCGCCGTCAGCAACGACCAGCCGTCGGCCACCGGGCCCCACGCCAGCGACTGGGCCGCGTCCACCAACAGCGGCACCCCGGCCGCCCGGCAGACCTCGGCAACCTCACCGACCGGCTGTTCCGTGCCCACCTCGTGGTTGGCCGACTGGAGGCAGGCGAGCGCGACCGGCTCGGCCGCGCCGCGCAGCGCCCTGGCGTACGCGTCGGGGTCGACCCGCCCCGTACGGTCCACGGCCACCTCGGTCACCGTGCCGCCGGTGGTGGTGTGCGCGGTGGCCGCGTGCAGTACGGAGGAGTGTTCGACGGCGGAGACGACCAGGCCCCGCCCGACGCGCCGGCGGCCGGCCAGCGCGCCCGCGATGCCCTGGTGCACCGCGCGCGTCCCCGACGGCGTGAAGACCAACTCGTCGGGCCGGCAGCCGACCGCCTCCGCGGCGGTCTGCCGCGCCGCGTCCAGCAACAGCCGCGCCCGCCGCCCCTCGCGGTGCAGCCTGGCCGGGTCGCTCCACCCCTCTTCCAGGGCGGCGAGCAGGGCCTGTCGGGCCACGGGGTGCGGGGGAGCGGCAGAGGCCGCGTCGAAGTAAGGCACGCCAAGACGCTAAACGACCGGCCGCCCGGACGCCGTAGCGCCGCTCACGCGCGCCGGACGCACCGGGGACGAGCAGCCTCCACCGCCCACCCCGACCTGCCCCACCCATCCCGGGCGTGTCGCCCGGACCCGCCCCAGCCGCTGCCCCCGACCTGCGGACGCCCACGACAGGTCACCACGCCCACGACAGGACACGACGGGCGGGACAGGTGCGACACGCCCGCCGACGCACGCCCGCCGCCCCGCGACACGCCCACCACCCACACCCGCCACCCCGCGACACGCCCACCATCACCCCGCCCGACACCCGCAGCCGCCGCGGGCCCGCCGCCGGCCGGTCGGCCCCGAGTCCAGCCCCCGCATCTGCCCCGACGCCGGCCGCGGACCGCGCCGTACCCGTGCCGTACGCCCACCGACCCCCTGCCAGGCCCCGCCGAACCCGTGCCGGAACCGGGCCGGACCCGCGCCCGACCTGCGCGCCCGCCCTCCGTGGCGGCCCGGCCGCAGGGGTGGGCGCGGGCTCGATCCCGGGCCGGGCGCGGGCCCGGCGCGGGGGCTTCCAGCGCACCGTCAGATGCCGCCCGGAGCCGGCCGTTCCACCCCTTCGGGCCCCAGACCGGCGCGTTGGGCACCCTCCCCGCGCGACCTCAAATAGCGTCCAGTAGGGTTTGGTCCGCATAAACATCCAAACCCCTGCCCGCAGCGGGCCGGCGACCGACCAGCGAGACGGCCGCAGCCGGCCGCACGGGCGAGACTCTCGGGAAGGCGCTACGTGAGTCCCAACGGCTCCGACCGCTCGTCGCGGCGCCCGATGCGGCGGAAGCTGCCGCAGGCGCTGGCCGCGGGCCTGGTCCTCGCGACCGCTACCGGTTGCACATCCAAGGACTTCCCCCGCCTCGGAATGCCCACCCCCGTCACGGAGGAGGCGCCGCGGATTCTCTCCCTGTGGCAGGGCTCCTGGGCGGCAGCACTCGCCACAGGCGTGCTGGTCTGGGGCCTGATCCTGTGGAGCGTCATCTTCCACCGGCGCAGCAGGACCAAGGTCGAGGTACCTCCGCAGACGCGGTACAACATGCCCATCGAGGCGCTGTACACCGTCGTGCCCCTGGTCATCGTCTCGGTGTTGTTCTACTTCACCGCGCGCGATGAGAGCGAGCTGCTCAAGACCTCCAAGAAGCCCGACCACGTCATCAACGTCGTGGGCTACCAGTGGAGCTGGGGCTTCAACTACATGGAGAACGTGGACGGTGACCTGTCCACACCGTCGAAGACCCCCAAGGAGGTCGCCGGCATCCCCGACCGGATGCTGAAGGCCGTGCCCAAGGGCGCCGAGGGCGTGTACGACCAGGGCATCCCGGGCGACCGTAACCCGGACAAGGGCTGGCCGGGCCCGACGCTGTGGCTGCCGAAGGGCGAGACCGTCCAGTTCGTGCTCACCTCGCGCGATGTCATCCACTCGTTCTGGGTCATTCCGTTCCTGATGAAGCAGGACGTCATCCCGGGCCACACGAACCGATTCGAGGTGACTCCTAACAAGGAGGGCGTCTTC
Organism: Streptomyces sp. 796.1; assembly: GCF_047525675.1. Taxonomy (NCBI): domain Bacteria; kingdom Bacillati; phylum Actinomycetota; class Actinomycetes; order Kitasatosporales; family Streptomycetaceae; genus Streptomyces; species Streptomyces sp. 796.1. The sequence continues at coordinate 79,960 of NZ_JBLIWA010000034.1, read as the reverse complement.
ATGGGTAAGTGCGCCGAGCTCTGCGGCAAGGACCACTCCCGGATGCTCTTCAACGTCAAGGTGGTCTCCCCGGAGGAGTACCGGAAGCACCTGAAGGACCTGGCGAAGAAGGGTCAGACCGGATACCTCCCGGCAACCATCAAGCAGACGGACGCCGCCAAGAACGCGGAGACCAAGAACCAGTGAGCATCCTCAACGAACCTCAGGGTGCCGCCGCCGACACGGCCAAGGCAGCACCACCCGAGTACCGGAAAGCCCCCGGCAGTGCCGTGGTGAAGTGGCTGACCACCACCGATCACAAGACGATCGGCACGATGTACCTGGTCACCTCGTTCGTGTTCTTCATCATCGGCGGTCTGATGGCGCTCCTCATGCGCGCCGAGCTGGCCCGTCCGGGTACGCAGATCATGTCGAACGAGCAGTTCAACCAGGCGTTCACGATGCACGGCACGATCATGCTGCTGATGTTCGCGACGCCGCTGTTCGCCGGATTCGCCAACTGGATCATGCCGCTGCAAATCGGCGCGCCCGACGTGGCGTTCCCGCGGCTGAACATGTTCGCCTACTGGCTCTACCTGTTCGGCTCGCTCATCGCGGTCGCCGGGTTCCTCACCCCCAACGGCGCGGCCGACTTCGGCTGGTTCGCCTACTCCCCGCTGTCGGACGCGGTCCGCTCGCCGGGCGTCGGCGCCGACATGTGGATCATGGGCCTGGCCTTCTCCGGCTTCGGCACCATCCTCGGCTCGGTCAACTTCATCACCACGATCATCTGCATGCGCGCACCCGGCATGACGATGTTCCGGATGCCGATCTTCACCTGGAACGTGCTGCTCACCGGTGTGCTGGTGCTGCTCGCCTTCCCGGTGCTCGCCGCCGCCCTCTTCGCGCTGGAAGCGGACCGTAAATTCGGTGCGCATATCTTCGACGCGGCCAATGGCGGCGCATTGCTCTGGCAACACCTCTTCTGGTTCTTCGGCCATCCAGAGGTGTACATCATCGCCTTGCCGTTCTTCGGCATCATTTCCGAGGTCATTCCGGTCTTCAGCCGCAAGCCGATGTTCGGTTACATCGGTCTGGTGGCCGCGACGATCGCCATTGCCGGTCTTTCGGTGACGGTCTGGGCGCACCACATGTACGTCACAGGCGGCGTGCTCCTACCGTTCTTCTCCTTCATGACCTTCCTCATCGCAGTGCCAACCGGTGTGAAGTTCTTCAACTGGATCGGCACCATGTGGAAGGGAAGCCTGAGTTTCGAGACGCCCATGCTGTGGGCCGTCGGCTTCCTGATCACCTTCACCTTCGGTGGTCTGACCGGCGTCATCCTGGCCTCGCCGCCGATGGACTTCCACGTCTCCGACTCGTACTTCGTCGTCGCGCACTTCCACTACGTCATCTTCGGCACCGTGGTGTTCGCGATGTTCTCCGGATTCCACTTCTGGTGGCCGAAGTTCACCGGCAAGATGCTCGACGAGCGGCTCGGCAAGATCACCTTCTGGACGCTGTTCATCGGCTTCCACGGCACGTTCCTGGTGCAGCACTGGCTGGGCGCCGAGGGTATGCCCCGCCGGTACGCGGACTACCTCCACGCAGACGGTTTCACCACGCTGAACACCATCTCCACGATCAGCTCGTTCCTGCTCGGCCTGTCGATGCTGCCGTTCTTCTACAACGTGTGGAAGACCGCCAAGTACGGCAAGAAGGTCGAGGTCGACGACCCGTGGGGGTACGGCCGTTCGCTGGAGTGGGCGACGTCCTGCCCGCCGCCGCGGCACAACTTCCTCACACTGCCGCGCATCCGCTCCGAATCCCCCGCGTTCGACCTGCACCACCCTGAGATCGCGGCGCTCGACCAGTTGGAGAACGTCGGGCACACCGAAGAGAAGGCCCTCGCGGGTGGCAAGGAGGCCGGCAAGTGAAGATCCAAGGCCGGATGTTCATCTGGCTCGCCGTCTTCATCCTCGCCATGGCGATCGTCTATGGCGTGTGGTCGAAGGAGCCGGTCGGTACGACCGCCCTGTCCCTGTCGTTCGGTCTGAGCATCATGATCGGCTACTACCTGGCGTTCACCGCGCGCCGGGTGGACACCGGGGCGCAGGACAACAAGGACGCCGACGTCGCTGACGACGCCGGTGAGCTGGGCTTCTTCAGCCCGCACAGCTGGCAGCCGCTGTTCCTCGCGGTGGGTGGCGCGTTCGCCTTCCTCGGCGTCATCTTCGGCTGGTGGCTGATGTACTTCTCGGCCCCGATCATCCTGATCAGCATCTTCGGCTGGGTCTTCGAGTACTACCGCGGCGAGAACCGCACCCAGTAGGGAGCACCCCGCCGCACGAGGCCCGGACACCCCATCGGGGGAGTCCGGGCCTCTCGCGCACCCCGGTCCGTACCGCGCCGGGCACGCCCCTCGTTTGCGCCGCTGCGCGCGCCGAATCCGGCCCGCGTTCTTAGCGTGTGGTCATGAACCACACCTCTCGCAATCGAATACCCATCCGCTGCGCCCTCCTGGTGACGCCGCTGGCGATAGGCGCCGTGGCCTGCGGCGGTTCAGGCACCGATCCGCTGGCCGACAAGCCCTACGACGCGGCGGAACAGATCGCCTTCAGCGGCGGTCCGAAGGGCCGCGCGGCCGACCCCGACGAGCCGCTGGAAGTCACCGCCAAGGGTGGCGACAGCCGCATCACCGACGTGACAGCCACCGACGCCACCGGCCGGTATCTGCGCGGGGAGCTCACCCCCGACGGCAAGCGGTGGCGCTCCACGGCGCCGCTGGCCGCCGGCGCCCACTACACCCTCCGGGTGAGTACCGAGAACGCCGACGGCCGGCCGGGCCGCAAGACCATCGGGTTCAACACCACCCCCGCCGACCGACTGCTCCGGGTGCGCTTCGGCCCCGACAGCGGCACCTACGGAGTCGGCCAGCCCATCACCGCCGAGTTGAGCGCCCCGGTCAAGGACCGCGCCGCGCGGGCCACCGTGGAGCGCGCCCTCCGCGTCCACTCCCAGCCCGTCGTCGAAGGCGCCTGGCACTGGGTCAACGACCGCTCCCTGCACTACCGCCCGCGCGCCTACTGGCCCGCCAGGGCCACCGTCACCGCCCGCAGCAACCTGGAGGGCATCAAGGTCGCCGACGGGCTCTACGGGGGCCCCGCACGGCCCTTGACGCTGCGCACCGGGGCCCGGATCGAGGCCGTCACCGACGCCTCGGCCCACCAGATGGTCGTCAAGCGCGACGGCAAGACGATCCGCACCATCCCGGTCACCACCGGCAAACCCGGCTTCGCCACCCGCAACGGCATCAAGGTGGTGCTCGCCAAGGAGTCCTTCGTCCGCATGCGCGGCACCAGCATCGGCATCGCAGAAGGCAGCGCCGACTCCTACGACCTGCCGGTGCACTGGGCCACCCGGGTCACCTGGAGCGGCGAGTACGTGCACGCCGCGCCCTGGTCGTCAGGCTCGCACGGGGCGGCCAACGTCAGCCACGGCTGTACGGGCATGAGCTCCGCCAACGCGCAGTGGTTCTTCGACCTGGTCCGCCCGGGCGACCTCGTCGCCGTGGTCGGCAGCGACGGGTCCACCATGACGCCGTTCGACAACGGCTTCGGCGACTGGAACCTGTCCTGGGACGCCTGGCGGAAGGGCAGCGCCCTGGGCGCGGGCGAGGGCGGCGGCGCGGCCGACGCGGCCCGGTTGCGCCCGGCCGTCTGACCCGCGCGCCCGGCCGCCCGATCGGCCCAACCGGGACCCGCCCGGCGTAACGGCCGCGCGCCGGCCCGCAGGTCGCGGTCCGGGCCCGGTCCCACCAGCCACGCCAGCGAGGGGAGGAGGGCACGCGCCGAGGGGCTCACCGCTGCCCAGCGGTGAGCCCCTCGGTCCTGCTGTGTGCGGGCCGCGCGGGCCCGTACGCGATCTGCTCAGGCCCGGACGGCCGGCTTCCCCTGGCGCAGCAGGCCGGCCAGCGCGTCGGCCAGCGCCACCGGGTCGACCGGCAGCGTCACGGCCGCCTCGGCGCGGCTCCAGGTGGCCAGCCAGGCGTCCTGCGGGCGGCCCATGAGCAGCAGCACCGGCGGGCACGCGTAGATCTCGTCCTTGATCTGCCGGCAGACGCCCATGCCGCCGGCGGGCGCCGTCTCGCCGTCCAGGACGCACACGTCGACGCCGCCGGCCTCCAGGGCCTCCAGCACCGCGGGCAGCGTGGCGCACTCCAGGTACTCGACCTCGGGGACGTCCGCCGCCGGCCGCCGACCGGCGGCCAGCCGGACCTGCTCGCGGGTGCCCGCGTCATCGCTGTAGACCAGCACCGTGGCAGTGGGCCGCATTCTTACCTCCAGGCAGGTGGACGGCGCGTTACGGAGTGGGTCCGTGGGGCGGATGCTACTGCGCCCGGGGCCGCCGCGAGGAGAGGGCGTACGGACCCGTGACCGGCCCGACGCACCGTCAGAAGGCTTGGCGGGCGGAACGCGTAGCGGAGCGAGCGCTACCGTTTCGCTCCTTCGGGGGACCGCCGCAATAGGCCGTACGAGCCGCTTGAACAGCCTTGACACTCCGAACGGGACCCCCCGAGGTGAGGGCGGGATAAGCGACCGACATAATGTCGGTCGTGGCGACAGCAACAGCAACAGATACCGGGCACGCGCACCCGTCGGTCAACCGGCCGAACCTCACCAGCGTCGGAACCATCATCTGGCTGAGTTCCGAGCTGATGTTCTTCGCGGCCCTCTTCGCGATGTACTTCACCCTCCGATCGGTGACCGGGGCCGAGCACTGGAAGGAAATGGCCGATGCGCTGAACTTCCCGTTCTCTGCCACGAACACCACGATCCTGGTGCTCTCCTCCCTCACCTGCCAGCTCGGCGTCTTCGCCGCCGAGCGCGGCGACGTGAAGAAGCTGCGCATGTGGTTCGTGATCACCTTCGTGATGGGTGCGATCTTCATCGGCGGTCAGGTCTTCGAGTACACCGAGCTGGTCAAGCACGAGGGCCTGTCGCTCTCGTCGGACCCCTACGGCTCGGTCTTCTACCTGACCACCGGCTTCCACGGGCTGCACGTGACGGGCGGACTCATCGCGTTCTTGCTGGTCCTGGGCAGGACGTACGCGGCTAAGAGGTTCACGCACGAGCAGGCGACGGCAGCCATCGTCGTGTCGTACTACTGGCACTTCGTCGACGTCGTCTGGATCGGCCTCTTCGCCACGATCTACATGATCAAGTAACCGGTCCCGCACCGGACCCGCGTTTCACCAAGAGACGCAGCCAGAAGCATCGACGCAGAAGATCCTGACACCGGGGTAATCCGTGAAAAAGCTCTCCGCACGACGGCGCCATCCGCTGGCGGCGCTCGTCGTCCTACTCTTCGCGCTGGCGGCCACAGGGGGGCTTTACGCCGCGTTCGCGCCGGCGGACAAGGCCAAGGCCGACGAGGCCCAGACCTCCCTCGCCATCGACGAGGGCAAGAAGCTCTACGCCGTGGGCTGCGCAAGCTGCCACGGCACTGGCGGCCAAGGCACATCTGACGGTCCGAGCCTGGTAGGCGTCGGCGCCGCCGCCGTGGACTTCCAGGTGAGCACCGGCCGCATGCCGGCCCAGCAAAACGGTGCCCAGGTGCCGAAGAAGCCGAAGGTGTACACCGCGGCCGAGACCGAGCAGCTCGCGGCGTACGTCGCCTCGCTCGGCGCCGGCCCGGAAACGCCGTCCAAGAGCCAGTACAGCCTCGACGGTACGGAGGACTCCGCCAATGGTGGGCAGCTCTTCCGTTCGAACTGCGCCCAGTGCCACAATTTCTCGGGCAAGGGCGGGGCACTGAGCAACGGCAAGTACGCGCCCCCTCTTGACGGTGTGAGCCCGAAGCACATCTACGAGGCCATGCAGACCGGCCCGCAGAACATGCCGTCTTTCCCCGACTCGGTCATGCCCGAGAAGGAAAAGAGGGACATCATCGCCTACCTCGACAAGGTCAACAGCGACGACACCGAGAGCCCTGGTGGTTTCCAACTGGGTGGACTCGGCCCGGTGGCTGAGGGCTTGTTCGCTTGGGTGTTCGGCCTGGGCGCTCTGGTCGCCATCACCATTTGGGTCGCAGCCCGGACCACGAAGGCCAAGAAGTCATGAGCAGCCAAGACAACTCAGAAGAGAACCTGCCACAGCAGCAGGAAGACACCGAGGGCGGTGCGCTGGCGACGCGGGACGACCCGTTCGCCAACCCGGGGCTGCCCCCGCACGAGCACCGTGTGCAGGACATCGACGAGCGGGCCGCCAAGCGCTCCGAGCGCGTGGTCGCCGGCCTGTTCACGATCTCGATGCTGTCCACCATCGGCTTCATCGCCTCGTACGTCTCGTTCCCGGTAGACAAGATCGTTTACGTCTTCCCGATCGGGCACGTCAGCGCGCTCAACCTGTCGCTGGGCCTGACCCTGGGACTGGCGCTGTTCTGCATCGGCGCCGGTGCCATCCACTGGGCCCGCACGCTGATGACCGATGTCGAGGTGCCCGAGGAACGGCACGACATCGAGGCCAGCCCCGAGGTGCGCGAGGAGGTGCTCGCCGGCTTCCGGGACGGTGCCCGCGAGTCCGACCTCGGCCGCCGCAAGCTGGTCCGCAACACCCTGATCGGCGCGCTGGCCATGGTGCCGCTCACCGGTCTGGTGCTGCTGCGCGACCTCGGCCCGCTGCCGGGCACCAAGCTCCGGCACACCAAGTGGGCCAAGGGCAAGATGCTCATCAACGAGAACACCCATGAGCCGCTGCGCCCCGAGGACATCGCCGTTGGATCGCTGGTGTTCGCCATGCCCGAGGGCATGAGCGAAGAGGACCACGACTTCAACAACCAGATCGCCAAGGCAGCGCTCATGATCGTCCGGCTCCAGCCGGAGGACATCAAGAACAAGCGCGAACTTGACTGGTCGCACGAGGGCATCGTCGCGTTCTCGAAGATCTGCACCCACGTGGGCTGCCCGATCAGCCTCTACGAGCAGCAGACGCACCACGTGCTGTGCCCGTGCCACCAGTCGACCTTCGACCTGACCGACGGCGGTCGCGTGATCTTCGGCCCGGCCGGCCACGCACTGCCGCAGCTTCGGATCACGGTCAATGACAAGGGCTACCTTGAGGCGCTGGGCGACTTCGCGGAGCCCGTCGGTCCTGCCTACTGGGAGCGCGGATGAGTACTGCAACTGACACTCGGCGCAAGCAGGCTCCAGCAGGCGAGCGCGTCGCCGACTGGGCCGACAGCCGACTGGGCATCTACGGCCTGGCCAAGGCCAACATGCGGAAGATCTTCCCGGACCACTGGTCCTTCATGTTGGGTGAGGTCTGCCTCTACAGCTTCATCATCATCATCCTCACGGGTGTCTACCTGACGATGTTCTTCAACCCCAGCATGGGCGAGGTCGTCTACGACGGCCCCTACGTCCCCATGCAGGGGATCCGGATGTCGGAGGCGTACGAGTCGACGCTCAAGATCAGCTTCGAGGTCCGCGGTGGTCTGCTGATCCGGCAGATCCACCACTGGGCCGCGCTGATCTTCGTCGGCAGCATGTTCGTGCACATGATGCGGGTCTTCTTCACCGGCGCGTACCGCAAGCCGCGTGAGATGAACTGGGTCTTCGGCTTCCTGCTGCTGGTGCTCGGCCTCTTCACCGGCCTCACCGGCTACTCGCTCCCCGACGACCTGCTCTCCGGCACCGGTGTCCGGTTCACCCAGGGCGCGATCCTGTCGGTGCCGCTGGTCGGCACGTACCTGTCGATGTTCCTGTTCGGCGGCGAGTTCCCCGGACACGACTTCGTCGGCCGGTTCTACTCGATCCACATCCTGTTGCTGCCCGGCATCATGCTGGGCCTGGTCGTGGCGCACCTGATCATGGTGTTCCTGCACAAGCACACGCACTGGGCCGGCCCCGGCAAGACCAACACCAACGTGGTGGGCACGCCGTTCCTGCCGGTGTACATGGGCAAGGCCGGAGGCTTCTTCTTCCTGGTCTTCGGTGTCATCGCGGCCATCGCCGCGGTCGCCACCATCAACCCGGTGTGGGCCATCGGCCCCTACCGACCGGACCAGGTCTCCACCGGTGCCCAGCCCGACTGGTACCTCGGCTTCGCCGAGGGTCTGATCCGAGTGATGCCTGGCTGGGAGATCAACCTCTGGGGCCACACCCTGGTCCTGGGCGTCTTCATCCCGCTGGTGATCTTCCCGCTGGTGCTGCTGGCCATCGCGGTGTACCCGTTCGTCGAGTCCTGGGCCACCGGTGACAAGCGCAACCACCACCTGCTGGACCGGCCGCGCAACACGCCGACCCGTACCGGCTTCGGCGTCGCCTGGATCACCACGTACCTGACGATGCTCGTCGCGGGTGGAAACGACCTGTGGGCCACCCACTTCCACCTGTCGATCAACGCCATCACCTGGTTCTCGCGGATCGCGTTCTTCGTGCTGCCGGTGGTGACGTTCATCGTCACCAAGCGGATCTGCCTGGGTCTCCAGCGGCGCGACAAGGAGAAGGTGCTGCACGGCCGCGAGTCGGGCATCATCAAGCGGCTGCCGCACGGCGAGTTCATCGAGGTGCACGAGCCGCTGTCGCAGGACCAACTGCACACGCTCACGGCGCACGACCAGTACAAGCCGCTGGAGCTCGAACCCGAGGTGGACGAGAACGGCGTGGCGCGCAAGCCCAGCCGGTCCGAGAAGCTGCGGGTCAAGCTCTCCAAGGGCCTGTACGGCGAGGACAGCCAGATCGCCAAGCCGACCGCCGAGGAGTACAAGGAGATCACGAGCGGCCACGGTCACCACTGATCCCTTTCTGATCACCTGCTGATCGCCACAGCGAAGAACCCCGTCCGATGGTTGGACGGGGTTCTTCGCCGTTCCGGGCCCTGGATAGGGTGGCTCGCAAAGCCGACCCACCCACCAGGAGCGTGGACCATGAACGTTGCGACCCCGACAGGCGGCGACAGCGGGACGGCCCACACCTGGCCGGGCGTCCTGCGCACCCTGCTCGCCGGACAGGACCTGGCGGCCGACGCCTCCGCCTGGGCCATGGACCGGATCATGCGGGGCGAGGCGAGCGACGCGCAGATCGCCGGGTTCGCGGTCGCGCTGCGGGCCAAGGGCGAGACGGTCGACGAGGTCGCCGGCATGGTCCGCGCGATGTACGCGCACGCCAAGCTCATCGAGGTGCCGGGGCCCACCGTGGACATCGTCGGCACCGGCGGAGACGGGGCCAAGACGGTCAACATCTCCACCATGTCCTCGATCGTCGTCGCCGGCACCGGGGCCCGGGTCGTCAAGCACGGCAACCGGGCCGCCTCCTCGGCCAGCGGCGCGTCCGACGTGCTGGAGAAGCTGGGCGTGAGCCTGGACCTGACGCCGGCACGGGTGGCCGAGGTCGCGGAGCAGGCGGGCATCACGTTCTGTTTCGCCGTCAAGTTCCACCCCTCGCTGCGGCACGTGGCGACCGCCCGCGGCGAGTTGGGCATCCCCACCACGTTCAACTTCCTCGGCCCGCTGACCAACCCGGCCAAGGTCACCGCCCAGGCCACCGGCGTGGCCGACCCGCGGATGGCGCCGATCCTGGCCGGTGTGCTGGCCGGCCGCGGCACCAGCGCCCTGGTCTTCCGCGGCGACGACGGCCTGGACGAGCTGACCACCACCGCCACCTCACGGGTCTGGGAGGTACGGGACGGCGCCGTGCGGGAGCAGCGCTTCGACCCCAGGGACGTCGGCATCGAACTGGTCCCGGTGGAGGCCCTGCGCGGCGCCGACGCCTCGTACAACGCGGACGTGGCCCGGCGGCTGCTGGCCGGCGAGCGGGGTCCGGTGCGGGACGCCGTGCTGCTGAACTCGGCGGCGGCGCTGGTCGCCCTGGACGGCGTGGACGGTGCGGACGTCGGGGCCGCCGCGGAGTCGGCGGCCCGCTTCGAGGCGGGCGCCCCGGCGGCCGAACTGCCGCCGCTGACCGAGCGGATCGGTGCGGCGCTGGCCCGGGCGGCGGAATCCATCGACTCGGGGGCGGCGCAGCGGACGCTGGAGCGCTGGGTGGCCGCCACCCAGGAGTAGCCGGCCGATCGGTGGCCGGCCGTCGGGCAGACGGTGCGCCGACCGTGGCACGAGGGCGCGTTCCCGTACGGGGGCGCGCCCTCGCGGCTTTCTGGGCCGCCGTACGGAGCCCTCGTACGGAGCCGCCGTACGGAGCTGCCGCAGGCAGGGCGTAGTGGGGCGCAGACGGGTGTGCGGAGGCGATGGTGTGAGGTCTTTGGGGCACGGGGGGTGGTTGCGCTCGTCGTGTGGTGTGGCATGATGCTCTCCAGGTCACGAGTGACAGCGACACAGGCCCCGGCCCGCTGTCCGGCAACCCTCCGTCCGTGGCGGGGTGCCCCGGGTGATGACCAGGCCGTAGGCAGCGAGGCTTACGGCAAGCGCGGACCCCTCGCACTCGATCCGACGATCCGAGTGAGAAAGCCAGGGGTCCTGGTGGTCGAGGGAGATGCTCAGTGAATCAGCGAATGCGCTAGGGCCGGTCAAGGCCCCGCTTTTCCTCCATCCGGATGTCCGGACCTTTCCGGCCTGGTGACCCGTGCGTGCGCACGAAGGTGTCCCGGGCCGTTTCCCACCGATCGACCGCCGTGCCCGGCACGTCGTCGCGCCCACTGGTCGTCGGTGTCCCCCAAACCACGCCGCTTCCGCCGTGTGAAGCCCTGCCCTGCCGGGAGATCTCGCCATGTCCACGCGCCCCTTCGCCGCCGCCCCGTCCACCGTCGCCGCCGCTGCCCCCGTTGACGCCGCCGCTGACGCCGACGCCTGCTGCCAGGCGCAGGACGCCTGCGCCTGCACCGCGACGGCGACCGACGGCGCGCCGCTGCCCGTGCTCGGCACCGACGTGCGGGTGCCGCTGGTCACCGGCGGCGAGGTCGGCTACGCCGCGCTCGACTACGCGGCCAGCGCCCCCGCCCTGCGCCGGGTCTGGGAGGACGTGGCCGCGTACGCCCCGTACTACGGCAGCGTGCACCGCGGCGCCGGCTACCTCTCGCAGCTCTCCACCGACCTGTTCGAGACCAGCCGGGCGGACGTGGCCCGCTTCCTCGGCTGCCGCCCCGACGACGAGGTCGTCTTCACCCGCTCCACCACCGACTCGCTCAACCTGCTCGCCGCCGTACTGCCCGCGGGCGCCCAGGTCTTCGTGTTCGAGACCGAGCACCACGCGGCGCTGCTGCCCTGGCAGCAGCGCGAGGGCGTGCGGGTGACCTACCTGGACGCGCCGCGCACGCCGGACGCGGCCGTACGGACCCTGGAGCGGGCGCTCGCCGACCGCGAGCGGGACGGCGGGCCGGCGCTGGTCTGCGTGACCGGTGCGTCGAACGTGACCGGTGAGCTGTGGCCGGTGCGCGAGTTGGCGGACGCTGCGCACGCGCACGGCGCCCGGATCGTGCTGGACGCGGCCCAGCTCGCCCCGCACCACCCGGTGAACGTGGCCGAGTTGGACGTGGACTGGATCGCCTTCTCCGGCCACAAGCTGTACGCGCCGTTCGGCTCCGGGGTGCTCGCCGGGCGCACGGACTGGCTGCGCGAGGCCGAGCCGTACCTCGCCGGCGGCGGCGCGAGCCGCACCGTGGCGCGCGGCGCGGACGGCGAGGTGGCGGTGGAGTGGCACACCAGCGCGGCCCGGCACGAGGCCGGTTCGCCCAACGTGATCGGCGTGTACGCCATCGCCTCGGCCTGCCGGGCGCTGACCGAGGCGGGCTTCGACGCGCTGGTCGCCCGTGAGCAGCGGCTGATCGCCACCGTACGGGCCGGGCTCGCGGAGGTCCCGCAGGTGCGGGTGCTGTCGCTGTTCGGCGACGACGCGCCGCGGGTCGGCGTCATCTCCTTCGTCGTGGACGGCTGGAACAGCTCGCACTTCGCCGCCGCGCTCTCCGCCGAGTACGGGATCGGCGTGCGGGACGGCCTGTTCTGCGCCCACCCGCTGGTGCGGACCCTGCTCGACAGCGAGCCGAACGAGCCGGGCGAGTGCGGCGCCCCCGAGGGCGCGCCGGGCGAGCGCTCGCTCAACGCGATCCGGGTCAGCTTCGGCGCCGGCACCCCGGACGAGCACGTGGAGCGGTTCGTACGGGCCGTGCGCGAGCTGGTGCAGCAGGGTGCGCAGTGGAACTACCGCACGGAGAACGGCCGTTGCGTGCCGGACCGCGGGGTGGCTGCGCAGGCGCACTGAGCCCGAGCCGGGGCGGGGTGGCTCGCTCTGGTGCGTGGTGGGTCGGTCGTTTCGGCCGACCCGGGGGCGGGGCGGGCCGGTTGATTCGGCCGGCTGAGTGGTGGGTCGGTCGTCGTGGCCGGGTGGGTGGCGGGGGCTGGGGGGGGGCGCGGCCCGGCCCTGGCCCCTTCGGATCGTGCCCCGCCCTGGCCCCGCTGGGCCGTGTTCCCGCCCCGGTCCCGCCGGCGGTCAGCCGCGTACGGCCCGGGCGGCCCGGACGGCCGGGGGTTCGACGCTGGGTGCGGGAGGGCGGGCCGCACTGGTGTGGGTGCTGGCGTGGGGGCTGCTGTGGGTGCCTGGGTGGCCGCCAGTGTGGCGGCCGGCGCCGGCGTCGATGCGGGTGCCGATGAGGATCATGCGCAGGGCTTCCTCCGTCGCGTCGGTGAGGAACTCGCGGGCCCGGTCCAGCGCCTCGGCGAGCCCCACCGGGGCGGGCAGGATGCCGCGGTACGCGTCGACCCCGGCGCCGCGGACCTCCCGGGCGCCGGCGCCGATGGTGCCGGCGAGCGCCAGGACCGGCCGGCCGTGCGCCTTGGCCCGGCGGGCGACCTCGGCCGGCACCTTGCCACGGGTGGTCTGACCGTCGAGCGCGCCCTCGGCGGTGACCACCAGATCGGCGCGGGCCAGCCGGGCGTCCAGCCCGAGCCCGTCGAGCAGGACGTCGAACCGCGGCAGCAACTGCCCACCGAGCGCCGCGAGTCCGGCCCCGAGACCACCGGAGGCGCCGGTTCCGGGGCCGTGCCGCAGATCGGTCGGGGCGGCTGGCCCGGCGGCCCGCGGGGTGAGCACATCGCGCGCGAGGACGGCCGCCCAGTGGTCCAGGGCCGCCGCCAACTCCTCCACCTGGTCCGGGGTCGCGCCCTTCTGCGGGCCGAAGACGCGGGCCACGCCCCGCGGTCCGCACAGCACGTTGAACGGGTTGCAGGCGACCAGGAGCGTGGTGTCGGCCAGGCGCGGGTCCAGGCCGCTCGGGTCGATGCGGGCGAGTCGGGTCAGGGCCCGGCCGCCGGGCGGCAGTTCGCGTCCTTCCGCGTCGAGCAGCCGGGCGCCGAGCGCCTGGAGCGCGCCCGCGCCGCCGTCGGAGGTACCCGAGTCGCCGCAGCCCACCAGGACGCGCCGGGCGCCGCAGTCCAGGGCGGCGCGGATGAGTTCGCCCACGCCGCGGGTGGTGGTGGCGCCCGGGTCGCGCCGGTGCGGCGGCACCAGCGACAGCCCGGCCACGGCGGCCATCTCGACCACGGCGGTGCGTTCCGCGCCGGCGGGGCCGGCGAGACCTGGAGGGCCGGCGGGGCCGGCGGGGGCAGCCGCGGCCAGCGCGCCGCCCCGGGCCGCGGTGCCGAGCAGGGCGAAGTGGCTGGCGATCGGGTCGCCGGTGGGGCCGGTCGCGCGCACGGCGTGCAGGGCGCCACCGGTGGCGGCGGCCAGCGCTTCGGCGGTGCCCTCGCCCCCGTCCACCAGCGGGATCAGGTCGGTTTCGGCGTCGGGCGCGACGCGGCGCAGCCCCTCGGCGATGGCCTCGGCAGCCTCCCGCGCGGAGAGCGACTCCTTGAAGCCGCTGGGGGCGACGGCGAAGCGGAGGGGGCGCGGCGGGTGGGTGTTCATGGTGCTCCGGTGGGTTGGGGGTTGGGGTTCGTGTGCCGTACGGGATATGGGTCGTACGGGCGTACGGGCGTACGGGCGTACGGGGCGTGGTGCGCGTGTCGCGGTCGCGCGGGGTCGGTTCGGGGCGCGGGTAGGGGTTGCGGGTGTACGGGGCGGGGCCGGCCCGGGGCGTGGCGCGGTGTCAGGCGTCGAGCAGGGGCCAGACGGCGAGGGCGAAGACGAGGACCAGGGCGGCCGTCAGCGGCGCCAGGACCAGGGAGAGCCGCAGCAGGTCACGCGGGGTGTAGGTGGGGGTGTCCGGCACGTCGGCGAAGAGCGCGACCGGCTTGGCCGACGCGGGCAGCGTGTGGCAGAACCCGGCGGCTGCGGTGGAGGCGAGGGCCGCCACCACGGGATCGACCCCGGCCGTGCCGGCGGCGGCCACCACCAGCGGCACCAGCACGCTGGAACGCGCCGATCGGGACTGGAGCACCAGGTGGGCCGCGGTGCTCAGGACGATCACCACGGTCAGGAACAGCCAGGGCGGCACGCCGTCCGCCGGCAGCCCCGAGACCAGCCAGCGGGCCGCGCCCGAGGTGGCGAGGGCACCGCCCATGGCCATGGTGGCCGCCATGAACAGCAGCAACGACCAGGGCACGGTGCCCAGCGCGTCCTTCAGCCGTACCGTGCCGAGCGCCGGGGACGCCGCCACCATCGCGCCGATCAGCGCGACGACGGCGGGCGGCACGTGGTGCACCGGTTCGCTGCACCACAGCACGACGACGGTGCCGAGCAGCAGCGCGCAGCGCGCCTCGGCGGGTGTCAGCGGGCCGGTCACCGGCTGCTCGGTGTGTGCCTGGAGTTGCTCGGCCGTGATGCGTACCGGCCCCGTACGGTCGGCGCGCCGAACCGTCGTCAGCAGCACCGTCTCCGCGGCCAGGTGCGAGGAGACGATCGCCAGCGGCAGCCCGAACAGCAGCCAGCGCGCGAACCCGATCTCCTCGCCGGTGGTCTCCCACAGCACGGAGACGGTGATGAGGTGCGCCCCCGCGCCGATCAACGTCGCCACGGCGGAGAGCAGGATCACCGTGGGGAACAGCAGCGCGAGCGCCACCACCAGCCGCGCCCGGTCGGCCAACGCCTTGGCCAGCGCCAGGAACACCGGCAGGGCGAGCGCGGCCCGGCCCGAGGTGGCCGGAATGGCGAACGCGGTGGCCACCAGGGCGGCCGTGGTGAGGTGGACGAGTTGGCGTACGGTGCGCGCGCCGCTCACCAGGAAGGCCGCGGCCCGGGCCGCGAGCCCGCTCCTGGCCACCGCGGCGGCCAGCACGAACGCGCAGATCAGCAGCCAGACGGTGGCGTCGCCCAGGGTGGCGAACAGGGTCTCGCTGCTGATCACGCCGGTCACCGTGAGGACCAGCCCGGCGCCGAGCGCGATGTACGTGTCGTCGACCGGGGTGGCGATCCAGGCGCAGGTGGCCAGCGCGAAGACGGCCAGCGTGATGCGGGCGTCGCCGCCGAGCCCCGGCACGTTGCCCGGCACGGCCAGCACGGCACAGGCGCTCAACGCGGCACACCAGCCGACGGCCTGACGGAGGGAGAGGGTCACCCCGGCAGTCTTCGCACCCTCGGTGAGCCGCTGATGAGCGGACGATGAGGGGAATTTCATCCGGGGTGGGGGCCGGGGCCCGGGTGGCCGAGCTGGTCGGGCCGGCCCCACCCCGCGGACGCCCGCCGTTACGGCAGCCGGTACCCCATCCCCCGTACCGTCTCCACCCGGGCCGCGCCCAGCTTCTTGCGCAGGGCGCGGACGTAGACGTCCACGATGTTGGAACCGGGGTCGAAGTCGTAGCCCCAGACGTGGGAGAGGATCTGTTCGCGGGAGAGCACCTGGCCCGGGTGGCGGAGGAAGAGTTCGAGCAGGACGAACTCGCGGGCCGTCAGTTCCACGGTCCGGGTGCCGGCCCTGGCCCGCCGGGTGCGCAGGTCGAGCGTGAGGTCGCCGCTGCGCAGGGCCGTCACCTCCGGGGCGCGGGCCGCCGTGCGCAGCCGCAGCCGTACCCGGGCCAGCAGCTCCTCGAACCGGAACGGCTTGGTCATCCAGTCGTCCGCGCCGCCTTCGAGGCCGGCCACGGTGTCCCGTACGGAGTCGCGGGCGGTCAGCACGATCACCGGCGTGGTGACCCGGTCCTCCCGCAGCCCGCGCAGGACCGTGAAGCCGTCCTGCCCCGGCAGCCCGATGTCCAGGATGATCAGGTCGAAGTCGCCGGTGCGGGCGTAGTCGGCCGCGGTGTCGCCGTCGGCGGCGATGGTCGTCGTGAAGCCGCCCGCGCGCAGGCCCTTGTCGACGAAGGCGGCGATGCGCTCCTCGTCCTCGGCGATGAGGATGCGGTTCATCGTGCGGGGTCCTCCAGAACCAGGGTGAAGGTGGCGCCGGGCCCGTCGCCCGGCTCGGTGGGGTACGCGGCGCCCGGGGCGCCACCGGGCGGCGGAGTGCCGCCGAGCGGCACGGTGCCGCCGGTCGCCCGGGTGCCGCCAGGCGTCAGCGCGCCGTCGGGCGGCTGGACCTCGGCGCCGTCGCCCGGGTACGGCGCGCCGGAGCGCAGGTCGACCCGGCCGCGGTGGCCCTCGGCGATGGCCCGCACGATCGACAGGCCGAGCCCGGCGCCGCCGCCGTGGCTGTCGGTCGCGGCGCCCGGGCCGCGCGCCCCGCGCCGAGCGGTGCCGTGCCGGAACCGTTCGAAGACCAACTCGCGGTCCTCGGGCCGCACGCCGGGCCCGGTGTCCGCCACGTACAGCTCCACGCCGGTCGCGGTGCGCCGGGAGCCGATGCGGATGCGCTGGCCGACGGCGGTGTGCTGCACCGCGTTCTGGGCGAGCTGCACCATCGCCTGCGTGATGCGCTGCGCGTCGAGCACTGCCTCGCCGTCCGCGACCTCGGCCAGCTCCCAGCGGCGCGGGCCGAGCGTGCGGGCCTTCACGAAGACGTCGGCGGTCAGCTCGGCCAACTGGACCGGGGCCGGGCTGATGAAGTCGGGCCGCTCGACCTTGGCGAGCAGCAGCAGGTCCTCGACGATGCGGCTCATCCGGTCGAGCTCGTCGGTGACCAGCCGCACCGTCTCCTCACGCTCGGCCGCCCCGTCCGGGCCGGTGTTCATGAGCTCCAGATGGCCGCGGACGATGGTGATGGGCGTCCGCAACTCGTGCCCGGCGTCGTCCACGAACTGGCGCTGGGCGCCGAACGCCCGCTCCAGCCGATCCAGCATCGCGTTGAACGTCTCGGCCAGCGCCGCGATGTCGTCGCGGCCCCGCACCGGGATGCGCCGGGTCAGGTCCTGCTCGGTCAGTTGCGCGGCGGTCGCGCGCACCAGCCGCACCGGCGCCAGGATGCGGCCGGCCACCACCCAGCCGATGCCGCAGGTCATCAGCAGTGCGACGGCGGAGATGGCGAGCAGCGTACGGAACACGTCGGTGGCCCTGGCCCGCTCGCGGTCGGCGTGGAAGGCGACCACGAACACGCCGTCCGGAGCGTCGCCGCCCGGGTCGATGGCCACCTTCGTCCACCGCACCTCGCCCTCGGGCCGCTCCAGCGTCCCGGTGGTGCGCCGGTCGCGGGCGATCGCGGCGAGCCCCCGCTCGTCCCGGTAGAGCGGCAGCCGGACCGGGACGGCCCGGTTCTGCCGGACCATCGACGGCGGTCGCGCGTCGTGCACGAGGCCGATCAGCTCCTCGTACGGGTCGGCGTACTGCCGCTCAAGGAAGACCTTCAGCAGCCGGCGCGGCTCGGTGAACGGGGCGCCGGTCCGCGGGTCCCGGCCGCGCTCGACGAAGTGGGCGAACTCGCCGGCCTCCTGCGCGAGGAGCGCCGCGGTGCGCTGGTCGACGTCGCGCAGCAGGATCGAGCGGGTGGTGGTGGCGACGGCGGTCAGCGCGACGGTCATCACCAGCAGCAGCCACAGCAGGATGCGCACCCGGGCGGTCACCCGGCGGCCGGCCCGGCCGCGGCCGGCCGGATCAGCCGTCGTCACCGGGTCCGTCGTCGCCCGCGTCGTCGCCGTCGTCCCCGCCGCCGGGCCGGTCGTCGGTGTCGTCATCGCCCCTGCCGTCGGTCGCTGCTGGTCGGGGCACGGTCTCGTCGCTGGGCGAGGCGGGCCGGTGGGGTTCGGTGCCCGGCCCACCGGAGGGGGTGGTGCCGGGTGCCGGGGTGCCGGATTCGAGTTCGACCCGGGCGGGGGCGGTGGGGGAGTCCGGGCTGTCGGTCAGCAGATAGCTGGTGACGGCTATGCCGAGCGGGATCGCGACGACGGCCACGAGGGCGGCCAGCCGGTGGGTGAGGGCCATGCCCCCACGGTGCGCGGCCGACCCGTGCGCGCGGATGAAGAGTTCCTGAAGATTTCTTCATCTGCGCTGGTCGCGGTCGTACGGTGCGGTCGCGGCGCCGGCATACGTCGGCGGGGCACCGGTGCTCGCGGGTACGGCGGGGAGTGGGCCCGTACGGGTGGCGGGCCGGCCGATGTGCGCCGTCTGACACGCCGTTCCGTACGGTCGGCCGCGCCGCCACCCGAGGCGGGCGCGCGTCCGGCGCTGGCGGTCGCCCCGTGGGCCTGCGGCGCCGGTCGCTGCGGGCACGGGGCCCGGCCGGGTACGGGTGGCGCGGCCGGCCTGACCCACCGCACCCGGCGGGGCGCGTCGTGCGAGGTCAGGCGTCCAGGCCGATGGCGAACGCCGTCTCCAGGTCGTGCTGCGAGTACGTGCGGAAGGCGATGTGCGTCTCCGTCGAGGCCACGCCCGGCACCTTGCTGATCCGGCCGGGGATGACGTCCGCGAGGTCGTCGTGGCGGGCCACCCGCACCAGGGCGATCAGGTCGTGGGCGCCGGTGACCGAGTAGACCTCGCTGACCCCCTCCAGCGCGGCGATCTGCTCGGCGATCTCCGGGATCTGGTCCACGCTGGTCTTGATGAGCACGATTGACGTGATCACGGCTGGCTGTCTCCCTCGGTGGCCTGAACGGGCCCGTTCACTCTAGCCCGCCGCCCCCGGGTGACCTGCGGGCCAGGGCGGCTGCGCCAGCGGGCCAGCGCGTACAGGAAGCCGAGGCCGAAGCCGATCAGATGGGCCAGGTAGGCGACGCCGGGCCGGGGCCCCGCCTGTCGGACGGCCAGCCACTGGAGCGTGCACCAGAACGGCAGCACCAGATAGGCGGGGAAGCGCAGCGGCAGGAAGAAGAGGAACGGGAACAGGCTGGTCACCCGGGCCCGCGGGAAGAGCACCAGGAAAGCGCCGAGCACCCCGGAGATCGCCCCGGACGCCCCGACCAGCGGCTGCGCGGAGTCCGCGTGCGCGACGGCGAAGCCGAGCAGCGCCAGATAGCCGGCGACCAGGTAGCACAGCAGGAACCGCAGCCGCCCCAGCCTGGCCTCCGCCATCGCGCCGAAGACCAGCAGGAAGAGCATGTTGCCCAGCAGGTGCAGCCAGTTCCCGTGCACGAACAGCGCGGTCAGCGGGGTGAGGGCGGCGCTCGGCGGCCCGTCCCACAGGCGCGCGGGCACCACGCCCCAGCGCGCGAAGTAGTCGGCCTGCGCGCGCAGCAGTTCGGAGCGGTCCCCGTCCGGGGGAGCGAGCCCGGCCACGGGGCTGAGGAGGAAGAGCAGACAGCACCCCGTGATGAGGGCATATGTCATGAGAGGGCCGTCGAAGGCCGCCGCCTTCTTGAACATGGTCAGATCATCCCGTACCCCTCCCAAGGTCGCAGATCGCCTCGCTGGGTGCGGGGTGCCGCCACCGCCCCACCCCGGCGACCATCAGGCCGTAGGGTTACGCACAGCACTCCCGCAGTCCGACGGCGCACCGCGGTGGGGTCCGGGCGCTCCCGGGGGCAGTGCGGCAGCCGGGTACGGGAGGCCGTGCGGGCCGCGAACGAACGCGAGATGACGTGAAGGACGACACGATGGCCGTTCCCCAGCCGACAGCACAGACCCGCTGGCGCTGCACCCTGTGCGGCAATCTCACCCGGTTCGACGTGACCCGCTCGACCAAGGCCGTCGAATACGTCCACCTGGACCTGGCCGGCGAGCCCAGCACCGAGGAGCGCAAGGTGGTCAGTGAGACCATTGAGTCGGTGCGCTGCCGCTGGTGCAACGCGGTCGACCAGATCGAGCTGGTGGACCGCCCGGGCGCGGGCGCCTGAGAACGGAGCTGTGACAGGTGGTGGAGCGGACGAGCGGCCCGGACGGCCCGCACGGTCCTGACGGTGCCCGGGCCGCTGCGGCCGGCGGGGACCCGGACGGCCCGCACGGCGAGCCCGGCGAGGTCGTGGAGGGACTCGACCGCCCACTGCCCGAAGGGGTCAGACATCGGGTGGTGGCCCTGGTCGCCGACGCCTTCGGCGGTCTGACCGTCGGCGAACTGCCGCCCCAACTGCGGCAGTACGCCCGCTTCACGCCGACCCGCCGGGCGAAGTTCGCGGGCAATGCGATGGCCGCCGCGGTCGCCACGTCGGCCGCCTTCCGGCAGCGGATCGGGGCCCGGCTCCGGGAGACCCAGCCCGAACTGACCGAGGCCATCGAGGCGGGGTCGCCGCCCGCCGCGGCCGACCCGGTGGACGTCGCCGCCCTCGCGTACGTGCTGCGCCCCACCGGCTGGGTCAAGCTGGTGGAGGCCGCGGGCGAGGAGGCGCAGCGCGCCAACGCCGAACGCGCGGGCGCCCAGGCCCAGGACGAGGTGCGCAAGTTGCGCGCGGAACTCGACCAACTGCGCGCCACCTCCCGCAGCGACGCCGAGCGCGCCCGGGTGGAGCTCGACGCGGCCCGCAAGGAGACCGAGGCGCTCCAGCGGAAGCTGCGCAGCGCGCTGAGCGACGTGCGGCGCGGCGAGGCGGCGTTGCGCAAGTCCGCGCGGGAGGCGGAGGTGCAGCGCGCGGCGACCGCGGCCGAGCAGGCCAGGGCCGACGGCGAGGCCCGCCGGCTGAAGGCGCGCCTGGCGGAGACCGAGGCGGCGCTCGAAGCGAGCCGGCGCGCGGTCCGCGAGGGGCGCAGCGTGGAGGACATGCGGCTGCGACTGCTGCTGGACACGATGCTCGACGCCGCGCAGGGGCTGCGCCGGGAGCTCGCGCTGCCGCCCGCATCGATGCGCCCCGCCGATCTGGTGGACGCCGTCGAGCCGGGCAAGATGACGCCCAAGGACATCGCGACCCGTGCCCTGTCCGAGACCGACCCCGCGCTGCTGGACCAACTGCTGGCGCTGCCCCAGGCGCACCTGGTGGTGGACGGCTACAACGTCACCAAGACCGGCTATCCGACGATGCCCCTGGAGAAGCAGCGGCTGCGGCTGCTGGGCGGGCTCGCGGTCCTGGCGGCGCAGACCGGTGCGGAGATGACCTGCGTCTTCGACGGCGCCGAACTGGCCGCCCCGGTGCTGCTCGCGCCGCCGCGCGGGGTGCGGGTGATGTTCAGCAAACCCGGGGTCACCGCGGACGAGCTGATCCGCCAACTGGTGCGCGCCGAGCCGCCGGGCCGGCCCGTGGTCGTCGTCTCCACCGACCGCGAGGTGGCCGACGGCGTCGCCAAGGCCGGCGCCCGCCCGGTCGCTTCCGTACTGCTGCTCAAGCGCCTCGCCCGCACCTGAACCGGGCGCCCGCGCGGGCGCTGCGGGAGCTCGCGTACGGGCGCTGCTGGGAGCTGGCGTACGGGGCGCTGCGGGGGCTTCCGGCACACGGAAGCGGAATGGGCGGTGGCGGTTTTGTTGAAGGTCCGCGGCAGGTCCATGACGGGTCGGTGGCAGGTCGGTGGTGTGCCCCGCGGCCCGTGGTGCCGAGGTGGAATGCGGTGTCGATTCGTACGGATTGGCCATGAGTTGTTCCCGCGTCGAGCGGTCCTCCGCAACCGGCCTGATAGGCGATCATCTTCCGGCATCCTCGGGTGAATCGGTCAACACTGGTCAGAGGATGGGCAACGCGTCGATATTCACCGATCAATGGTGAGCAATCCGTCAGTTCGGCGTCACGCATTGTGTGATGTTGGTAAAGGATGAGCTCGACGGCCAAGAAATTCCCCTGTGAGTTTGAACGGATCACGGCGGGGTCACTAAGGTCAGGCCCCGAACCTTCGCGCGGTTGATCACTCATCCGGAGTGTCAGCGGAGGTACCGCCGAGTCCGTGCTGCCGACTCCCGCCCCGGGGGGTCCGAGGTCCGGAGCCGGGGTCACGCCCCGCAACACCCGGTAGGCGGCTGGAGGAAGAAGGAGCTCGCCCACTGTGGCGTCCCACCGTCGACCCAAGCAGCCGAGCCGTACTCGGGTAACCGTCCTCACCGCGACCGCCGCCGCTGCCGTCGCCCTCTCCTCACAGGCCGCGCAGGCCGACCCGCAGCCGTCCAAGAAGGACGTGAAGGCTCAGGTCGACAAGCTGTACGAAGAGGCGGAGGTGGCCACCGAGAAGTACAACGGGGCCAAGGAGAAGCAGGACTCGCTGGAGAAGCAGGTCGACGCGCTCCAGGACAAGGTCGCCCGCGGTCAGGGCGAGCTCAACAAGCTCCGCAACGGCCTGGGTTCGATGGCCACCGCCCAGTACCGCTCCGGCGGCGTGGACCCCTCCCTCCAGCTCATCCTCTCCTCCGACCCGGACGACTACCTGGACAAGGCGTCCACCCTCAACCAGGTCACCAGCAAGCAGGCGGGCTCGCTCAAGAAGATCGCCGACACGCAGCGCACCCTCAAGCAGCAGCGCGAGGAAGCCGCGCTGAAGCTGAAGGACCTGGCGGACACCCGTAAGGCGCTCGGCACCAAGAAGCGCGACATCCAGGACAAGCTGTCCAAGGCGCAGACGCTGCTCAACACGCTGACCGCCAAGGAGCGGGCCGAGCTCGCCAAGGCCGAGGAGGAGCGCGCCAACCGCTCCAACGCCGACCGGTCGAAGCTGGAGGACGGCAAGGACTCCGGCCAGGGCGGCGAGCAGGGCGGCAACCAGGACGGCGGGGCCGACGCCGGCAACAACGTGCCCACCTCGGGCCGCGCCGGCGCCGCGCTCGCCGCCGCACAGACCAAGATCGGTTCCCCGTACGTGTGGGGCGCCACCGGCCCGGGCTCCTTCGACTGCTCCGGCCTCACCTCCTGGGCCTACGCCCAGGCGGACGTCAAGCTCGACCGCACCTCCGAGGCGCAGGCCAACAACGGCACCCGGATCGGCCGCAGCGCCCTCAAGCCCGGCGACCTGGTGCTCTTCTACGGCGACCTGCACCACATCGGTCTGTACGCGGGCAACAACCAGGTGCTGCACGCCCCCAAGCCCGGTGCCAACGTGCGCTACGAGTCGATGGACAACATGCCGTTCCAGTTCGGCGTCCGCATCTGAGCCCGCACGGCCGCACCCACCGCTGACGCCACGCCCCGGCGCCCGGACCGCCCGACGGTCCGCGCGCCGGGGCGTCCGCGTGCGGGGCCGGCTGTGTGTCGGGCCGCTGCGCGCCGGGCCGTTCACGTGCCGGACCGGCTGCGGGCCGGGGCGCCCGGTCGCCGGGGCGTCCGCGCGGACGTCGCCGGCCGCGCCCCAACTGCCCGACGAATGGCGGCAGTTGGGTGAACCGCGGGCGGCGCCCCGATGCGGTGTCCCGCCGCCCGGCCCGGTTCGGCGCGCCCCCCTTCCATCAGCAGCCGGCCGGGAAACACCCGTACGAGGGAATTGGATGCGCCGTCGTTGACCGCCGGCGCCGCCGGTGACCTGGGCTTGCTCGGATGGCGGCCGGCGCGCGCTGGCCGCGGCACCCCCGACGGTCCTTGGACGCTCCGTACCCGGCCGGCTACTCTCTGCGGCGCGTGGTCACGCCCTGTCGTACGCCTGTCCGTGGGCGCGGGGGACCGCCGCCAGCGGAAGGGAATGCGGCTCCCGTGGCGTCCCATCGCCGTACCTCGTCATCAAGCCCCGACCGGCCGGTCCGGGTCACCCTGCTGTCCGCGGCGCTGGCCGCCTCCGCGGTCGCCCTGACCGCGGCCCCCGCCGGCGCCGACCCGGCGCCGCCGCCCGACGCGCGCAGCAGCGAAGCGCAGCACGCCGCCCGACCCGCGTCCAGCGGCGCCGCGCGGCACACCGTGGACCGCCTCTTCCACCAGGCCGAGGTCGCCACCGAGAAGTACAACCTGGCCAAGGAGCGCAGCGACGAACTCAAGGCGCGGGTCAGCGCGCTCCAGGACAGCGTCGCCCGCGGCCAGGAGCGGGTGAACCACCTGCGGGGCGCGCTCGCCGCACTGGCCGGGGCCCAGTACAGGTCGGGCGGCGTCGACCCGAGCCTGACCCTGTTGCTCACCGAGGACCCGGACGGCTTCCTCACCAAGTCGGCTGCGCTCGACCGGATCTCGCACCGGCAGGCGGGCCAACTGCGGGTGCTGCACGCCGCCCAGCGGGCGCTGCGCCAACAGCGCACCGAGGCCGCCGGCAAACTCATCGACCTCGAACGCAGCCGGGAGACGGTGCAGCGGCACAAGCGCGAGGTGACGGCGAAGCTCGCCGCCGCCCGCACCGTGCTCAACCGCCTCACCCGGGCCGAGCGCGCCGAACTCCAGCGGGCCGAGCGCGCCCGCGCGGCGAAGGCCGCCGAAGGGGCGCAGCGGCCCGCCCGGTCGGCCGGCGACACCGCAGCCTCCCCCCGCGCGTCCGCCGCCGTCAGCGCCGCCCAGGCCGCCCTCGGCGCCCCGTACGTGTGGGGCGCGACGGGCCCGAGCTCCTTCGACTGCTCCGGGCTCACCCAGTGGGCGTGGCGGCAGGCCGGGGTCGCCATCCCGCGCACCTCGCAGGCCCAGGCGGGCGCCGGCCGCCGGGTGCCGCTCAGCCAGGCGCAACCCGGCGACCTGGTGATCTACCGCAACGACGCCAGCCACGTCGGGATGTACGTCGGCAACGGGCAGGTCATCCACGCCCCCCACCCGGGCGCCCAGGTGCGGTATGACCCGGTCCAGATGATGCCGGTCTCCTCCGTGAACCGCCCCTGAGCCAGCTCCTCCGCGTCCGGAGTTCGCCCCCGCAAGCCGCGGCGCACCCCGTACGATCGACGGCGTGGCGGGCAGGTTGCGGTGGGGTGGACGGTGGGCGGTCAGCGGTGTGGTGGCCGCCCTGGTGGTGCTCACGGCGGCGCTCAGCGCGCTGGCGGCGATGGCCGGCTGGGGGCGCGAACCCAGCGGCCCCGACCCCGACGTGCGGGCCGTCGAGCGGCTGCTCGACCGGCGCGCCGACGCGGTCCGCGCGCGCGACGAGGACGCCTTCCTGGCCACCGTCGACCGGACCGCGGACCGCTACCGCGCCGCCCAGCGGCGGACCTTCCGCAACCTGGCCGACGTGCCGCTGAGCTCCTGGCGGTACCGGGTCCTCGACAAGGGCGGCTTCGCGCCCGTGCACGGCCAGGGCCGGCGGGTCGCCTTCCAGGTCGAACTGCGCTACCAGCTCGCCGGGTACGACACCGCGCCCGTCGTGGCGCCGCAGCGGCTCACCCTCGTCCAGCACGGTCACCGCTGGTACGTGGCGGCCGTCCAGATACCGCCCGCGACCGCGCTCGAAGCCTCGGACGGCGGCCAGCGGGGCGCCGAGCAACTGTGGGACCAGGGCCGGGTCGAGGTGGTGCGCGGCCGGCACAGCCTGGTGCTCGGCGTCGGCCACCACCGGCGCTACCTGAAGGACGTGGCCGTCACCGCCGACGACGCCGTGCCGAGCGTGCGACGGGCCTGGCACCGCCCCTGGGCGGGCCGGGTGGTGGTGCTGGTGCCGCGCTCGCTCGACGACATGGCGACACTGCTCGGCGGCTCCGCCTCCGGCTACCGCGGCATAGCGGCGGTGACCACCGGCGAGATCGGCGGCTCGGGCACCGTCCCCGCCGACCGGGTGATCATCAACCCGGACGCGTACGACGTCCTCGGCGACCTCGGTCGGCGCGTGGTGATGACCCACGAGGCCACCCACGTCGCCACCCGCGCCGCCACGTCCGCCAGCACCCCGCTGTGGCTCTCCGAGGGCTTCGCCGACTGGATCGGCTACCGCGACGCCCGGATCTACCCGCGCCAGGTCGCCCCCGAGCTGACCCGCTCGCTGGAATCCGGCAAGCTCCCCCATAACCTGCCGGACGACGACGACTTCGGCTTCGCCGGGGACGGCAACGTCCTGGCCCAGGCGTACGAACAGGGCTGGCTGGCCTGCCGGATGATCGCCGACCAGTGGGGCGAGGACGAACTGGTGGCCTTCTACCGCGCGGTCGGCGCCGCCCCCGACCGCAACGGCGCGGTGCGCGCGGCGCTCCGCAGCGTGCTGCGCGTCTCCGAGCAGGAGTTCACCCGGCGCTGGCGGGTCTACCTGAAGGAACAACTGGCACCGGTCGGCGAGCCGGCGGCGACACGATAGCGCGACCTACCGGCGCGGCGCGCGGCACGGCCACGGCCGGCTGTGGCGGGCGCGGCTGACCGCGGCGGGCGGACGGGCCGCCGCCGGGCCCGGCTGGTGGTGGCGGGCCGTGTCCGGGCTCGCTGGGCCTGGTTCCGTGGCTCGCGGCGGGGCGCGGTCGGGCTCGACCCCGCTGATCGCAGCCGATCGCGGCGGGCCGCGGCGGGCCGTGGCAGGTCGCGGTGGGGGAGTCCGCCCCCGGTACTGTCGGCGGCGATGGAGAAGACCCTGATCGTCACGAACGACTTCCCCCCCAGGCCCGGCGGCATCCAGACCTTCCTGCACGGCATGGCGGTCCGGCTCGATCCGGACCGGCTCGTCGTCTACGCGAGCACCTGGAAGCGCGGCCCCGAGGGCGCGCGGGCCTGCGCCGCCTTCGACGCCGAACAGCCCTTCACGGTGGTGCGGGACCGGACGACCATGCTGCTGCCCACGCCCCGGGTGACCCGGCGGGCCACCGAACTGCTGCGGGCGCACGGCTGCGGCTCGGTGTGGTTCGGGGCCGCGGCGCCGCTCGGGCTGATGGCGCCGGCGCTCCGGGCCGCCGGCGCGCACCGGCTGGTGGCCACCACCCACGGGCACGAGGCGGGCTGGGCCCAGCTCCCGGCCGCCCGGCAGCTCCTGCACCGAATCGGCGAGGGCACCGACACGCTCACCTACCTCGGCGACTACACCCGCGCCAAGATCGCCGGGGCGCTCAGCGAACGGGCCGCGGCCCGCATGGTGCACCTGCCGCCCGGCGTGGACGAGAAGACGTTCCACCCGGACTCGGGCGGCGCGGCGGTACGGGCCGGGCTCGGGCTCGCGGAGCGGCCGGTGGTGGTGTGCGTCTCCCGGCTGGTGCCGCGCAAGGGCCAGGACACCCTGATCCGGGCCCTGCCGAGCATCCTGCGCCGGGTGCCGGACACGGTGCTCCTGATCGTCGGCGGCGGGCCCTACCGGGCCGACCTGGAGCGGCTCGCACACCGCACGGGGGTGGCCGCCGCGGTGCGCTTCACCGGCCCGGTCCCCGCGGCGGAGCTGCCCGCGCACTACGGGGCGGGCGACGTCTTCGCCATGCCGTGCCGCACCCGGCGCGGCGGCCTGGACGTGGAGGGGCTCGGCATCGTCTACCTGGAGGCGTCGGCGACGGGGCTGCCGGTGGTCGCCGGCGACTCGGGCGGCGCGCCGGACGCGGTCATCGACGGCGAGACCGGCTGGGTCGTCAGCGGCACCTCCGTCGAGCAGAGCGCGGACCGGATCGCCACCCTGCTCGCCGACCCGGAGCTGTGCCGCCGGATGGGCGAGCGGGGCCGCGCCTGGATCGAAGAGCGCTGGCGCTGGGACCTGTTGGCCCACCGGCTGACCGAACTGCTCTGACGGGCCGCGGCGCCGCGGGGGCAGCGCCGCCGGCACGCGCCCGCCGGCACCGCGCGCCGCCCCCCCTTTGCCGCCTGCCGGCCCGCGGTCAGGCGCGGTAGATGGCCTCGATCTCGTCGGCGAAGTCCTTGGCCACCACGTTGCGCTTGAGCTTCATCGACGGCGTCACGTGGCCCGAGTCCTCGGTGAACTGCGTCGCCAGGATGCGGAACTTGCGGACCGACTCGGCCTTGGAGACCGCCGCGTTCCCGTCGTCCACCGCGCGCTGGATCTCGGCCAGCAGCTCGGGGTCGGAGCGCAGCGCGGCCGGGGCGGCGTCGGCCTTGCCCTGCTCGGCCGCCCAGCGCGGCAGGAACTCCTCGTCCAGCGTGATCAGCGCGCCGACGAACGGCCGCGCGTCGCCCACCACCATGCACTCGGCGACCAGCGCGTGGGCCCGGATGCGGTCCTCGATGACGGCGGGGGCGACGTTCTTGCCGCCGGCCGTCACCAGGATCTCCTTCTTCCGCCCGGTGATGGTCAGATAGCCGTCCTCGTCCAGCGTGCCGATGTCGCCGGTGTGGAACCAGCCGTCGGACAGCGCCTCCGCGGTGGCCGCCTCGTTGTTCCAGTAGCCGCTGAACAGGTGCTCGCCGTGCAGCAGCACCTCGCCGTCGTCCGCGATGCGCACCACCGAGCCGGGGAGCGGCTGCCCGACCGTGCCGATCTTCTGCCGGTCCCACGGGTTGAAGGTGGTGGCCCCGCAGGACTCGGTGAGCCCGTAGCCCTCCAGGACGGTCAGCCCGATGCCGCGGTAGAAGTGGCCGAGCCGCTCGCCCAGCGGAGCGCCGCCGGAGATCGCGTGCGTGGCCCGGCCGCCGAGCACCGCGCGCAGCTTGCGGAAGACCAGGACGTCGAAGAGCTTGTGCCGCAGCCGTACGCCCAGCGGCACGCCGCCGGGGGCGTCCAGGGCCCGGCTGTAGGCGATCGCGGTCTCGGCCGCCCGGTCGAAGATCTTGCCCTTGCCGTCCGCCTGCGCCTTGGCCCGGGCCGCGTTGTAGACCTTCTCGAAGACCCGCGGCACGCCGAGGATCAGCGTCGGGCGGAACGCGGCCAACTCGGTGGTCAGCGTCTTCACGTCGGCCACGTGCCCGAGCTTGACCGGTGCCAGTACCGAAGCCACCTGGATCAGCCGCCCGAAGACGTGCGCCACCGGCAGGAACAGCAGTACGGACGACTCGTCGGTACGGAAGATCGGCTTCAGCCGCTCCACCGCGTTGCCGCACTCGGCGAAGAAGCTGCGGTGCGTCAGCACGCAGCCCTTGGGCCGCCCGGTGGTGCCCGAGGTGTACACGAGGGTCGCCGGCGAGTCGGCCGTGGCCACCGCGCTGCGCTCGTCCACCGCCTGGTCGCTGACGTCCGCACCGGCGCTCGCGAGCTCCGCGAGCGCGCCCCCCTCGATCTGCCACACCTGCCCGAGCCCCGGCAGCCGGTCGCGCACCGCCTCCAGCACGCCCTGGTGCTCCGGCGTCTCCACCACGCAGGCCACGGCCCCCGAGTCGCCCAGGATCCACTGCACCTGTTCGGCCGAACTGGTCTCGTAGACGGGGACCACCACGCCGCCCGCGCTCCAGATCGCGAAGTCCAGCAAGGTCCACTCGTACCGGGTACGCGACATCAGGCCCACCCGGTCACCCGGGCGGATGCCGGCGGCGATCAACCCCTTGGCCGCGGCGCGCACCTCGGCGAGGAACTCCGCGGCCGACACGTCCTGCCACTGGTCCCCGGCCTTGCGGCCCAGCACGACGACGTCTGGCTGTTGGGCGGCGTTGCGCCGGATGAGGTCCGTCAGATTGCCGTCGGCCGGCACTTCGTAGAGGGCCGGGAGGCTGAACTCGCGCAAGACTGCTGCTCCTCGTCGGGCGCCGGCGCCACAAGGCCGTGGCGTGCTACCTCGGCTGCGGTCCATCAAGGCAGTGCGATAGGGACTGCCCGGACGTTACCCATCGGTACGGCTAGGGGGATAGGGGTCATGCTGAGATGTTTTATGCGTCACACATAACGGAGGTGGCTTCGCGCACAGTAGTCCCAAACCGGGGTGACGCGGAAGTAACCGCAGGTGGGGGCCCTTCCTGTGGGCGACTTAACGGTTCTAAGGTGTGTCGCATGCGAGTCCACGTGGTCAGTGATGTGCATGGCAACAGTCAGGACCTCGGCAAGGCGGGCACCGGGGCCGACGCCCTGATCTGCCTGGGTGACCTGGTGCTCTTCCTCGACTACGCGGACCACTCGCGCGGCATCTTCCCCCGGTTGTTCGGCGTCGAGAACGCCGACCGCATCGTGGCGCTGCGCACCGCCCGGCGCTTCGACGAGGCCCGCACCTTCGGCCGCGAACTCTGGGCCGAGCTGGAGGCACGCACCGGCGGCAGCCGCGAGGCGGCCATCGAGAGCGCGGTGCGCGCCCAGTACGCGGACCTCTTCGCCGCCTTCCCGACGCCGACCTACGCCACCTACGGCAACGTGGACATCCCGTCGCTGTGGCCCGAGTACGCCGGCCCCGGCACCGCCGTCCTGGACGGCGAGCGGGTGGAGATCGGCGGACGCGTCTTCGGCTTCGTCGGCGGCGGGCTGCGCACGCCCATGCGCACCCCGTACGAGATCGACGACGAGACGTACGCGGCCAAGATCGCTGCGCTCGGCGAGGTCGACGTGTTGTGCACGCACATCCCGCCCGACGTGCCGGAGCTGTGCTACGACACGGTCGCCCGCCGCTTCGAGCGCGGCAGTGCGGCCATCTTGGACGCGATCCGAACCACCCGGCCGGCCTACGCACTCTTCGGCCACGTGCACCAGCCGCTGGCCCGCCGGATGCGGGTGGGGCGCACCGAGTGCGTCAACGTCGGCCACTTCGCCTCGACGGGCACGCCCTGGGTGCTGGAGTGGTGAGCCGCCGGCCGGACTGATCCGGGCCGGGCGCCCGTCCTTGCTGTTGCTGTCGCCAGCGCCGGCCCGGGTCGGCGACGGCGGCCAGCATGTGGACGCGGCCACGCGGACGCCGGTCGGGCGGGCGGTAGCTTCGACGGGCGCCGCCGGCCGGAGCGGGCGGGGCGCCGGCCGTGCCGACCCCGGCGCCGGGCCCATCCGCCGCCGCTCACCGGCGGTCGGGCGTGCGAGTGGCGCGCGGTAGCCTTCAGCGGCAGGCGCAGCAGGCGGCGGACCGGTACGGAGGAGCCACGGCGATGGCGGAACACACCAGCTCAAGCATCACGATCGAGGCGGCCCCTGCCGATGTGATGGGGGTGATCGCCGACTTCGACCGCTACCCCGAGTGGACCGGGGAGGTCAAGGAGGCCGAGGTGCTCGCCACCGACCCGCAGGGCCGCGCCGAACAGGTCAGGCTGCTCCTGGACGCCGGCGCCATCAAGGACGACCACACCCTGGCCTACACCTGGCTCGGCGAGCGCGAGGTGAGCTGGTCGCTGGTCAAGTCGCAGATGTTGCGCTCGCTCGACGGCTCCTACCGGCTCGACCCGGTCGACGGCGGCGCCCGCACCCAGGTCACCTACCAGCTCACCGTGGACGTCAAGATCCCCATGTTGGGCATGATCAAGCGTAAGGCCGAGAAGGTCATCATCGACCGGGCGCTGGCCGGGTTGAAGAAGCGCGTGGAGACCGGCGCGCCCGCCTGATCGCCATGCGTACCGTCCTGATCACCGGCGCCGCGGGCAGCGGGCGCAGCACCGTCGCCGCCGCCACCGCGCTCGCCGCGGCCCGCGCCGGCCGCCGCACACTGCTGCTGAGCACCGACCGCAGCGGCTCCGTCGGACGGATACTCGGCCAACCGCTGCCCGCCCCGGCAGCCACCGCCGACGCCGTGCGCTCGCCCTGCACCAGGCCCGTCGAGGTGGCCGGCGGACTGTGGGCCGCACGGTTGGCCACCGCCGAGTACTTCCGTACCGAACTCGCCGCCCTCCAGGAGCGCGCCCGCGGCGTCCTCGACTTCCTCGGTGCCCACCCGGTGGCCGCCGAGGAGGCCACCGAACTGCCCGGGGCCGACGCGCTCACGCTGCTCGCCGCGGTCCGCGCCGCGCACCGGGCGACCGAGCCGCAGGCCGCGCCCGACGGGGCGGCGGCGCCGCGCTGGGACGCGCTCGTCATCGACCTGCCACCGGCCACCGAAACCGTCCACCTGCTCGCCCTGCCCGACCAGCTCGGCCGCTACCTGCGCCGGCTGCTGCCGGCCGAACGCCAGGCCGCCCGCGCCCTGCACCCCATGCTCGCCCAGCTCACCGGCGTGCCCATGCCGGCACAGCGGCTGTACGAGACCTCCGGGCAGTGGCAGCAGGAGCTCACCGCCGTACAGCAGCTCATCGACGCCGACGCGCTGACCGTACGGCTGGTGGTCGACCCGGGGCCGCTGGCCGCGCGGGCGCTGCGCACCGTCAGGGCCGGGCTCGCCCTGCACGGCGCCCGGGTGGACGCGCTGATCGCCAACCGGCTGCTGCCCACCGGCTCCGCCGACCCGTGGTTGACCGCGGCCTCGGGCCAGCAGCAGACCGCGCTCAAGGAACTGAAGGAGCTGAACGAACTGGCGGGCCCGGCGGCACCGCGCGCGGAGCACGCGCCGGCCGCGGGCCCCGTACCGCAGCCGATCGGCGACCACCCGCATGTCCCGGAAGGCGGGCCGGGCGCGCCCGTCTTCCAGGAGTTGCCGCACCTCGGGCGCGATCCGCAGGGCCTCGCCGACCTCGCCGTGCTGGCCGACGCCGTCGGGCCGTTGGACGCGCGCCGGGACGGGCCGGCCGCCGAGCCGTGGACCGTCGAGGACCGGCTCGCCGACGACGGGCTGCTGGTGTGGCGGCTGCCGCTGCCCGGGGCCGACCGGGACGACCTCGACCTGGTGCGGCGCGGCGACGAACTGGTGGTCACCGTGGGGCCGTTCCGCCGGGTGCTGCCGCTGCCGTCGGCGCTGCGCCGGTGCACCGTCGCGGGCGCGGGGCTCCACGAGGGCGCCCTCCAGGTGCGCTTCGCCCCCGATCCCGGGCTGTGGCCCCGCGGGCACTGAACGCCGCACCGCCGTTCGGGTACCGTCGGATGAGCCGACCAGATGAGGCCGGGCCGATCGCGCCGGACGGGGCCGATCGGTAGGCCACAGCGCAGGAGCCCGCCATGAGCGATGCCACCGAGCGCCCGGACGCCGCCGACGGCGCGACCGGGCCCGCCACCGAACCCGGCCCGGCCGGTGCCCGGGGCGCCGAGCGCCCCGCCGCGGACCGGCCCGCGCGCGAGGCACCGGCGGCGGACCCGGGCGCCTGGGAGCAGGCGTGCGCCGAGGACCTCGCCGCCGAGCGCGAACGGCGCCGGGCCCGTTACGGACCGCAGCCGACCAGCGCTGCCGAAGAGCTCCGGAAGTTGGCGGAAACCCTCACCGACAAGCTCTCATCGCTTCAAGGCCCGATCGCCGGCGCCGCCGCCCAGACCGTCATGCGCCAACTCATCGGCCAGGCGAAGGCCGCCGTCGAGCCGGTCATCGAGCGCAACCCCGACGTCTTCGACCACCTGGCCACGGCCGGCTCCGAACTGCTCGCGGCGGCCAGGGCGGCGGTGGCGGGCCAGGAGCAGCGCTGGACGCGCGACGACGACCAGGCCGCACGCGAGGGCGCGACCACGGCGGAGCGGGGGAGCCCGCAGGATGACGGCCGAGACGATACGCCTCCAGGAAGTGAACGCATCGACCTCGACTGAGGCCGCCCTCCGGTACGGTTGTCCCGGCGGGGATCGACCGAAGACTGAGGGACACATGGGACTCACCATCGGCGTTGACATCGGCGGCACGAAGATCGCGGCGGGCGTGGTCGACGAAGAGGGCGCGATCCGTGCGACGTGTCAGGTCCCGACCCCACCCACCCCCGAGGGCGTCGTGGACGCCATCGCCGATGCGGTACGGACGGTCAGCGTCGACCACGAGGTGGAGGCGGTCGGCATCGGCGCCGCCGGCTACGTGGACGACAAGCGCGCCACCGTGCTGTTCGCGCCCAACATCAACTGGCGCCACGAGGCGCTCAAGGACAAGGTCGAGCAGCGCGTCGGGCTGCCGGTCGTGGTGGAGAACGACGCCAACGCCGCCGCCTGGGGCGAGTACCGGTTCGGCGCCGGGCAGGGCCACGACGACGTCATCTGCATCACGCTCGGCACCGGGCTCGGCGGCGGCGTCATCATCGGCAACAAGCTGCGCCGCGGCCGGTTCGGGGTGGCCGGCGAATTCGGGCACATCCGGGTGGTGCCGGACGGCCTGCTGTGCGGCTGCGGCAGCCAGGGTTGCTGGGAGCAGTACGCGTCGGGGCGGGCCCTGGTGCGGTACGCCCGCCAGCGCGCCGCGGCGGCCCCCGAGAACGCCACCGTCCTGCTCGGCCTCGGCGACGGCACCCCGGACGGCATCGAGGGCAAGCACGTGAGCCAGGCCGCCCGCAGCGGCGACCCGGTGGCCATCGACTCCTTTCGCGAACTCGCCCGCTGGGCCGGCTCCGGCCTCGCCGACCTGGCCTCGCTCTTCGACCCGTCGGCGTTCATCGTCGGCGGCGGTGTCTCGGACGAGGGCGACCTGGTGCTCGACCCGATCCGCAAGTCCTTCCGCCGCTGGCTGGTCGGCGGCCAGTGGCGCCCGCACGCCCAGGTGCTCGCCGCTCAACTCGGCGGCAAGGCGGGCCTGGTGGGCGCGGCGGACCTGGCCCGCCAGGGCTGATCGGGACCGGCTGTCGGGCCGGGGCGGTGGCGGAGGCTCACGGTGGGCGCTCGTGACGGGGTCCGGGCGGCGGTGCCGGTGGCGAGCCCTCGTCGGTTCGGCCCGCCCCCCGAGGCGCCGCCGGGCCGGTCGGCCGGCCCGGCGAGGCCGCCGCCCCGCCCTCGCCGCCCGACGGATACCGATAGGTCCCGCTGGCCCCATACGTCCGACGCAGGTCGTCGAAGTCGGCGGTCACAGCGGGAACTTGCGTCACGCCAGCCTCGTCCGCAACGGTAGGCGCGCAGGTCCCGGCGCCCCGTAGGTTGTCCCGGGGGACGCTCGGAGAGTGCCCCCACAGCATCGGGTGCCGTCGCCGTCCACGCGCGGCGCCCCTGCGTACCAGCACAGAAGAACATCAGCTCAGGTCCCAGTTCTGGAGTGGCGGAGTGACGCTCGCGGCCGTACGGAGTCCACAGACCGATCTGCCCGCGTCCCACACGGAGCCGGACGGCTCCGTCGTGGTGCGGGTGCTCAGCTACAACATCCGCTCGCTGCGCGACGTCCCGGGCCAGCCGCCCGGCGCCGCCCGGCAGGCGGTGGCCCGGGTCATCCGCGCCACCGCCCCGGACGTGGTGTGCGTGCAGGAGGCGCCGCGGTTCTTCCGTTGGCGCAAGGCGCTGGCGCGGCTGGCCCGCGAGGCCGGGCTGGTGCACGTCGCCGGCGGCGCCACCACCACCGGGCCGGCCATCCTCAGCACCCTGCGCCCGCACGTGGAGCACACCGCCGAGGTCGTGCTGCCGCGCACGCCCGGCCTGCCACGGCGCGGCGTCGCCGGCGCCGTGCTGCGCTTCGGTGACGTCCGGCTGGCCGTGCTGAGCTGCCACTTCGGCCCCGCCGCCGGGGAACGGTACGTGCACGCGGGGCAGTTGCTCGGTCAGCTCACCGCCCTCGACGCCCCGTACGCGGTGGCGGCGGGCGGCTTCGGCGAGGGGCCGCAGGGCCGTGCCTTCCAGCGGCTGACCGCGGGACCGCTGCACGACGCCAGGGAACTCCGCCCGTGGGGCAGCGAGTTCACCGCGCCCGTGGCGCATCCGCACCAGCGCGTCGACGCGGTGCTGACCACCGGCGGCGTCGAGGTGCTCGGCTGCGGCGTGCCCGACGCGCTCGCCGCCGTCCACCCCGATGACCTGCACGCCGCCGCCGACCACCGGCCCGTACTGGCCGCGCTGCGGCTGCCGCACCCGGGCGGCTGTACGGACTGACCTCCGGTGCGGCGCCGTCGCCGTACCGGCCCCGGCGCGCTGGCCTGGCCTGCTCGGTGCGGTGCCCGGCGCCCGCCGGGCGCGGGGGAGTGGTGGCGGTACGGCGCGTCCGCGGCTCCCGGCGTGTGTGCGGTCACCCGCCCCGGGCCGGTCAGCGGGGCGGGAAGGCGGCCAGCTCGGCGTCCCAGGCGTCGGCCGCCCGGAGCAGGTCCACGGTGGCGACGCGCACCGCGACGAAGTACTGGTAGACGTCCGGGGATTCGGCATCCGGCCGGGAGGGCGGTGCGGCCTCCAGGGACAGGTGTAGGCGGACGGTCGCCCCGTCGTCGCCCCGTTCGGCGAGGCTCAGGGCGAGGACCGGCTCGATGAAGCAGACGTCGGGGGACCACTCCCCGTCGGCGTCCGGGCCGGTCACCGCCACGCTCCCGGCGGCCACGGCACGCAGCCACACGCCGATCCGACGCGCCTCGTCGGTCAACAGACAGGGGTCGGCGAAGGACCAGGCACCCTCGGGGGTCGCCACCGTCCCCGCGATGACCAGCCAGTTGTCGTCGTACGCGGCGCCCCGCGCCACCGGGAACTGGTAGCGGACCGGGCGCAGCTCGACGCGGTTCACGGGATCGCTCAGCAGCACCGGCCCAGGATGGCACAGGGCCGCAGCCGCAAGCCGGTCCCCGGGGTCGTACCCGGACGGGCGGGCGGGTCGGCCGAGGCCGAGGGGCCGCTCGGGCCCGCGCGGCTCGGGGCCGGCCGCCGTCGGATCGGCGGAACACCGGCCGGACCGTCCACGTCGATCACGGCGCAGGGCCGCGGCTGCCACCCTCCGGGCGATCCGGCGGCAGGGGGCGCGCCGGGCGAGGCGGGTGCGATCGGCGAGGCGGACGCACCCGGCGGCAGCCACCAGCCCCCGGTGCGACCAGCGGCAGCCGCCAGTCCGGCGCGACCCGCGGCAGCCGCCCGTCAGGTCACAGGTCAGACGACGGCCCCGGCCAGCCAACTGTCCGGGCTGGACGACGGCCCGGCTAGACGACGGCGCCGCGGCCCGGGTCGTCGTCCTCTTCGTCCTCGTCGTCGCGCATCCGCATCACCAGGGTCGCGAAGCCGCCGAGGAAGCCGCCCACCCCCAGGGTCGCGATCCACCAGGTGATCTCCTGCCGGAGCACCACCATGACGAGCAGCAGCAGCGGGCCGCCGAGCACCGCGAGCCAGGCGAAGCGCGCCGTGGTGTCCGCGTGCGGGAGCGGCGGGTCCGGCGGTACGAAGTGGCCCTCGTCGGAGTCGTCGAAGTCGTCGTCGGACGGCTCGTCGGGCGTCCAGTCGCGCGGGCCCACGCCCGGCGCGAAGATCACGGAGCTGCCCAGCGGGCGCGCGGCCTGCGGCTCGTCCGCCTCCGCTTCGCCACCCTTGGCCTCACCGCGGCGGGGCGGCTCGTCGTCCGAGCGGCCGAGCGTCTTGTCGGGCTTGCCCGGCGCGATCTCCCGGCCGGGCCCGTCCGCCGCCTCGTCCGGCCCCTTCGGCGCCGACCAGGGGGCCACCCCCGGCGGGTCCGGCGGCTCCTCGCCGTAACCGGCCACGATCGCGGCCCAGGCGGCCTCCTCGGCCGCGACCTCTTCCGCGGTGCGCTCCCGGCGCGCGCCGCTGCCGCTGCCGGCCGCCGGGCCGCGCGCCGCGGTCGCGCCCGCGGGCCCGTCGCCGGTCGTGTGGTGCGTACTGGCCGGAGGCGCGCCGGTTCCGGGGCGCTCGGCCCCGCCGTCCGTCCCGCCGCCAGCGCCGTTCGTACGGTCCTCAGGGGCGTCCACGTCGTCCCCGTGCCCGTCCCCGGGGGCGCGGCCGTCGGCCGTGTCGGCTGCCTCGTCCGGCGGGGTGCTGTGGTCGGTGCCGGCCACCTCCCGTGCCGGTGCGGGGCGGTCGGTCGCCGTGGGGTCGCCGTCGGACGCGGGGCCGTCGCCCGGCTGCTGTCCGCCGTCCGACCGCTGCCGGTCGTCGGCCGCGGCCACCTCCCGTACCGCCGTCCCATCTGTCGGCGCAGCGCCGTGTGACGCGTCACGCGGTGCCGATGTGCTCCCCGGAGTGCTCCCGGCAGGGCTCCCTGCGGTGTCCTCGTCGGGGCGAACACCGGCACGCGGCCTCTCGCCCGCCGCTACCTCAGCATCCGACCCGTCAGCGACCGGCGCGCCGCCGACCGGCCCGTCACCGACCGGCGCGCCCGGCTGCTGCTCAGCGGCGTCGGGACGGCGGTCGTCCGTGGGGCGCTGGGCGTCCTCGTCGGGCCCGGTCCCGGTCTGTGCGTCGCGCTCGGGCATCGGTCCCTGCCCTGCCTCTCCCTCGGCCCGCGGCACGGCTAGCCCACCTGCTCCGTGAGCGGCGCGGCGGCGTCGGTGGTGAGCCGGTCGATGAACGCATGAGTGTCGGCGAAGATCAACTCCGCGTCGTAGTCCAGCGTGGCCACGTGGTAGCTGCGCTCCAACAGCCGCTCGGTGAGGTCGGTGGAGGAGACCCGGGCCAGCACGCGGGCCGAGTCCACCGGCGGCACCACGTGGTCCTGCGGGCTGTGCATCACCAACAGCGGCTGCGTGACCTGCGGCAACTCTGCGTCCACCCGGCGGAAGAACTGCCGCAGCGAGTGCGCCGCGTGCAGCGGCACCCGGTCGTAACCGCTCTCCTGCGCCCCCGGCTTGGCGATGTCGCTCGCGATGCCCGCCACCGAAGGGGCCAGGTGCCGCAGCACCGGCAGCGCCTTGGTGGCCAGCTCGTGCATCTTGTTGGCCGGGTTGACCAGCACCAGGCCGCTGATCGCCGCCCCGTGCTGGGCCGCGAGCCGCAGCGCCAGCGTGCCGCCCATCGACAGGCCGCACACGAAGACCTGGGAACAGCTCTGCGTCAGCCGCCGCAGCTCCCGGTCCACCTCCGCGTACCAGTCCTGCCAGCCGGTGACCGCCAGGTCCTGCCAGCGGGTGCCGTGGCCGGGCAGCAGC
Organism: Streptomyces sp. 796.1; assembly: GCF_047525675.1. Lineage (NCBI taxonomy): Bacteria > Bacillati > Actinomycetota > Actinomycetes > Kitasatosporales > Streptomycetaceae > Streptomyces > Streptomyces sp. 796.1. Next base: position 41,440 of record NZ_JBLIWA010000034.1, on the reverse strand, counting down.
GGCAGCGAGACCGTGTGGCCGCGGTCGGCGAGGGTGGTGGCCCAGGGGCGGACGGACTGCGGGGAGCCGGTGAACCCGTGGCAGACGAGGACGCCGACGTCGCCGCCGGCATGGTGGAACGGCTCGGCTCCGGGGAGCAGCGGCACCGGGGTCTCCGTTCGGATCGATGGCCGGACGCGGCCTGACGGTCGGGACCTCAGCCTACGCGGCGCCCTGCACCGCGGGTAGGCCGATCCGGCCGGTACGTGCGTCGCCCCGCGCCCCCGACCTGGGCCGGGCATCCCCGACCGGGACCGGGTGCCCGCGGCCCGGCACGACGGCGCCGGTCGCCGCCGGCCCCCGCCGCCGTCGTGCGCGGGCCGTCGGGCGAGAGGGGTGCCGCGGCACGGGTTAAGGTCTCCTCGTCGGATACAGGAGGTCCTCGGTTGTTCTACGGCGCAATGAAGCTGTCCATCGGCGGGTCGCTGAAGCTTGCCTTCCGACCGTGGGTGGAGGGCCTGGAGAACGTCCCGGCCGAGGGGCCCGCGATCCTGGCCAGCAACCACCTCTCCTTCTCGGACTCCTTCTTCCTGCCGGCGATGCTCGACCGCAAGGTCACCTTCATCGCCAAGGCGGAGTACTTCACCTCGCCCGGCATCAAGGGCAAGATGACCGCCGCCTTCTTCAAGGGCGTCGGCCAGCTCCCGGTGGACCGCTCGGGCGCCCGCGGTGCGGGTGAAGCCGCGATCAAGAGCGGCATCGAGGTGCTGGAGCGCGGTGAGCTCTTCGGCATCTACCCGGAGGGCACCCGCTCCCCGGACGGCCGGCTCTACCGCGGCAAGCCCGGCGGCCTCGCCCGAGTGGCCCTGGCCACCGGTGCCCCGGTGATCCCGGTCGCCATGATCGACACCGAGAAGATCCAGCCGCCCGGCAAGGTGGTGCCCAAGCTGATGCGCCCCGGCATCCGGATCGGCAAGCCGCTGGACTTCAGCCGTTACCACGGCATGGACGGTGACCGCTTCATCCTGCGCTCGGTCACCGACGAGGTGATGTACGAGATCATGAAGCTCTCCGGCCAGGAGTACGTGGACGTCTACGCGACCGCGGCCAAGCGCCAACTCGCCGACGAGGCGAAGCGCGAGAAGGAAGCGAAGGAAGCCGCCGAGAAGGCCGCGCAGGCGGCCCAGGAGGCGGACGGCGAGCGCGCGGGGCACGCCAAGTGGAACAGGCTGGGCCGGCGCAAGGCCGACTAGCCGGCCGAGGCCGCCGCCGCCCGTGCCGCGGGCGGGCGGCGCCCAGCGGGGGGTGGGGGAGATGGCTCAGCAGCCGACGCGCGAGCGTCCGGCCCGCGAACGCGTGGTGCGCATGTCGGTCGAGCTCCCGCTGTGGCGGGCCCTCACCGGCTACCGCGTCCTGACCGCGCTGTACGCGATCGGCCTGTACGTGCACGCCTACGACGAGTACGAGCATCCGCTCGGCGCCGGCGCGTACATGCTGCTGCTCGCCGGGTGGATGGCCGCCACCTGGCGGATGGTGGGCTCCGCCGAGCGGTGCACCAAGCGCTTCCTCATCGCCGACCTGGGCGTGGCGATCGTCGGCATCGTGCTCACGCCCCTGGTCGACACGCACCAGCGGGTCATCGACGGCGGACCCACGCTCCCCTCGATCTGGACCGCGGGCGCCGTGCTCGGCTTCGCGATCAAGGGCGGCTGGCGCTGGGGCGCGGTCGCATCGGCCGTGGTGGGCGCGGCCAACATCATCGAGCGCGGCGCCTTCGCCCAGAACACCGTGCACAACGTGCTGCTGGTGTGGGTGGCCAGCGTGGCGATCGGCTACGTGGTCGAGGTGGCCAGGGCCAGTGAGCGCACGCTCGCCCGCGCCCTCCAGATCGAGGCCGCCACCCGCGAGCGGGAGCGGCTCGCCCGCGACATCCACGACAGCGTCCTCCAGGTGCTGGCCATGGTGCAGCGCCGCGGCGTCGCCATCGGCGGCGAGGCGGCCGAACTCGGCCGGATGGCGGGCGAGCAGGAAGTGGCGCTGCGCACCCTGATCTCCAGCGGCATCGGCCGGCGCGACCAGCGGGCCGTCCAGGTCGCGGCCGGCGCCGATCCGCGGTCCGCCGCGCAACGGGCGGCGCCGGCCGGGCGCACCGGGGCAGCCGCCACCCCGTCTGCTCCGGCCGCTGCTGCCACCGACCCCGCCGGCCCGATCGACCTGGCCGACCCCCCAGGCGCGGACTTCGACGCGGACTTCGACACCACATTCGGCACCGGTGTCGACGCTGACTTCGACGCCGACCCGTACCCGGACGAGCCGCGCGACCTACGTGACCTGCTCGCCCCGCACGCCGGGGCCAAGGTCTCGCTCGCAGAGCCGGGCGCCCCGGTGCTGCTGCCCGCCCACGCCGCGCGGGAGTTGGCCGGCGCGGTCGGCGCGGCGCTGGACAACGTACGGCGGCACGCGGGCGACGGCGCCCAGGCGTGGATTCTGATCGAGGACGAACCGGACCAGGTGATCGTCACCGTCCGCGACGACGGCCCCGGCATCCCGGCCGGCCGGCTCGCGGACGCCGAGCGCGAGGGGCGGCTCGGCGTCGCCCTCTCGATCCGCGGCCGGCTGCGCGACCTGGGCGGCAGCGCCGAACTGGTGTCGGTGCCCGGCCAGGGCACCGAGGTGGAGCTCAGGGTTCCCCGGGGGCCTCGGGGGAGGAAGGACGCGCGATGAGCGGGACGACGGCGGTACGCGTGATGGTGGTGGACGACCACCCGATGTGGCGGGACGCGGTCGCCCGCGACCTGGCCGAGGCCGGGTTCGACGTGGTCGCCACGGCCGGCGACGGACCCCAGGCCGTACGCCGGGCGACCGCGGTCGCGCCCGACGTGCTGGTGCTCGACCTGAACCTGCCGGGGCTGCCCGGCGTGCAGGTCTGCAAGGAACTGGTGGGGGCCAATCCGGCGCTGCGGGTGCTCGTGCTGTCCGCGAGCGGCGAGCACGCCGACGTGCTGGAGGCCGTGAAGTCCGGCGCCACCGGCTACCTGCTCAAGTCGGCGTCCACCGAGGAACTGCTCGACGCGGTGCGCCGCACCGCGGCCGGCGACGCGGTGTTCACGCCGGGCCTGGCCGGTCTGGTGCTCGGCGAGTACCGCCGGCTGGCCAGCGACTCGCCCCCGGCCACCACCGACGAGCCCGGCGCCCCGCGGCTGACCGACCGGGAGACCGAGGTGCTGCGGCTGGTCGCCAAGGGCCTCTCGTACAAGCAGATCGCCGAGCGGCTGGTCATCTCGCACCGCACGGTGCAGAACCACGTGCAGAACACCCTCGGCAAGCTCCAACTGCACAACCGCGTCGAGCTGGTGCGGTACGCCATCGAACGGGGCTTGGACGAGGACGCGTAGGGCGCGCCCCGGCCGCTCTCCGCGCCGGCCCCCTCCCGCGCCGCTCGTACGGGTGATTGCGCCGGAACAACTTCCGCACCGGGCAACGGAATTCACCGTTCACCCCGTCCCGTGTGACCTGGATCACCGTTAGCGTGACTGCCATATCGGGTCATTCACGGGAGAAGGGAAGAAGCGATGCGGGTCGGAGTGCTGACCGGTGGCGGCGACTGCCCCGGTCTCAACGCGGTCATCCGTGCCGCGGTCCGCAAGGGCGTCCAGGACTACGGATACAGCTTCACCGGGTTCCGGGACGGTTGGCGCGGGCCGCTCGAAGGCGTCGTGGCACCGCTCGACATCCCCGCCGTGCGCGGCATCCTGCCGCGCGGCGGCACCATCATCGGCTCGTCGCGGACCAACCCGCTCAAGGCGGAGAACGGCATCCGCCGGATCAAGGAGACCCTGGCCAAACACGAGGTGGACGCGCTGATCACGATCGGCGGCGAGGACACGCTCGGCGTCGCGGCGCGGCTGTCCGACGAGTACGGGGTGCCCTGCGTGGGCGTCCCCAAGACCATCGACAACGACCTGTCCGCCACCGACTACACCTTCGGCTTCGACACCGCGGTCAACATCGCCACCGAGGCCATCGACCGGCTGCACACCACGGCCGAGTCCCACATGCGGGTCCTGGTGGTGGAGGTGATGGGCCGGCACGCCGGCTGGATCGCCCTGCACGCCGGGCTCGCCGGCGGCGCCAACGCGATCCTCATCCCGGAGCAGCGGTTCGACGTGGCCGAGGTGTGCGGCTGGGTGGAGTCCCGGTTCAAGGTGCGGTACGCGCCCATCGTCGTCATCGCCGAGGGCGCCACGCCCAAGGACGGCGACATGGTGCTCAAGGACGGCTCGCTCGACTCCTTCGGCCACGTCCGGCTCTCCGGCGTCGGCGAATGGCTCGCCAAGGAGATCGAGCGGCGCACCGGCAAGGAGGCCAGGACCACCGTCCTCGGCCACGTCCAGCGCGGCGGCACCCCCAGCGCCTTCGACCGCTGGCTGGCTACCCGCTTCGGCCTGCACGCCATCGAGGCGGTGAAGGACGAGGACTACGGCGTGATGGTCGCCCTGCGCGGCACCGAGGTGGTGCGCGTCCCGCTCGCCGAAGCCACGGCCAAGCTGAAGACCGTGGACCCGCGGCTGTACGAGGAAGCCGGGGTCTTCTTCGGCTGACCCGCCGGACGAGGCCGGGCCCGCACCACAGGCGGGCCCGGCCCGTACGACACGCTGGCTCGTCCGTACGACACGCTGATTCGTCCTGTACGACGCCCGGGCCCGGCCCGTACGGCTACGGCGCGCGGGCCGGGCCCGTACGGCCAAGGCGCGGGCCGCGCGCTACGGCAGCGGCACCGACTGCCGGGCCAGGGCGATCTCCTCGGCCACCAGCGCCGCACCCGCCAGCGTCAGCACCGACTCCGGATGGAACTGGAGCCCGCCGAACCCGGGCCCGCGCAGCGCGTGCACCTCCCCGCTGGCCGCGTCCCGGCTGACCTCGATGCCGTGCGCCGCGAGCTCCTGCCGGGCCGGCTCGTCGCAGTGCGCGGTGAACGTGTTGTAGAAACCGACGGTCTCCGGCCGGCCGAAGAAGTCGATCCGCTCCTGGGCACCCTGCGCCGGAACCCGCTTCCGTACGATGTCGAGCCCGAGTTCGGCCGCGATCAACTCGTGGCCGAGGCACACCCCGAGCAGCCCGTACCGGTGGCCGCGCACCAGGTCGGCGGCGAGGGCGCGGAGCAGCCGCATCTTCGGGTCGGCCGCCTCCAGCGGATCGCCGGGCCCCGGGCCGAGGACGATCGGCCCCCGGTGGGCGAGCGCCGCCTCGCGCAGCCCGGGTTCGGCCCAGCCGCGCACCGTGACCCGCAGCCCCGAGGTGGCCAGCAGGTGCGCCAGCATCGAGGTGAAGGTGTCCTCGCCGTCGACGACCAGTGCTTCGACGAGCGCGTCCGCGGTGGGCCGCGGCGCCGTCTCGGGGGTGCGCATGCGCAGCCAGAACGGTGCCAGGTCGGCCCGCCGGGCAGCCAGCGCCGCCTGCACCCGCGGATCGTCCGCCAGCCGGAGGGCGGGCGCACCGCCGGTGCGCGCCGGCGCCGCGCGCACCCCGAGCGCGGTCAGCACCCCGGCGGCCTTGGCGTGCGTCTCGGCGACCTCGCCCAGCGGGTCGGAGTGGCGCACCAGGGTGGCCCCGACCGGCACCCGCAGCCGCCCGCCCGGATCGATGTCGGCGGTACGGATCAGGATCGGCGAGTCCAGCGTGCGCGCGCCGCCCGCGTCCCGGCCGATGAGCGCGAGCGCGCCCGCGTAGTAGCCCCGTCCGCGGCCGTCCGCGCCGCGCGGCTCGTGGCGCGCGATCACCCGGCAGGCGTTCTGTACGGGGGAGCCGGTGACCGTCGCCGCGAACATCGTCTGCCGCAGCACCTCGCGCACGTCCAGCGTGCTGCGCCCGCGCAACTCGTACTCGGTGTGCGCCAGGTGGGCCATCTCGCGCAGCCGCGGCCCGATCACCACGCCGCCCCGGTCGCCGACGGCGCACATCATCTTGAGCTCCTCGTCGACCACCATCGACAGCTCCTCCACCTCCTTGCGGTCGGCGAGGAAGGCCAGCAGTCCGTCGACGTCGGGGCCCTGCTGCGGATAGCGGTAGGTGCCGCTGATCGGGTTCATCACCACGGTCTCGCCCGACATCCGCACGTGCACCTCGGGGCTCGCGCCGACCAGCGTCCGCTCGCCGGTGTGCACCACGTACGTCCAGTACGCGCCGCGCTCACCGGCCAGCAGCCGGTGGAAGAGCGCCAGCGCGTCCCGCGTGCCGAAGTCGTGGATCTGCCCCTCGAAGGTGCGCCGGATGACGAAGTTGGCGCCCTCGCCGGTGCCGATCTCGGTGTCGATGACGCGCCGCACGATCGCTGCGTACGCCGCGTCGTCCACGTCGAACGCGCCGTCGTGCACCCGCACCGGGTGGTCGGGCAGCGCGGCGAGCACGTCGGCCAGCGGCAGCGCGTACGTCTCCGTGGGATGCAGTACGGCCAGCGGCGTGCCGTCGTCGTGGGCCTGGAAGCCGCGCTCGCGGATCTGCCGGAACGGCAGCAGCGCCAGCGCGTCGGCGACCGGCTCGCCGCCGCCCCCGCCGCCGGGGGCAGCGGCGGGCAGCGGGATGTCGGCGAGTCTGGCCACCTCGGTGACCGGCCCGATCAGCACCTCGACGGTGTCCGCGTCGTGCCCCGGGGCCCGGCGGCGCAGCAGCGCGTAGGGCGGGCAGTCGCCGGCGAGCAGCCGCCGCACGACCGCGGCGGCGGTGCCGGGGGCCGGGCCCGAGCCGGTGCCGGTAGTGCCGGCAGTGCTGGTGGTGCTGGCAGGGCTGGTGGTGGCAGCGGTGCTGCCCGCGGTCGTGGTGGCGGGTGTTTCACCGGGGCCGGGGGTGCCGGGAGTGGCAGCGGCATCGGCGGTGGCAGTGGTGGGGCGCGGTGCGGGGTGGTGCGACACGGCGGTTCCTTCCGTCCGGGGCGGTCCGCGTTGCGTGCTGGACCTGGGGGAGAGGAACGGCCGGTGGAAACAGCGAAGGCCGCCCCTCGGGCGGCCTTCGCGTGATGTCTGGAGAACGCGCGATCAGTGGGCCGCCGGATGAGCGGTCCACCACCAGAAACGGGTCTGCTGCGCGTACATGGGCGGCACCCTACCCCACGGATGCGGCGGTCGTGCAGCGGCCGACGACACCGGGCCGACCCGGCGGCGGCCGGTCGCGGGGCCGCCGCGGCCCGGTCTCCGACGGGCCCGCGCCGCCGCCGGCCGGGCGGCGTACTGGCCGCCAGGGCCCGGATCTGCACCAGGACGAAGCGGAGGAGTGGCCACCGCTCGTGAAGCCCTCGGCCGCAGGTGCGCCACGTACCGGCAACCGGTCCGGAACTAGCCGGAAACCGTCTCATCCAGTGGGCGTGGGCGTGGACGTCCGGAAAGACCCCGTAATGTAAAAGCGTGACCGTGAACGCTGAATCCCACGCCGGTGGCAACACCTGGCGCTCCCTGACCGCGGCGCAGCAGCCCGATTGGCCGGACTCCGAGGCTCTGCGCGATGTGATCGCCGAGCTTGAGTCCTATCCGCCGCTCGTCTTCGCGGGCGAATGCGACCAGTTGCGCAGCCGTATCGGTGCGGTGGCCCGTGGCGAGGCGTTCCTGCTCCAGGGCGGCGACTGCGCGGAGGCGTTCGACGCGGTCGGCGCCGACCAGATCCGCAACAAGCTCAAGACGCTGTTGCAGATGGGCGCGGTGCTCACGTACGCCGGCTCGGTGCCGGTGGTCAAGGTCGGCCGGATCGCCGGCCAGTACAGCAAGCCGCGCTCCAAGCCGACCGAGACCCGCGACGGCGTCACGCTCCCCACCTACCGGGGCGACTCGGTCAACGGCTTCGAGTTCACCGAGGCGGCCCGCATCCCGAACCCGGAGCGCCTCAAGCGGATGTACCACGCGTCCGCCGCCACGCTGAACCTGGTGCGCGCCTTCACCACCGGCGGCTACGCCGACCTGCGCCAGGTGCACGCCTGGAACCAGGACTTCGTCAAGTCCTCGCCGTCCGGGCAGCGTTACGAGGCGCTGGCGCGCGAGATCGACCGCGCACTGAACTTCATGAACGCCTGCGGGGTCGACCCGGAGGAGTTCAAGACCGTCGAGTTCTACGCCTCGCACGAGGCCCTGGTGCTCGACTACGAGTCGGCGCTGACCCGCATCGACTCGCGCACCGGCGACCTGTACGACGTCTCCGGCCACATGGTGTGGATCGGCGAGCGCACCCGGCAGCTCGACGGCGCCCACATCGAGTTCGCCTCCAAGATCCGCAACCCGATCGGTGTGAAGCTCGGCCCGACCACCACGGCCGAGGACGCGCTCACCCTGATCGAGCGGCTCGACCCGAACCGCGAGCCGGGCCGGCTCACCTTCATCACCCGGATGGGTGCGGACAAGGTGCGCGACAAGCTGCCCACGCTGGTCGAGAAGGTCACCGCGTCCGGCGCCCGGGTGGCCTGGATCTGTGACCCGATGCACGGCAACACCTTCGAAGCGGCCTCCGGCCACAAGACCCGCCGCTTCGACGACGTGCTGGACGAGGTCAAGGGCTTCTTCGAGGTGCACAAGGGCCTCGGCACGCACCCCGGCGGCATCCACGTCGAGCTGACCGGCGACGACGTCACCGAGTGCGTGGGCGGTGGCGACGAGATCTTCGTGGACGACCTGCACCAGCGCTACGAGACGGCCTGCGACCCCAGGCTCAACCGCAGCCAGTCGCTGGACCTGGCCTTCCTGGTGGCGGAGATGTACCGGGACCAGTGAGCACCGGCCGGTGAACGGCGCAGTGGGGCGCGGATCTGTGATCCGCGCCCCACTGTTTTGCCCCCGACTGTTCTCCCTGCCGGGAGGCGGGTAAGGTTAGGGTAACCTCAGCGATCAATGCTGCGGGGGTTTCCCTATCAATCCCGTACGGGGGTGACCGCATGTACGTCTGCTCTTGCTTCGGCATCACCGAGCAGCAGGTACGTGAACATGCGGAAAGCGGGGCGTGTACCCCCCGCCAAATAGCCTCGGCCAGCAAGGCGGGCACCGACTGCGGGTCCTGCGTGCGCCGCATCCAGGCGCTGCTCGGGCGCGGCGCCGGGTGCCCGCGCCGTGCGGTCCTCGACCACCTCGGCGCCGAAGGCGCGGCCACCGCGCTGGCCGCCGAAGAGCCGGCGCCGTTGCCCACGGCGCCCCTGCCGGTCACCGAAGCCGCCTGAGCGGGGCGCCCCGGGCGGGGGCCGTCCGTTCGGACAGGGCCGATCCCGGTGGGCGTCGATACGGCCGGCCGCGCTGAGCGGCGAGCCGTGATCAGCGAATCGTAGGGAGCGCGGGTCAGCTCTCCGGCTGCTCGATGAGCTGGGCGATGTACAGCGGCTCGCCGAGCTTCTCGATCAGTTCGAGCTGGGTGTCGAGGTAGTCGATGTGCTTCTCCTCGTCCTCCAGGATGCTTTCGAAGATGTTGGCCGAGGTGATGTCGCCCTTGGCGCGCATCACCTCAATGCCGCGCCGCAGCCGGTCGATCGCCTCCACCTCGACCTGCCGGTCGGCCTGGAACATCTCGGTCACCGTCTGACCCACGCGCACGTGGAACAGCCGCTGATAGTTGGGCAGGCCCTCCAGGAACAGAATCCGGTCGGTCAGCACCTCGGCGTGCTTCATCTCGTCGATCGACTCATGGCGGGTGTACTTCGCGAGCTTGGTCCAACCGAAGTTCTCCTGCATTTTCGCGTGCAGGAAGTACTGGTTGATCGCGGTGAGCTCACCAGTGAGCTGCTCGTTGAGAAATTCGATGACCTCGGGGTCGCCCTGCATCGCAGAGACTCCTTCCAATCCATGCGGGAACGGGAGTTCGCGCGCATCCTCGCACCGCGCCGCCGACACCGTCCAGTAAGTGCATGCTTAGTACGAGTTGCCCGAATGGGAGAGCCGCTGGTCACGACCACCCCCGAAGGTCTGACACCATGGAGGCATGGGTCAGCCGGAAAACCACGAAGGGGCGCAAGAACAGCTACCTCCGGGACAACGGCTGCAACGGGGCTGGCCGGTCACCCACTACGGCCCGGTGCCCAGGTTCCGCCCGGATCGCTGGGAGTTCCGGGTATTCGGCGCAACGGCCGACGGCGACAAGCACTGCTGGACGCACGAGGAATTCTCGGCGTTGCCGTACTCCACGATCGTGGCGGATCTGCACTGCGTCACGAAGTTCAGCATGTTGGGCGCCGAGTGGGGCGGCGTGGCGGCCCGACACTTCCTGGAACTCGCGCCGCCGGCCCCCGATGTCACCCATGTGATGGTGTGGGCCGAATACGGATTCAGCTCAAATCTGCGACTCGCCGATTTCGCGGCCGAGCGGACCATTTTCGCCACGCACAAGAGCGATGAACCACTCACCGCCGAGCACGGATTTCCGGTCCGACTCATCGTGCCCCAGCTCTATGCCTGGAAAGGCCCGAAATGGGTGCGCGGCGTGGAGTACATGACGGCCGACCGCCGCGGTTTCTGGGAAGAGCGCGGCTACCACAACATCGGCGACCCCTGGCGCGAGCAGCGCTACTCGTACCAGGAGGAACCGGGCGACGGCCCCGAACTGTAACCCCGGCCCATCCACCCGTACGGCCGCATGATCGACGGTCGTACGGGCCGGCCGCAGGGGCGGTGCCGGGCGCGGCGGGCAGCGGGCGTACGGCACGGGGCCGGGGCGGGCGTGCGGGGCCTTGGTCCGGGCCCGGGGCCGGTCAGCCGGCGCGGAGTTCCTTGAGCCGGGCCACGTCGGTGGCGTGCCCCTCCTTGCCGCCCGGCGTCTCGATCACCAGCGGTACGCCGGCGGTCGCCGGATGCGCGAACAGGTCGCCGAAGGCGTCGGACCCGATGTGCCCGGCCCCGATGTTCTCGTGCCGGTCCTTGTGGGCGCCGACGACGTCCTTGGAGTCGTTGGCGTGGATCAGTTTCAGCCGTCCTTCGCCGACCACGTCGACCAGTTCGTCGAGCAGCGCCTTGGTGCCGCCCGCGGCGGCCATGTCGTGGCCGGCGGCGAACGCGTGGCAGGTGTCCAGGCACACGCCGAGCCGCGGATGGCGGTCCAGCGCGTCGAAGTAGGGTCCCAGGTCCTCGGCGAGCGAGCAGAGCGAGGCGCCCTGCCCCGCGGTCGGCTCAAGCAGCAGCCACGGGTCATCGTCGTGCGTGAGCTCGTCGAGCAGCGGCAGCATCCGCTCCCTGACCTGCGCGAGCGCGACGCTACGGGCCCGCCCGCCGGTGGCCGAGCCGGTGTGCACGACCACCCCGCGGGCCCCGATGGCACGGCCCCGGCGCAACGAGTGCCGCAGCGATTCCACCGACTTGTCGACCGTCGCCGGGGTGTGCGAACCGAAGTTGATCAGGTACGGCGCATGGACGTACGCGGGGATCGAGCCGGCGGCGCAGCCGGCGCGGAACTCCTCGTCCTGCCCCGGGTTGCCGGGCGGGGTGGCCCAGCCGCGCGGGTTGGCGACGAAGACCTGTACGGCCTCGGCGGCCAGCTCCCGGGCGTAGGAGAGCCCCACGGAGGCGAGGCCACCGGCGACGGGGACATGGCCGCCGACGGGGTTGCGGGTGCGGATGACAGACGTGCTCACCCACCCAGGGTGCCAGCCGCTCCGCCGCGGTGGGGCGGAGGCCCGGGTGGCGTCGGCCACGCGGGCTTCCCTGCGCGGGCGTGCGGGGCGTTGCCGTGCCCGGCTGCGGGCCGACTGCGCGGTGTGCGGTGGTCGGACGGGGTGCTGCGGTGGGGAGGGGGACAGTTGTCCGGTCCGGTCCGGCCGCTGACGCGCGGGTGTCCGGGCCGGCGCCCGGCCCGCGGGTGCGGGCCGGGCTGCCCGGACTACCGCACCCGCAGCGTGATCTTGCTGCCCTTGGGCGCCTCGTCGCCGCCGCTGACGGACTGGTCGAAGACCTTGTCGCCGAAGAAGAAGCGGGTGACGCCGACCTCGAAGCCGGCCTCCTCCAGCTTCTCCTTGGCGTCGTCCAGGCTGTCGCCCTCGACGTCGGGGACCTCGATCATCTCCTTGCCCTTGGAGAGGGTCAGGGTGATCGTGTCGCCTTCGGCCGCGCGCGCACCCTCCGGCGGGTTCTGCGCAGCCACGGTGTCCTCGTCCTCGTCCGAGTAGATCGGGTCGGGGGCGATCTTGACCTCGAAGCCGGCCTCGCGCAGCTCGTTCTCGGCGTCCTCCGTCGCGGTGCCGATGACGTCCGGCACGTCGATGGGCGCGCCCTTGCTCACGACGATCGCCACGGCCGTGTCGGGCCGGCGCTCGGTGCCCGGCCGCGGGTCCGTGCTGAGCACGTCGCCCTGCTCGGTCTCCTCGCTGAACCGCTCGGTCACCTTGCCGACGCTCAGCCCCGCGTCCTCGATCTTCTTCTTGGCGTCCGTCAGCGACATCCCGGCCACGCCCGGCACCTCGGCGAGCTCCGTACCGCGCGAGACGGTGAGCGTGACCGTGCCGGTGCCCCGGATACGGGCGTTGCTCTTCGGGTGGGTCGAGATGACCCGGCCCTTCTTCACCACGTCGCTGAAGTCGTGCTTGATCTTGACGTCGAGCCCCGCGTCCCTGACCTTCTTCTCGGCCTCCGCCTGCTCCATGCTGAGCACCGCGGGCACGTGCGTGAACTGGCCGGAATTGATGTACCAGACGCCGGCGCCGATGCCGAGGAGCAGCAGCAGCGCCGACACCGCCAGCAGGATCGGACGGCGCGGCATGCGCAGCCCACCGAGGCGGCGGCGGGCCGGGGGCGGCGGGAGCTCGTCGTTGACGGGGCGCTCGGGCACCAGCCGGGGGCGCCGCAGCACGCGCGTCGCGTCGTCGGGCTCGGGGCTGGGCCGCGGCTGGCGGCGGGTGCCGGTGGCCGACGCCTGCGCGGCGGCGACCCGGGGGAGCACGCTCGTACGGTTCTCGGCGCCGGCGCCCGGCACCGGCGCGCCCAGCGTGCCCTCCTTGGCCCGCGGCGGCGCCACGTCGAGCTGGGCGTCGGTCAGGCCCGCGCGCGCCGTCCGCACCAGGCCCAGGAACTCGGCCGCGCCGGCCGGCCGCTGCTCCAGGTCGCGCGCGGTCGCGCGGGCCACCAGGTCGTCCAGCTCCGGGGCGAGCCCGGGCACGCTGGCCGACGGCGGCGGGACGTCCTTGTGCAACTGCTGGTAGAGCACCTGCGCCGGGGTGCTGCCCGCGTGCGGCTTGCCGCCGGTCAACATCTCGTACAGCACCACGCCGCAGGCGTAGACGTCGGCGCGGGTGTCGGCCGTGCCGTGCTCGATCTGCTCGGGCGCCAGATAGGAGACGGTGCCGAGGACGGCGTCCGTGGAGCTGTTGGTGGCCGTGTCGACGGCGCGGACCAGGCCGAAGTCGGCGACCTTGACCCGGCCGTCGTCGCCGATCAGCACGTTCTCCGGCTTCACGTCGCGGTGCACGAGGCCGGCCAGGTGGGCAGCGCCGAGCGCGGCGAGCATCGGTTCCACGACGTCCAGCGCGATCCGCGGCTGGAGCGCACCGCGCTCGCGCAGCACGTCCCGCAGCGTGCAGCCCGCCACGTACTCCATCGCGAGGTAGACGTACGTGCCGTCGGTGCCCTGGTCGAAGACGCCCACCACATTGGGGTGGTCGAGCCGGGCCACCGACTTGGCCTCGCGGATGAACCGCTCGACGAAGGCGGCGTCCGTCGCCAGCGCAGGGTGCATCACCTTGACGGCGAGCACCCGGTCGAGTCGGGTGTCGACGGCCCGGTAGACCGTCGCCATCCCACCGACGGCGATCCGCGCCTCGATCCGATAGCGGCCGTCGAGTACCTGTCCGACGAGCGGGTCCTGAAGGGTCGTATCCACGAGGAAGCAGTCTACGAGCCGCCTCCGACACGCGGACTCACCAGCGTCGAAGCCGGCCGTGACTGAAGCCGAACGGTGACCGGAGGGTGGCACTCCCGTGCGGTGGGGGCGCTGCGCGGTGCTGGTGCTGGTGCTGGTGCTGGTGCTGGTGCTGGTGCTGGTGCCGGTGCCGGGGCCGGGGCGTGGGTGGTGTCGTACGAGGTCGGCGCCGGCACGGTGCGCGCGGGCGGGCGCGCGTGGTGCCGCAGGGGGACGGGCCGCTCTGTTTCGCCCGACGCTTTCCGCGCGCGTGCGCGCGTTGCGGCTCCGGCTCTGGCCCCGGCTCCGGCCTTGTCGCTCGGCCCCGGCCCCCGTCCCTCGGCGGGCCGGCCCGACTCGTCCCCCGCGCGCGTGCGCGTGGCGCCGTACGGGCCGGCCTGCCGGTTTCCTCGGGGTTCGTCCGGCGGGCCGCCGGGCTCAGTCGAACGCCGGCCGCTCCGGGTCGAGTTCCGCCCGGCCTGCCTCGGGGGACGACGCGCGGGCGAAGTGGCGGCGGGGGATGCGGCCGGCGCGGCTGGCCAGCCGGCCCGCAGAGACCGCGTACCGCATCGCCTCGGCCATCAGCTCCGGCTCTTGTGCCCGAGTGACGGCGGACGCCAGCATGACGGCCGCGCAGCCCAGCTCCATCGCGAGCGCCACGTCGGAGGCGGTGCCGGCGCCGGCGTCCAGGATGACCGGGACCCGGGCCTGCTCCACGATGAGCTCGAAGTTGTGCGGGTTGCGGATGCCGAGGCCGGAGCCGATGGGCGAGCCGAGCGGCATGATCGCCGCACAGCCGACGTCCTCCAGCTTGCGCGCGAGTACCGGGTCGTCATTGGTGTACGGCAGCACCGTGAAACCGTCGTCCACCAGCGTCTCGGCCGCGTCGAGCAGTTCGATCGGGTCCGGCAGCAGGGTCCGCTCGTCGGCCACCACCTCCAGCTTCACCCAGTCCGTGCCCAGTGCCTCGCGGGCCAGCCGGGCGGTGAGCACGGCCTCGCCCGCGGTGAAGCAGCCGGCGGTGTTGGGCAGCACCTGGATGCCGAGCCGGCCCAGTACGGACAGGACGGAGCCCTGCACGGTGGGGTTGAGGCGCCGCATGGCGACGGTGGTCAGCTCCGTCCCCGAGGCGATCAGCGCACGCTCCAGGACCTCCAGACTGGGCGCCCCGCCGGTGCCCATGATCAGCCGGGAGGCGAACTCCCGGTCGCCGACGGCCAGCGGATCGACGCAGGGCAGGAACCCGGCGGCTTCCGCACCGGCGTCGGGCGCCGGGCCGGGCGGGGCGCTGGGAGCGGCGGGGCTAGTGGGGGCGGTGGGCGTGGTGGGAGGCGCGGGAGCGCCTCCGGGCGCGGGCCGCTGGTGCTGGTCCGGGTGCTGGTCGAGTGTGGGGCGGGACATGGGGGACGGATCAGCCTCCCTGGACGGCGGTCAGGACCTCGACGCGGTCCCGGGCGGACAGCGCGGTGGTGGGCCACTGCCCGCGCGGTACGACGGTCTCGTTGACCGCGGCGGCGACCCCGCTGGACGCGCCGGTCAGCGTGGCGACGAGCTGGTCGAGCGTGATGCCGTCGGGCACCTGGCGCGGCTCGCCGTTGACGGAGACGGTGAGGGGTACGGAGACGCTCATGCTTGCTGCTCCTGGGGTACGTCGGCCGGCCGGGGCGACCCGGCGGCTGGGTGGACCGGGGAGGGGAGGGCTGGGGTGGCGGGTGTCGCGACGGGGCGCACCGCGTACGCGCGCGTGGCGCGCACGGTGCCGCCGTCGGACCTCGGTGCCGGGGCCGTCACGGCGGGATCGGGCCGGCCGGCCGCCGGGGAACGCCGGCGCCGGCGGTGACGTCGCTGCCCGCGGCCCCGGGGCTGGTGGCCGGGGCGCGAGTGGCTGTGGGGCTGGTGCCGGCGGCGGCGGTGGTGGCTGCGATGTCGCTGGTGGTGGCGCTGGCCGGTGCCGTGGTCCAGCGCAGCGGCGTGAACGGGCGTGCGTAGTCGGGCAGTTCGCCGGTGGTCAGGACGTCTGCCATGACGTCGCCGGTGATCGGTGTGAGCAGCACCCCGTTGCGGTGGTGCCCGGTGGCCAGGACGAGGCCGGGCAGCAGGGTCGGGCCGAGCAGCGGCGCGTTGTCGGGCGAACCGGGGCGCAGCCCGGCCATCGTCTCGACGAGTTCGAGTTCGGTGACCCCCGGCAGCACCTCGTGCGCGTCGCGCAGCAGCTCGTACAGCCCGCCGGCGGTGACGGAGGTGTCCCAGCCGAGCTCCTCCGTGGTGGCGCCGACGATCAGTTCGCCGTCCGCCCTGGGCACCAGGTAGACGTGTCCGCCGCGGACCACGGCCCGTACCGTACGGGACAGGAACGGCCCGGCCGCGGCCAGTGCGGCCGGCACCCGCAGCCGCACCAACTGCCCCTTCACCGGCCGCACCGGCGGCACCACGGGCCCCGGCACCCCGGCCAGCCGGCCGCTGAGACTGCCGCCCGCGAGCACCACCTGACCGGCCGCGACCCGGGTGCCGTCGGCGAGCAGGGCACCGGTGGCCCGGGCACCGTCGGCGAGCGGGGCGGTGCACTCCGCTGCGTGCGTGCCGTACGGCTGCGCATCGCGCGCGGGTGGTTCGTCGGATGCGGCGGGGCCCGTGGGGTGAGCGAGATGGGTGGCGCCAGCGAGGCCAGGAGGGCCAGTGGGGCCGGCGCCCCGTGGTGCGCGTGTGCGGCGCGCGGTGCCCCCGCCCTCCGTGGACACCGTCAACTGCTGGGCCCAACTGCGCCGGATGTCGACGCCGGCCCGTTCGCCGGCCCGCAGCAGGGCGGCGGCCAGCAGCCGCGGGTCGACCTGGTGGTCGCCGCCGACCCACAGCCCGCCGCGCACTCCGGGCGCGAGCAGCGGCTCCATGCGGCGGCAGTCGCGCCCGGTCAGCCACTGTGCGTCCAGGCCGAGCCGCTGTTGGAGCGCGTGCAGGTCGCGCAGTTGGGCGCGGTCGTCGCTGTCGAGCGCAA
This sequence comes from Streptomyces sp. 796.1, assembly GCF_047525675.1. NCBI lineage: Bacteria > Bacillati > Actinomycetota > Actinomycetes > Kitasatosporales > Streptomycetaceae > Streptomyces > Streptomyces sp. 796.1. The sequence goes on along the minus strand of NZ_JBLIWA010000034.1, from coordinate 24,633 downwards.
CGGCGAGGGTGCCGCAGGTGCGGTAGCCGATGGAGTGGCCGCTGACCTCGGTGAGTTCGGCCGCGAAGGCGGCGTAGCGGCGGGCGGACGCGAGGTTCAGGCCCAGCAGCGTCTCCTCGCCGAAGTGCGTCTCGGTGACCGCGGCCAACATGCCGGCCGCAACCTGCGCCGCCCCGTTGCCCGGCGCCGGGTCGGCCAGCACGGTCCGCAGCCCGCGCTGCGCCGCCCGCCAGGCGGTGACCAGCCCGATGATGCCCCCGCCGATCACCAGCACGTCGCAGCGGACGTCGCTGCGGACGTCGTTGCGCGCGGGCGGCTGCGCCGTCTGGGCCGTGTGGCCTGGCTGGCCTGTCTGGGCTGGCTCGGTGGCGGGCGGCGGGCCCGTCGTGGGTGCCGGTAGGGGCGCGGCGACGGGGTACGGGGCGGGGGTCTGCCCGTCCCGGCCCCCGGCCGGTGGGGCGCCGGGTGCGGTGGCCGGAGGCAGCGGGCCGGCCGCAGGCAGTGGTTCGGGCGGGGTGGCCGGGCCGACGGTCGCCGTGGCCCCGGGCCTGGCGTCGGGCCGCCGCCGCACCGCCGCGACGGCCGGGCCCATGGCAGGTCCCACAGCCGGTCCCACGGCTGGTTCGGTGGCTGGGCCGGCGGTCGGCCCCACGGCCGGCCGGACGGCTGGAGCGGCGGTGGGACCGGAGGCCGGACCAGGGACGGGCACGCGGGCCGCGCCGTTCCCCCCGCGCGCTTCGTCCGCCCCGTCCGCCCCTTCCGCCCGGGGGCTGGCCGCCGCAGCGGCGCCACGGAGCAGTCCGTCGGCACCGTGCCCCAAGCCGTGCCCCGTGCCAGCGGCACCGTGCCCCATGCCGTGCCCCGCGGCGCGCTCCGTACCCCCCGTCATGCGGACCTCCGCACGCCGGCCGGCACCGCGCGGGCCCGGGAACCAGTGAACGGAGCGGCTCCGCAGCCGGCCGCGGGGCATGCGAGCGGCGCGGTCAGCCGGACACTCGGCCGTCGCGCCGTACGCCGTTGAACAGACTGAACAGGCCGCGGCGCGAAGGCGGCGCCCCGCGCGCCCACGCGCGCGAGGCGCACCGGTCGGCCGGTGCGGAACGGTGCGCACCGCCGCCGGCGGCCGGCACGCACCGGGGCGCGCCGGTGCGCGCCGCCGGGACGGTGTCGATGGTCGGGCGGGGGCGGCACGGGCGCCGGACCCCCCTCGTTGGCAGACGCGTGCATGGGCGTCCAGCCCCTCCCTTCGCCGGAATGACCCGGATCAGGTTCGTACGGTCGGGGGCCGCCAGCCCCCCTCTCAGCCCAGTGCGTCCGGGCTCCCGCGAGTGGTGTGCACCCGCCACCCTAATACGGCCGTACGGGGCTCGGATAAGGATCTGGCCCCGGGGCGTCCGCCCCGCCGGAACGCTGCCGGACCACGGCCGGACCGCCCACGGACCACCACCGGACCGCCGCCAGGCCACCGCAGGACCACGGCCGACGGGGCCGGCGCCGAGCGCACCGCACGGCCCCGTAGGACCGTCCGGCGACGTCGGCCACCTTGTGTCGGAGATCTCCCCGCACGGCGCTGCGGGCGGCGCCACCGGCCGTCTTACAGTGATCGCGTGAGCGAGGACACCGAGGAAGCGGAGATCGGCCGCAGGGGCGGCGACGTGACCGGTGGCCCGAGCGACAGCGACCGCCGGGTCGTCATCGTCGGGGCTGGGATGGCCGGGGTGCAGACCGCCGTGGCGCTGCGGGAGCAGGGCTGGACCGGCCGGGTCGTGGTGCTGGGCGCGGAACCGCACCAGCCGTACGACCGGCCGCCGCTGTCGAAGGCGGTGCTGCTCGGCAAGGCCGAGGGCTCGGCCTTCGACGTGGACTTCGCCGCGCTCGGCATCGAACTCAGACTCGGCCTGCGGGTCAGCGGCGTGCGCCCGGAGCAGCGGCTGGTCGACACCGACGAGGGCCCCGTCGCGTACCGCCACCTGGTGATCGCCACCGGCGCCGAGCCGATCGCACTGCCCGGCAGCGAGGGCGTGCCCGGCGTGCACCTGCTGCGCACGCTCGACGACGCGCAGCGGCTGCGGCCCGTACTGGCCGAACAGCACGACGTGGTCGTCGTCGGCGCGGGCTGGATCGGCGCCGAGTTCGCGACCGCGGCCCGCGAGGCGGGCTGCAACGTCACCGTGGTGGAGGCCGCCGACCGCCCGCTGGCCGGCGCGCTGCCCGGCGCGGTGGCCAGCCACATGGCCACCTGGTACGCGGACAGCGGCGCGGAACTGCGGACCGGCGCCCGGGTCGCGGCGGTCGAGCCCGGGGCGGTGGTGCTCGCCGACGGGACCCGGCTGCCGGCCGGCGCGGTGGTCGTCGGCATCGGCGCCCGGCCGGCCACCGGGTGGCTCGCCGGTTCGGGCATCGCGCTCGCCCCGGACGGCTCGGTGCTCGCCGACGATGCGCTGCGCGCCTCGGCCCCCGACGTGTACGCGGTCGGCGACTGCGTCTCCTTCCCGTCCGCCCGCTACGGGGCGCGGCTCCTCGTCCACCACTGGGACAACGCGCTCCAGGGCCCGCGCACGGTCGCCGCCCACATCGTCGGCAGCGAGACCGCCCTGGTCACCGCGGACCGCTACGACCCGGTGCCGTACTTCTGGTCCGAGCAGTTCGGCCGGTTCGTGCAGTACGCGGGGCACCACGCGGGCGCGGACACGATGCTCTGGCGTGGCGATCCGACCAGCGCCGCCTGGACCGTGTGCTGGCTGCGGGACGGGGCGCTGGTCGCCCTCCTCGCGGTCGGCCGCCCGCGCGACCTGACCCAGGGCCGCAAGCTCATCGAACAGGCCGCCCACCTCGACGAGGCCCGCGCGACCGACCCGACGGTGCCGCTGAAGTCGGCGGTGCGGTAGAGGCTGGGGAGACGGGGCGCCGGCCCCCGGCGCCCCGGCCGGAACCCCCTCCGCCGCTGCCGGCCTTGGGAAACCGCAGGTCAAACGGTCCAATCGAGGTCAGCCACGGGTGACCGCCAGGGGTGGCGGACCGTTCCGGCTACCGACTGTCAGTCCCAGATGGCAGGCTTGTCCCGTGACCGAGATTGACGCAAAGACCGATGCTCTCGTCCCTACCTGGCTCACCCTGCCCGACATCGCCGAGCTACTCGACGTCGAGGTGACCCGCGTGCGGCAACTGGTGAAGGAGGGCCAGTTGATCGCGGTGCGCCGTGGCGAGAACCGTGTGCTCCAGGTGCCGGCCGAGTTCATCGGCGAAGGCCGCATCATCAAGGGCCTCGTCGGCACCCTGACGTTGCTGCGGGACGACGGCTTCACCGACGAAGAGATGCTGGAGTGGCTCTTCACGGCCGACCCGACGCTCCCCGGCACCCCCGCACAGGCGCTCCGCGAGAACCGCGGCACGGAGGTGAAGCGCCGGGCGCAGGCGCTCGCGGTGTAGCGCGGGCCCGGGCCGGCCACCGCCGGTGGCCCCCGGCCCGCCACGCGCCCGCGATGCTTCGCCATCCGTAGAACACGCAACCGCTCGGCGTACGGGCCGGGCCCCGACCCGGCCGCCCGGCCCGTACGCCGCCGAACTGGGGGGAGGCCGATCCATGGCCACCGCACGCCAGCAACTCGCCGACGCCCGGCTCTACCTGTGCACGGACGCCCGCAAACGCCAGGGTGACCTGCCGGAATTCCTCGATGCGGTGCTCGCCGCCGGGGTGGACGTCGTGCAGTTGCGGGACAAGGGCCTGGAGGCGGCCGAGGAGCTCGACCACCTCGCGGTCTTCGCCGACGCCTGTCGCCGGCACGGCAAGCTGCTCGCCGTCAACGACCGGGCGGACGTCGCCTTCGCCGCCCGCGGCACCAAGGCCGCGTCCGGCGCCGACGTGCTGCACCTGGGCCAGGGCGACCTACCGGTGCCGACCGCCCGGGCGATCCTCGGCGACGAGGTGCTGATCGGGCGGTCGACCCACGCCGAGGAGGAGGCCCGGGCGGCGTCCGTGGAGCCCGGCGTGGACTACTACTGCACCGGCCCCTGCTGGCCCACCCCGACCAAGCCGGGCCGCCCCGCACCCGGACTCTCCCTGGTGCGGTACGCGGCCTCGCTCGACGCCGACCGGCCCTGGTTCGCCATCGGCGGAATCGACGCCACCAACCTCGATGAGGTGCTCGACGCCGGTGCCCGCCGGGTCGTGGTGGTGCGCGCCCTCACCGAGGCCACCGACCCGGCCGCGGCGACCGCGGACCTCGCCCGGCGGATACGCGAACGGGCGGCGTAGCCGGCCGGGGGCGGGAGCCGGGACCGGGGCAGGCCCGGAGCCGGGGCGGGCCCGGGGCGGGCGGGGTGTGGCGAGCGTCTCAGGGGAAACACGGGCCCCCTCGGCCGCACGCCGGGGACGGCGCGTTCCGTACCCGGCCCGCCGCCCCACCACGGGCCGACCACCGGCCTCCGGCGCTGCTCAGAGCCGTACGCGCGGTACCCGCGGGCCCTCCCACGCGCCAGCCGCCCTGTCCGAAACCTGGACAACGAACGGTGCTAATCGGGCATATCGCAACGGAAGGTTGGGGCGCCGCCGGCAGCCTGGATAACCTGCTGGTATGGCCCTAGGTACAGCGTCCACCCGGACCGACCGCGCTCGCACCGTACGCGACCTCCTCGCGTCCGGTGAACAGTCGTACTCGTTCGAGTTCGCGGCCCCGAAAACGGAGAAGGGCGAGCGGACCCTGTGGAACGCCATCCGCCGCATCGAGGCCGTGGCCCCCACCTTCGTCTCCGTGACGTACGGGGCCGGCGGTTCCTCGCGTGAGGGCACCGTGCGGGCGACCGAGCGGATCGCCACCGACACCACGCTGACCCCCGTCGCCCACCTCACCGCGGTCAACCACTCGCTCAGCGAACTCCGCAACGTGATCGGCCAGTACGCCGACGCGGGCATCCGCAACATGCTCGCGGTCCGCGGCGACCCGCCGGGCGACCCGATGGGCGAGTGGGTGCGCCACCCGCAGGGCGTGACCTACGCCGCCGAACTCGTCGAGCTGATCAAGGAGTCGGGCGACTTCTGCGTCGGCGTCGCGGCCTTCCCCGAGATGCACCCGCGCTCGACGGACTGGGAAACCGACATCGGGCACTTCATCGACAAGTGCCGCGCGGGCGCCGACTTCGCGATCACCCAGATGTTCTTCTACCCGGAGGACTACCTGCGGCTGCGCGACCGGGTGGCGGCGGCGGGTTGTCCGACGCCGATCATTCCGGAGATCATGCCCGTCACCAACGTCCGGCAGATCGAGCGCTTCGCCCAGTTGAGCAACGCCGCCTTCCCGCCCGAACTCGCCTCGCGCATCCTGGCGGTCAAGGACGATCCGGCGGCTGTACGCTCAATCGGAATCGACTACGCCACCGAACTGTGCGCGCGGTTGATGGCCGAGGAGATCCCCGGGCTGCACTTCATCACCCTGAACCACTCCACGGCCACGCTGGAAATCTACGAGAACCTGGGGCTGCACCGACGCCCCTGACAGTCGTGACGGCCGCAACCTGACGGCCGGACGAGAGGGGCGTACATGGGCTGGGCGGTCCTCTACTGCGCGTTCGGCGTCGTCGCACTGTGGCTGCTCGGCGAGGTGCTGCTCCAGTACAAGGCGCGGTTGCGCTGGCGGCTGCTGGCCTTCGGCGGCTTCCTCGGCGTGGTGGTCGGCGTCGTCCTGCCGTCGGTCCTGGTGATCGCGGCGGGCGCGGCGGCCTTCGCGGTCGGCCAGACCTACGTCACGCTCTCCTTCCGGCGCGGCTTCGCCACCGGTTGGGCGCTGCGCCGCCCCGCGAACGGGGCCGGCGGGCGGGCGTCCGCCGGGCGCGGGTCCGCCGGCAGCAAGCGCCGCCGCGGCGCTGCCGCCGAGGTCTCCGAACCCACGCTGCGCGTCTCCGACCTCCAGGCCGACGAGGCGACACCGCCGCCGCCCGCGACCGCCCCGGCCCCGGTGCCGACCTACCAGCCTGAGCCGCTGCCCGACGACACCGACGGCTACGGCATCTACGGCCTCGGCCCCGCCACCGCCCCGCCGGCCAACGCGCCGGACGCCGGGTACGCGGCGGCGGGCGACCAGGCCCCGGCCGGTGACGACGGCACGGGCCACCCGGCCTACGCGGCCTACGCGGGCCACGACGCCGCCGACGGCCAGCACGGCTACCCGCCGCCGGCCGGCGACGGCTACGACGGATACGGCACCCCGTACGCCGGCTACCAGGAGCAGCCCTACGGCGCCCCGCCGGCGCACCCGCCCGCGGACGACCCGTACGCCCACACCGCTTCCCCCGACGACTACGGCCCCGGCCCGCTCGGCACCCCCGACCCCTTCGCCCCGGACGGCTACGCCCCCGGCCCGCACGCCCCCTACGACCAGCAGTCCCCGCCCCAGGACGGCTACGCCGCGGGCGCCTACGGCCAGGACGGCTACGACCAGGGCGACTACGGGCCCGGCGGGTACGCGGCGGGCGCCGGCTATGCGGGCCCGGCGGGGTACGGCACCGACGGCTACGACCCGGGGCCGGCCGGCGGCCCGGCCGCCGGTGCGTACGGATCGGGCGACTACCCGGCGGACGGCTACGGGACGCCTCAGCCCTACCAGGCCCAGGCCCCCGGCTCGCAGACCCCGCCGGACGGCGTCTGGGTCCCCCAACAACGCGACGGCGAACTCCCCGTCGCCCCGCCCCAGCCCTACCCGTCGTACGACCCCGACCAGCGGCACACCGGCCACGACGAGCAGTACCGCTACTGACGGGCCGCGCTGCTGCTCGCGGGCCGGCGGGGCAGCGCCAGCGGGCCGGTGTGCGCCGCGGCGGACGGGCAGCCCGAGGGCGCCCCGCGCCGCCAGCACCAGCCACGTCGCCCGCCAGCCAGCCACCGGCCACGTCGCCCCCTGCCCGCGCCGGCGGGTCACCCTCTCGCGCCGGTCGCCCGCCGTCGGGTGGTCGCGCCTACTGCGAGCCGCGCCAGTCAGCCCCGTCCACGATCAGGCCCGCGACCATGGCGCCGGACATGCCCGCGTGGGCGAGCCCGCCGCCCGGGTGGGACCAGCCGCCGACCCGGTACAGGCCCGGCAGCGGAGTGACGTTGGCCGGGGCCAGGTGGGCGCCGCCCGCGCCGGCGAGCGCGGGGGCCGGCACGGCGCCGCTCGCCACGCCGGTGTCCCGAGCCGTGTCGCACGGCGTGCGTATCTCACGCCAGAGCAGCCGCTCGGACAGCTCCGGCAAGGCCGCAGCCGCGGCGGCCAGCAGCCGCTGGGCCGCCTGCTCGGCCACCGCCGGGTCGGTCCAGTCCACCGCGGGGTGCGGGCGGGCCGCCGACGTCAGCGTCACCGCCTCGTGGTCACCGTCCGGCACCAGCTCCCGGTCGTCCGGGCGCAGCACCGTCACCGTCGGCTGCCGGGCCACCCCGCCCCCGGGCCCGTCGGCCGTCGCCCGCCGGCCGGGGCGCGCCGGGAACAGTTCCGCATACTCGGCATCGGGGTCCGCCGGGTGCACCACCGTGCGGTGTGCCGTGCCCGCGGGCCGGGCGCCGCGCAGCGCCAGCAGCACGGAGAACCGGCCGAGCTGCCCGCCTCCCGCCGCCGCCCCGGCGCCGCCCGCACTGCCAGCCCCAGCGGGGTCCGCAGCGCCGTGGGGACCTTCCGTGGCGAACCGCGGCGGGAGCAGCCGTGCCAGGCCCGCCGGGTCGACGCCGGCCACGACCAGGTCCGCGTCGACCACGGTGCCGTCGGCGAACTCGACGCCCGCCGCCCGACCGTCCTTGACCAACACGGCACTGGCCTCCGCGCCGAAGGTGAACTCCACCCGGCGGGCCAGGCACCGCTCGTACAACGCGTCGGCCAGCGCCCGCACCCCACCCCGGACGTACCAACTGCCGAAGGTCTGCTCCAGGTAGGCCAGCACGGTCGCGCTGGCCGGGGCGTGGCGCGGGTCGAGGCCGTACGCCAGGGCGTGGGCCTCCAGGAGGGCGGCGAGCCGCGGATCGGCCAGCTCCCGGCGGGCGACCTTGGCCAGCGGCGCCGGGCCGCGCCGCCACCAGGCGCGCCGCAGCGCCGGATACGGGTCATCGCCCAGCGCCGTCGGGTCGGCGCGCAGCGGCTCTTCCAGGAGTGGGCGCCGGGTGGCGTCCCAGACCTCGCGCGCCCGGTTGATCAGATCGCTCCACCGCTCACCGGCACCGGCGCCGAACGCGCCGTCCAGCGCGCCGACCACGCCCGCGCGGGACGCGTTCGGCAGGGTGAGCGCGGTGCCGTCGGCGAAGACGTGCGCGCCGGCCGGGTCGACCTGGCGCAGCTCCACGCACTGCTCCAGCGGCTCCTTGCCGGTCTTCACGAACAGATCGCGGTAGACCGCAGGCAGGTGCAGCAGCCCGGGGCCGGTGTCGAAGCGGAAGCCGTCCCGCTCCAGCCGGCCGACACCGCCGCCGTGCGTGTCCCCACGCTCGTACACCGCCACCCGGTGGCCCGCGACGGCCAGCCTGGCGGCGGCTGCCATCGCGCCCATCCCGGCGCCGATCACCGCAATCCGTGCCATGCCAGCGACTGTATCCGCCACCACTGACAACGCCCGGGCCAGGGCCGCGCCACCCACCGTCTAGGTACCCGTACCTAGATGCCCAGATGAGTAGCCGGGCGGATGGGGTCCGCCCTGGTCAGCCGGAAGAGTGAGGGGCGCGACAGGGACGCTGGCGCCGCACCGCCGACACGGGGCGGCGGAACGGCGCGGCGGCCCCGTCGTCGGGGGTGGGTCGCCCCGGGGGCCCCGCACGGGGCGCACGCCTCGGGACGATCGGGCACGGGGGAGCACGGGGGAGCAACAGAGGCGCTGTTCCGGGGCCGGTCGAGGGGGATCGATCGGCGCCAGGACAGCGCCTTTCCCGTTCCTGCCCCGTTCCCTCCGCCCCGCCCCGCCCCGTTCCGTACCGCTCCCTCTGCCCTGTATCGCTCTCCGCCCCGCCCGCCCCGTACCGCTTCCCTGGGACCGGTCGCCGCCCGCCCGGCGCGTACCGGACGGCCCGCCCGCGCTGTCGCGCATCAGGTGCCGGGCGTCACCCCTCGGCGCCCTGGGCGGCGTCCTCGGCGGTGCCCCGGCCGGTCGCCCCGGTGCCTGAGACCCGGCCCTGGACCAGCAGGGACAGCGCGGCGTGCACCTCGTCGATGGAGCGCTGCGGCTGGTACGAGCGCCAGTCGAGCGCCGCCACCAGAACCATCCCGAACAGGGCCGACGCGGTGAGACCGATGTCGATCTCCGCGCTCAACTCGTCCTTGGCCACCCCGTCCCGCAGCACGGACTCGATCACGGCGAGCACCTGCGCCCGCACCACCATCAGCGTGGACTGCCACGCGCGGTTGGTGCGCCACAGCTCGGCGGCGTAGAGCTGGGTCAGCGCCGGATAGCGGTCGATGAACACCAGGACGGCCCTGATCATCGCGTCCAGGGCGTCGATGCTGTTGCCACCGCGCGCGGTGGCCTCGTCGGTGGCCCGTTGCAGGGCGTCCCGCAGCAGTTCGATGCCGTGCCGCAGCAATTCCTCGAACAGGACGGACTTGCTCGCGAAGTTGTAGTAGACGGTGCCCTTCGCCACCCCCGCGCGTTCGGCGATCTCCTCCACGGTGGTGGAGGAGAAGCCCTGTTCGGCGATGAGCGTGACCGCGGCTTCGAAGAGCTTGCGCCGGGTGGTCTCGCGCCGCTTGTCGGAGGCCGTCCCCGCGGGCCGTTTCGGGGTGGGTGGAGCGCTGGTGTCCATGACCCCGATTCTGCCCGCCCGCGGGGACGGCGGGGCACCGTCGCTCACAGTGTGAGCTCCGGGTGCAGCCGGTCCACCGACCACACCTGCTTGCGCCGGGCGGTCACCGTGGTCAGCGCGAGCGCGCCGAGCGTGAACGCCGCCAGCACCACGCTGCCCTGCCAGACGGGCGTCAGGTCACCGCCGGTGATCAGCCGGCGCAACGAGTCCACCACGTAGCTCATGGGCAGCAACGGATGCAGCGCGTTGAAGAACGCCGGGCTGGTCTGCACCGGGTACGTGCCACCGGCCGACGTCAACTGGAGCATCAACAGGGCGAGGACGAGAATCCGCCCGGCCGGCCCGAAGCGGGCGTTGAGCCACTGCACGATGGCGGCGAAACAGCAGGTCGCCAGCGTCAGGAAGGCGGCGGTCCCGGCGGTGCGCGCCATCTGGAGGCCGAGCCCCCAGTGCAGCACCGCCAGCAGCACGGCCGTCTGGACCACTCCGATCGCGGCCACCGGCAGCCAGCCCGCCAAGGCGATCCGCACCGGCGAGGCCCCGGCCGCGAGCGCCCGCCGGTTCAGCGGCTGGATGAGCATGTACGCGACCATCACACCGACCCAGAGCGAGAGCGGGATGAAGTACGGGGCGAATCCGGTCCCGTAGTTCGGCGCCTTGTGCAGCGACTGGGCGGCCAGCTTGACCGGGTCGGCCATCACCTCCGTACGGGCGTCCCGCTCGTCCTTGCCCAGGTCGGGGATCTTGCGGGCCCCGTCGTGCAACCCGCCGGCCAGCTTCTCCGAGCCGTCCACCAGCTTGAACAGGCCACCGTCGAGGTCGCCCGCGCCGGTGTGCAGGTCATCGACGCCGGTGTGCAGCGAGGTGGCGCCGTTCTTGGCACCGGTGAGGCCGGTGTGCAGTTCCGTGGCGCCGGTGGCGACCTGGTGGGCGCCGGCGTTCAGAGCGTTGATCTTGGCCACCGCGGAGTCGACGTCCTGGCCGAGCCCCGGCGCGTGCCGCGCCAGCCAACGCGCCTTGTCGCGGACCTCGCCCAGGTCGCCGGCGAGCGTGGCGAGGCCGGTGGTGTTCTGCTGCACCAGCGCGTTGAGGTCCTCGGCCACCTCGGCGGTGCTGCGCGCCGCGGCCACCGCGTCGCGGAGCGGCCCGCAGGCGGCGCCGTCCGGCACCGCGCTCGCCCCGGGGGCGCGCGGAGACGCGCTGGGGGCGGCCGGCGCCTTGGTGCCCGCGCCGTCCGTACCGTTGGGCGGCGCGGTGGGGGAGGGGAGGCCGCCGTCGGTGGTTCCGGCCGTACCGGCACCGGCACTCGTACGAGCACTGGTACCGGTGTTGGCGCTGGTGCCCGTGGGGGTCGGGCGGGGCGTCGTGGTGCCGTCGGTCGCGCACTGGGTGCGGTACGCCGCGGCCAGTTCATCGGCCGCCGACCGCGCCGTGCCGGCCGCGGTCGCGGTGGTCGCCGGGAGCGTGCCGAGGTCGTCGCCGATGCGCTGCGAGGCGTCGGCGACCAGCTTGGCGGCCTTGCCGATCTCGGCGCCGTGCTCCTTGAGGAAGTCGCGGGCGTGCGCGTTGTCCCGGTAGGCCGCATTGACCTTGTCGGCGAGTTGCTGGGTGCCAGCGGCGACGTCCCCCGCACCGGTCTTGAGCCGGCCGGCGCCGGAGTGCAGCTTCGTCACGCCGCCCTTGAGCGACTTGCTGCCCTGCTCGGCCTTGTCGAGCCCCTTGTGGAGCTTGTCGGCGCCGTCCTTCGCCTTGCCGATGCCGGTGCCGAGGTCGTCGGCGCCCTTGGCCGCGTCCGCCGTCTTGCCGTGCAGGTCGGAGAAGCTCACGAAGATCTTGTCGTAGAAACCGCGCGACGCCTTGGTCGACGCTGCGGCCCTGACCTCGGAGAACACGGTGCGCGAGATGGATCCGACGAGGTAGTTGTTCGCATCGTTGGTGTGTACCTGGAGCGCGCCGGCCTCCGGCGCGTCGCCGGCGCTCGACGCGATCCGGTCGCTGAAGTCGGACGGCACCGTCAGTGACAGGTAGTACCGCCCCTTCTCCACCCCGTCGCGCGCCTGTTCCGGGCTGGTCTCCTGCCAGTCGAAGGTGTTGCTCTTCCGCAGGTTCTTGACCAACTCGTCGCCCACGGCCACCTCCTCGCCGTCGACCGTGGCCCCCGCATCGGCGTTGACCAGGGCGACCGGAAGCTTGTCCAGCCGCGTGTACGGGTCCCAGAACGACCACAGGTACAGCGCCCCGTAGAGCAGCGGCAGCAGCATGATCGTGACCAGCGCGACCCGCGGCAGCTTGCCCCGTCCGAACCGCCTGAGCTCAAGCGCGGCCAGTTTCGGCGATCGCATCGCACGTCCCTTCATCGGATGCCTGGTCCCGGTGTCCTGCGCGGCGCGCCGCGGGGGCGCGAAGCGCTGCTCCTGGCGGTGTGCCTGGCTCTGCCTGTGGCGCCGGCTGTGTCCCGGGCTCTGTCTCCGTCCCTGCCTCGACCCGTTCAGCGGCGTCCGTCAGGGCGTGGTCGGCCGGGTCGGTGGAGACCACGACGGCGCCGGGCGGCGGCTCGCTGCACACCGCGAGCACCGTCGTGCCGCCATCGGCGACACCCCGCAACAGCGACCAGGCGTGCTCCCGATCGGCCGGCCCGAGCTTGAGGTCGACGTCGTCGACGGCGACCAGTCGGGGCGCGCCGATCAGGGCGAGCGCGACGGAGAGGCGCAGCGCCTCAAGCCGCTCCAGGTCGCGTACGGCGGTACGCGGCCCCTTGGGCAGCTCCGTCAGTTCCCAACCCACCCGGTGGAGCGCGTCTTCGATGCGGGCGCGCGATGTGGCGGCGCGCTCCCGGCGGGGCCGGAACAGGCCGCGGACCGGGCCGTCGAAGCGGCGCGCGAGCAGGGCGCGTTCGTGCAGTTGCTCGGCGACGGTGAGCGCGGGTTCGAGGTCGCTGACGCCGGGTACGGGGCCGAGCCCGGTGACGCGGCGTACGGCCGACATCTGCCGCGGCAGCCGGTGGCCGGCCACCTCGGCGCGGCCCGCGGCGATGCGCATCCGGCCGGTGAGCGCGAGGAGCAGACAGGTGCGGCCCGAACCGGACGGGCCCACGACGGCGAGCAGGTCGCCGGGCCCGGCGGCCACGCTGACGTCACGGAACGCCCAGCCGCGCGGCCCGCGCACACCCAGCCCCTCGGCCGTGACGGCCGCCCCGGCCCGGGAGTGGACCTCCTCGGCGGAACGAGGGGAACGGAACACGAGACTCCTTTGATCTGACTGGTCAGTTCAAAAAGTATGCATTGCTGGACCTGGCGGGGTGCATTTGGGGTGTATCGCCGGGTGCGGGACTGGGGGTGGGGCCGGTGCTGATGCTGGCGCTGGGCGCGGGTGGCGGGGCCGGGCGGCCGGGCGGCGCGGCGGGGAATCGGCGCGATGTGATCGCCGTCCACAGGGCGCGGTCGAGGGCCCGACCGTGCCCCGCTCACCGAGCGCCGCCGACCACACCCGTACGGCACCCACAACACCCGCCACGACCCGCCGACAGACGCCGCCGCACCCCGCATCAGTGCAGGTCAGGGCCGATTGTCAGTGGTGTGCCCCACGATGGGCACATAAGGCGGCCCCAATACCACACGGTGGGCCGCCCAACGACGACAGGAGGTTCGTCATGGCCAGTACCGCCGCCGCACGACGGCACCGTGCCGCCGCTGCCCCTTCGTTGCCCGGCCCCGCGAGCGATGTCCACCCCGTCATCCGCCGTGCCACGGCCCCACCCGCGGCCCTCGATCTCCTCACCCAGGCCCACCAGGGACTGGAGGAGGCAGCCGTCCTCGCCGTCCCCAACGAGCGTTTCGCCACCGCACACCTCGCGGCCCTGCGCACCGCAGCCGCCGTCCTCGCCGTCCACGGCCGACCCGAGACCAACCCCCGACGCAGGCAACGCATCCGCAGCGCCTGGGAAGTGCTTCCCGAGGTGGCGCCCGAGCTGACCGAATGGAGCGCGCTGTTCGCCTCCGGCGCCGCCCGCCGAGCGCGGGCGGAGGCGGGCATACCGGGCGCGGCGAGCGACCGCGACGCGGATGACCTGCTGCGCGACGCCGGCATGTTCCTCCGCATCGTGGAACGCATGCTGGTGCTGCAACCCGTGCTGCCCCGGCAGGCACCACGCGAGGACGCGGCGGAGCACTGACCCGCACCGCGCCCGCGCCCGGGCGCGGCTCCCGAGGCAATAGGCTGGGGCCCAACGACGTCAGTTTCTCGCCCGCACCGCCGCAGGCCGTGCGGGCACCGCGCCGAGGAGCCACCCGCTGTGTCAGACCCGATGCGCCCCCGTGCGTCCCTCCGTACCGCAGTGGTCTGGGAGGTGCTCAAGGACGCCCTGGACCGTCGAGTCAAGGCCGAGGTCCAGGGCGGCACAGGAGCGCGTGACGCCCTGGACGTCCTGGACACCGGCGGCGGCACGGGGAACTTCGCCGTGCCCGTCGCCCGGCTCGGCCACCGGGTCACCGTCGTGGACCCCAGCCCCAATGCGCTCTTCGCGCTGGAGCGCCGGGCCGCTGAGGCGGGCGTGGCCGACCGGGTGCGCGGTGTGCAGGGCGATGCGCACGGCCTGTTCGACGTGGTGGACCGCGGCGGGTACGACGTGGTCCTCTGCCACGGCGTCCTGGAGTACGTGGACGACCCGGCCGAGGGCGTGCGCAACGCCGTCGCCGCGCTGCGGCCCGGCGGCGTGCTCAGCCTGCTCGCGGCGGGGCTCGGTGGCGCCGTGCTCGCCCGCGCCCTCGCCGGCCACTTCACCGAGGCCAGGCAGGCGCTCACCGACCCGGCGGGACGCTGGGGCGCCGGCGACCCGGTGCCGCACCGCTTCACCGCCGATCAGCTCTCCGAACTGGTGACGGCCGCCGGGCTGCGGGTCGGCGCGGTGCACGGCGTGCGCGTCTTCGCCGACCTCGTCCCCGGCGTCCTGGTGGACACCGAGCCCGGCGCGATGGAAGCCCTGCTGCGTCTTGAGGCAGCAGCGGCGGAACAGCCTGCTTTCCACTCGGTCGCCACCCAGTTGCACGTACTGGCCGAGCAGCCCTGAATCTTGCCCCAACCGTCACTCGCGTGGACTAGCGCGCGACAAAGGTCGTGGGGCAGGCGTGCAGTCGGCCACAGGCCACCCGATCAGCCTGTTCCCCCCGTATGATCGAGGGCATACGGTCCGGCATGGCGGGTCGGTGGGTGGGGAATGGACGTCTCAGAGCCATCAGGCACCACTGCGGTACTGGTGGGTGAATTGGCGCAGAGGGGCGGGTTTCACGGGGGCGATTCCCTGCCTATCCTGGAAGGGTCGCACCCCGGTCGCCCCCCGCGACCGACGAGTAGGAGGACTCCGTGCCGCTCTCGGAGCACGAGCAGCGCATGCTCGAGCAGATGGAGCGAGCGCTGTACGCCGAAGATCCCAAATTCGCGACGGCGCTTGAGGGTAGCGGCCTGCGTACGTACACCCGGCGACGGGTCTACCAGGCGGTCGCGGGTTTTCTGGCAGGCATCGCGCTCCTCATGACTGGGATGGTTGCCCAGCAGATCTGGATCAGCGTGGTGGGCTTCCTCGTCATGCTGGGCTGCGCCGTGCTGGCCGTGACCGGCTGGCGCAAGGCACCCAAGCCGGGCGAGCAGGCGCGGGGCGGTGGCGGTGGCGCGGCTGCATCGCGCGGCCCGAGCCGGCAGCAGCGTCGCTCGGTCATGAACCGCATCGAGCAGCGGTGGCAGCGTCGCCGCGATGAGCAGGGCCACTAACAGCGACATCCGAGGCGTCACGGACGCGGGGGTACGGGCCTCCCGTGCGGCGCCAGAACCCTCGCCGTCACCCCGTTCGCGGGGCACCGGACGAGGCCGTTGAGCCACTGGGCACGACAAGGAGCTGTGGGCGGAGCATCTCGAAGGAGATGACCCCCACAGCTCTTTTGCGTGCTCGGCCCTGGTGGTCTCGGCCCTGCTCTCGGCCCGTGCCGGGGCCCGTCCTCCCGTGCGAGAACCGGGCCCGCACCCGGGCCCCCCGGGCGGGCCCGGTTCTCGGAATGGCTGGCCCCGGGCGGTGGGAAGCCGCCCGGGGAACGTGGTCAGCCGCGCTGGCGGTACGGGAAGCGGAGGCCGGTCAGCCTGCGTTGCCAGCGCGAGGTGCGCCAGCGGTCCGCCCAGGCGGCCCGCCGCAGCGCGAACTGGGTGGCCACCCGCGACGCCGACCGGGGCAGCAACAGCGCACGCAGCCGGGTGGGCCGGGTGGCGGTGTCGCGGAGCCCGGCCGTCACCAGGCGGACGTCCTCGGACAGCCCCGCCACCGGCTGCGGATGCGGCGCGTACCAGGTCTCCTCCACGGCCGCCGCCAACCGCTGCGCGGCAGCCGCGGGTGGCCCGGTCAGCCCGCCCCCGTCGACGATCCGCGCTGCCGCCTTGCGCGGCGTCAGCGAATCGTCCGGCGGTATGCCGTAGTCCCAGCCGGTGTCGAGCAACTCCTGCCACGCGGCCTCCGTACGGGCCGTGGCGGCGTCCGTCCGGCGTCCCGGTGGTGCACCGAGCCGACGGCTGCGGGTCCGCAGCCGCCACAGCATCGGCAGCAGCGGGAGGACCAGCACCGCCAGCGCACCCGAACCGATCAGCGTGATCTTGCCCCAGGGGGTGCCGCTGTCCCGGTCGGGGTCGTCCGGTTCCTTCGGCGCCGGACCGCCGCAGTCACCCAGCCGCTTCAGGTCGGGCGTGCAGCTCTCGGACGGCGAGGGCGCGGCCGAGGACTCCTGCGAGCGGCTCGGCTGCGGCAGCGGGTCGGTCGAACCGTCGTCCGCGGGCAACTCGTCGATCGTGTAGTCGGGCTGGGTGCCGCGGCTGGGCGTCGGCTCGAAGCGGGTCCAGCCCACGCCCTCGAAGTACAGCTCGGGCCAGGCGTGGGCGTCCCGCAGCCCCACCGACATGGAACCGTCCGTCTGGGCCGCGCCCGGGGTGAAGCCGACCGCCACGCGGGCCGGGATGCCCAGGGTCCTGGCCATGGCCGCCATCGTGAACGAGAAGTGGACGCAGAACCCCTCGCGGTCCTTGAGGAAGCGCGCGATGGCCTTGCTGCCGCTGCCCGCCTCCACCTGCGTGTCGTACCGGAAGCCGCCTTCCAGCGTGAACCAGTCCTGCAACTTGACGGCCTGCTCGTACGCGTTGCGGGCCCCCCGGGTCACCTCGTCCGCCCGCTCGGCCACGATCGCGGGCAGCGAGTCGGGCACCTCCGTGTACTCCCTGAGCAGTTCGGGCGAGGGCGGCGGGGCCTGGGCGAGCTGGGTCGCGGTGGGCTGGACGGCCAGGCTGGACACCTCGTACTGGATGCCGCGCGTGTTCTGGCCGCGGTCGCCGACGATCGTGCGGCCCTCGGGCTCGAAGCGCCACCGCCCGTCCAGCCGCACGCTGGAGGCCGGGTAGGGGAGCGGGAGCCAATTCTGCGCGTACCAGTCGGCGGCCTTGATGACGGACTCGACGGGCTGGGTCCGGACGTCGGAGCGCAACCCCGGCGGGGACGGCATACGGTCGGGCACGTCCTGCACCCGGCGCTCGGACGGCTTCCACGAGGAGCCGTCGAACTGGTCGAGGGCCACGATGCGCAGGTACAGGTCCTGGGTCTCGGTGGTGGAGGTGCGGTAGCGCAGCACCTCCTTGTCGTCCGGCTGGTTCAGGCTGTTCTGGAGCGAGACCAGGGGGTTGACCGCCGAGATGGTGCCGCCGTTGCCGTCGCCGCCGCCGTTCGCGCTCTGGTCGAGCAGGCCGCCGCCGAGGGACGGCAGCACGGCCGGCACCGCCAGGGCGATGCCGAGCGCGAACACGCCGATCCGGCGGCCGGTGCGCAGCGGGGACGACGAGGAGCCCGCCCCGTCCAGGCCGGACGAGGCCCGGCCCTGGCCGCGCGGGCCCGCCCCGCCGCTGAACACCCGACCCCACTGGGACAGCCGGTCGCGCCCCTCGGCCAGCAACAGCAACAGGTAGCCCGCACCGGCCACCAGGAACCACAGCCAGTCGGAGCCGCCGTCGGAGAGGCCGGCCGCGATCGAGAACAGGGCCAGCAGCGGCAGCCCGGCGGGCGCCGCACTGCGGAACGTCACCGCCAGCACGTCCACCACCAGGCCGATCACCAACACCCCACCGACGAGCAGCAACTCGATGCCCGTGGTGTCCGGCGCCGGGATCGCGTACTTCTCGACGTCGTCGACGCCAGCCGAGAGCAACCGGCCGAACTCGCGGAAGACCGCAGGGCTCGGGACCACCCCGCCCAGCGCCTGATCCCGGGCGAACGTCCAGGTCAGCAGCAGTAGGGCGGCAACGGCCTGGGCCGCGACGGTCAGCGGGCGGGCCAGCGGCACCCGGCGCGCCAGCACCCCGACCCCGGTCTGCACCGCGAGCAGCACCACCGCCTGCAACAGCCACCCCGAGCTGTCGACCAGCGGCAGCAGGGCACAGCTCGCCGCGAGGGTGGCCAGAGCGGCGCTCACCGCCAGCCGCGCACTCCCACTCATTGCCAGCCTCCGTTCGCCGCGCCCGGTGCCGAGACGCCGCTGTGGTGCGCCCGGTACTGGTCCGCCTGGCGCCACAGCTCGGGCAGCGCCATCCCCGGGGCGACCGGCAACGCCGCCCAGCCCGCGTCCCGCAACAGCCGCAGCCGTTCCTCCAGCGGGCCCGGGTCGGTCCCGGCCGCGCCGCGCGCCCAGGCCGCACCGTCGAGCACGAACGCCACGGCCACCCCGCTGCGCTGGCGCAGCCGGGCGAGCAGCGTCGCCTGCTCCTCATTCAGCTCGCCGACGAAGGCGACGAGCAGCCCCTCATTGCCCTGCCGCAGCACGTCGTGGGCGCGCGAGAAGCCGGCGCCGTCCGAGTGCTCCACGACCGCGAGGGTGTCGAGCAGCAGCCCGGCGGCATCGGCCGAATCGTGCGCGCTGGCGTGGCCGCCCGCACCGTCATGGCCGGGCACAGAACTCCCGGTGTCGGTCAGCAGCCGCACCGAATACCCCCGCTCCAGCAGGTGCACCGCGGTCGAGGCCGCGCCCGAGACGGCCCATTCGAAGGGCGAGTCGGGGCCGGCGCCCCGATGGGCCGTGCGCCGGGTGTCCAGCAGTACCGTGCAGCGGGCACGCCGCGGCTGCTCCTCGCGGCGCACCATCAGCTCGCCGTGCCGGGCGGTGGAGCGCCAGTGGACCCGGCGCAGGTCGTCGCCGTGCCGGTAACCGCGCGGGATCACGTCGTCCTCGCCGGCCAGCGCCAGCGAGCGGTACCTGCCGTCGCCGTACCCCGCGGCCTCGCCGGACAGCCGCACCGCCGGCAGCGGTTCGGCCCGCGGCACCACCGTCAGCGTGTCGTAGCCGCTGAAGGCGCGGGTCAGCTCGCACATCCCGAACGGGTCGGCCAGCCGCAACTGCAACGGCCCCAGCGGATAGCGCCCGCGCAGGTCGGAGCGGACCCGGTAGGAAACCTCGCGCCGGCCGCCGGGCTCCACCCGGTCCAGCACGAAGCGGGGCCTTGGTCCCAGCACGTACGGCACCCGGTCCTGGAGCATCAGCACGCCGGTGGGCAGCCGGGACACGTTGTCGATCCGCAACTGCACCCGGGCCTCCGAGGCCGCCGGCACCCGGCCGGGGTCCAGCCGCCGGCTGCCCGCCACCTGGTGGCGGGTGCGGTAGACCACGGCCACGCACACCAGCGGCAGCGCGGCCAACATCAGCCCCACCCGCAGCAGGTCCGCCTGGCCGAGCACGAAGCTGCACACCGCGGCGGCCAGCCCGGCGGCGAGGAAGGACCTGCCGCGCGTCGTCAGGCCGGCCAGCGCCACGTACAGACCCGCAGGGCTCGGATCGCGGCCCGCCGACTTCCCCCCGGCGGACATCAGGCCCTCCGGGCGCCCGGAGGCTGCTGGCCGTACGGCGATGGCACCGGCGTGCGGTGCAGGATCTCGCCCACGATCTGCTCCGCCGTACGGCGGTTGAGCTGTGCCTGCGCCGTCGGCAGCAGGCGGTGCGCCAGCACGAAGACGGCCAGCGCCTGGACGTCGTCGGGCAGCACGTACTCCCGGCCGCTGAGCGCGGCGGCGGCCTTCGCGGCCCGCACCAGGTGCAGCGTGGCCCGCGGCGATGCGCCGAGCCGCAGCTCGGGGTGGTGGCGGGTGGCGGAGACCAACTCCACCACGTACCGCCGCACGGGCTCGGCCACGTGCACCCCGCGCACCGCCTCCACCAGCTTCACGATCTCGTGCGCGTGCGCCACCGGGCGCATCGCGTCCAGCGGGGAGACACCGCCGTGCACGTCCAGCATCTGGAGCTCGGCCTCCGGGTGCGGATAGCCGATGGAGACGCGGGCCATGAACCGGTCGCGCTGCGCCTCGGGGAGCGGGTAGGTGCCCTCCATCTCGACCGGGTTCTGGGTGGCCACCACCATGAACGGGTCGGGCAGCCCGTGGGTCTCGCCGTCCATCGTGACCTGGCGCTCCTCCATCGATTCGAGGAGGGCGGACTGGGTCTTGGGCGAGGCGCGGTTGATCTCGTCACCGATCACGATCTGCGCGAAGATCGCACCGGGCTTGAACTCGAACTCCTTGCGCTGCTGGTCGTACACGCTCACCCCGGTGATGTCCGAGGGGAGCAGGTCGGGGGTGAACTGGATGCGGCGCACCGAGCAGTCGATGGACCGCGCCAGGGCCTTGGCCAGCATCGTCTTGCCCACGCCCGGGACGTCTTCGATCAACAGGTGTCCCTCGGCCAGCAACACGGTCAGCGAGAGCCGTACGACCTCGGGCTTGCCCTCGATCACACCCTCCACCGACCTGCGGACCCGATCCGCTGTGGTGGTCAGATCGCTGAGGCTCGCTCGCTCGTCATAGGTCGTCACCCGGCCCTCCTCGGCCCGTTCCCGGACCGCGCCCAACCCTGGGGAGCGGTCCACCGCACAACACGACATCGGGCCCCGCGACGGCGGATGGCGATGTCACCTAGGCATTCTTGCCGCCAATGCCGCTCGCCGTCACTCGCCTGTGGATAACCCGGTGCGGAGGTGCCGTGCGCGCTGCGTCCTGGCGGCTGTGGCGCCGCCGGTTCGGCGTCGCCTTCCTGGTCCGCGGCGCCCGCCGTGCCGGCGCGTGGACCGTGGCAGGGTGAGCACAGGCACGTCGCTGGGCACTGTGCTCACTGGACCTGCGGGTGGTGCTGGGACTCAGGCGCGCGGGCTGATCTCGCGCAGTAGACCGGTGGTCACGTCGAAGACGAAGCCGCGTACGTCGTCCGTGTGCGGCAGGAACGGCGAGGTGCGCACCCGCTGCATGGACTGGCGTACGTCACCGTCCAGGTCGCGGAACGCCTCCACCGCCCACGCCGGGCGCTGGCCGACCTCTTCTTCGATCTCGTGCCGGAAGTCCTCGGTGAGGGAGAGCAGACCGCAGTCGGTGTGGTGGATCAGGACCACGCTGCGGGTGCCGAGCGCGCGCTGGCTGATCGTCAGTGAGCGGATGATGTCGTCGGTGACCACGCCGCCCGCGTTGCGGATGGTGTGGCAGTCACCCAGTTCGAGGCCGAGCGCGGCGTGCAGGTCGATCCGGGCGTCCATGCAGGCGACGACCGCGACCCGGCGCACCGGACGGGCGTCCATGCCGGGGTCGGTGAAGGTGGCCGCGTACTCCGCGTTGGCGGCGACCAGGGAGTCGGTCACGGTTCCCAGCGGGGCGCCGTCGCCGGCGGGGGCGGAGGACTGGTGCGAAGGTGCAGGTGTGGGCATGGCATGACCGTAACCGCCACCGGCCCCCCATGCCGCGGGAGGGTGGGGCAAAGGCGAGCAACTAGGTCGGGTGTGAGGTAACCCACAGGAGGGCGGTTGGTCCGCCGTACGGGTGAAACGGGCGGTAAAGAACGGGTGGGAGACGCGCTGGCCAGTTGGTTGACCGAGGGGACGAGTGGACTAAAGTGACGCGAAGTGGGAGACGTGGCGCTCCCCTTCGAATCGACAAATCTCCCGCGTGTGCGGCGTGTACGTGCCACTCGGCCTCCTCCCGCTCCCGGCCGCCTGACGTCACTTCCCCGGCGCCAGTAGGCCGCTTCCCCTTCAGCGAGCGGGCGGGGACCCGGCGGCACGCGACAGCCCACCCTCTCTGGAAGGGCGCATGAGCAGCAACGCTCTCCACGTACCCGTCATGCTCCAGCGCTGTCTGGACCTGCTCGCTCCGGCGCTGGCCGAGCCCGGGGCGGTGGTCGTGGACTGCACGTTGGGGCTCGGCGGACACAGCGAGGCGCTGTTGGCGACCTTCCCGGCCGCCCGGCTGATCGCGCTCGACCGCGACCCCGCCGCCCTCAAGCTCTCCGCCGAGCGCCTGGCCCCGTACGGCGACCGGGCCACCCTGGTGCACGCCGTCTACGACACGCTGCCCGAGGTCCTGGACCGGCTCGACGTCCCCCGGGTGCAGGGCGTCCTCTTCGACCTCGGCGTGTCCTCCATGCAATTGGACGAGGCCGACCGCGGCTTCGCCTACGCCCAGGACGCACCCCTGGACATGCGCATGGACCAGACCACCGGCATCAGCGCGGCCGAGGTGCTCAACACCTACCCGCCGGGCGAGTTGGTGCGGGTGCTGCGGACGTACGGCGAGGAGAAGTTCGCCCGCAAGATCGTGGACGCGGTGGTGCGCGAGCGGGAGCAGGAACCGTTCCGCAACAGCGCCCGGCTGGTCGACCTGATCCGGGCGGCGCTGCCGCAGGCCGCCAAGCGCACCGGGGGCAACCCGGCCAAGCGCACCTTCCAGGCCCTGCGGATCGAGGTCAACGGCGAGCTATCGAGCGTCGAGCGCGCCATCCCGGCCGCCGTCTCGCGGCTGGCCGTGGGCGGGCGGATCGCCGTACTCGCCTACCAGTCGCTGGAAGACCGCCTGGTCAAGCAGGTGTTCGCGGCCGGCGCCGCCAACACCGCACCGCCGGGACTGCCGGTCGTGCCCGAGCGGTACCAGCCGCGGCTGCAACTGCTCACCCGCGGCGCCGAACTGCCCACCGAGGAGGAGGTGGCCGAGAACCGGCGCGCCGCCCCGGCCCGGTTGCGCGGCGCGCAGCGCATCCGGGAGGACGCGCCGTGAGCGGCCAGGCGCGCCGCACCGGCGAGGGCCGGGCGCCGCGGCTGATCCGGCTGCGGCCCGCCGGAGCGGCGGGTTCCGCGCGCCGGGCGCCCTTCGCCCTGCTGATCGTCTTACTCCTCGGCTCCGGCCTGATCACCCTGCTGCTGCTGAACTCCTCGCTCAACCAGGGCTCGTTCGAGCTGTCCCGGCTGGAGCGGCAGACCAACGACCTGACCGACGAGGAACAGGCCCTCCAGCAGGAGGTGGACGAGCTCGCCCAGCCGGACACGCTCCAGCGGCGGGCCAGGGAACTCGGCCTGGTGCCCGGTGGCGGCCCGGCCTTCTTGAACCCCGACGGCACGGTGCGCGGCGTACCCGCGCCGGCCAGCGGGCGGCCGACCACCCAGAGCGGGCCCGCGACCCAGCCGCCGCCCGCCCTCCGCGCGCCGGCCACGCCCCGGACCACCGCCACCCCCGCTGGTCCCACCACGTCCGGCACCCCGTCGCCGCCGCCCCCCGCGGCGAGCGCGTCCGGTGCGGCCGGTGCGGCAGCGGGCGCCGCCGCAGGGCCCCGCCAGACCGAGCCAGGCGCCGCCCCCACCGCCGTACCCGCACCGCCCGCCACCGCACCTGCCGGTGCGGGCCAGGCCCCGGAGCAGCCCGCCGCGGGGCCGGCGCCCGAAGGCCAGGACGCCCCCGGCGCCCCGCAGCAGGCGAACCCCATCCCGACCCACGGCAGGTGACGCTGTGCCGCACGTTCACGAGGGAGCCCGGCGATGACCGGCAGGGAACCACGGGACCCGCGCGAGCCCGGTGACCGGCGCGGCCCCGGTGAGCGCCGCGACCAGGGCCCCGCGCGTGAGGGCGGCCGGGCGCCGGGGGAGCAGCGCGGTGGCCGGCTGCCGAGTGACGCCCGTGAGTGGGAGGAGCGCCGTGCCGCGCGCGAGGCCCAGCGCCGACGCCAGGCGGACGAGGCCGCAGGGCCCGGACGCGACGCGCCCCGCGGACGGCAGCCCGAGCGCGTCGATCCGGCCCGCCCGCCGCGCCGTTCGGCGCGTGACCTCGGCCCCTCCGGCGCGCCGCGCCGCACCGCGCAGGGCGACCCCGACGCCGGCGGTCCGCGCAGCCGCACCCCCCGCGACCGTGACCGCGCCGACCAGGGCGGTGTGCCAGGGCGCCGGGGCGAGGGGCCGTTCGGCGACCGCAGCGCCCTCGGCCGGGCCCGCGGCGCCGATGCCGGCGCGGGCCCGCGCGGCGTGCCCCGCCGCGACGGTGTTCGCCAGCCCGAGCGCCCGCGCCGCAGCGAGCGTCCGCCCTTCCGTGCCGAAGACACCGGCCCTGCCGAGCGGGCCGGCCGCCCCGCACGCTCCGACCGCACCGGCGCCGACGAGCGCGCGGCCTGGACCGACCGCGCCCGGCGCACCGATCGGACCGACCGCCCGGGCCGGGCCATCGACCCCGACCGCACCGGTCGCGCTGACCGTGCAGACCGCGTAGACCGTGCCGGCAGATCCGACCGTACGGACCGCGCCGAGCGACCGCAGCGGGGCGTTGGACCGCGCCAGGACGGACCGGCCCCCCGCGGCCAGGCCCGCCCGGGTACGCGCGAGGGCGCGCGCGATGCCGCCGCTCGCCGGGATGCCGCCGCCCGCCGCGACGCGGCCACCCCGCGGGACGCCGCCCGCCGCGAACCTCCCGGCCCCGCCCCAGCAGCCGCCCGCCGCGACGGCGCCCGGCCGGCCCCCGGTACCTACCGGGACGAGGCCGAGCGGCTGCGCGCCCGCGGCCCGTACGGACCCGGCGGCGACCGGACCCGGGG
>NZ_JBLIWA010000033.1:59928-90882 GCF_047525675.1 Streptomyces sp. 796.1 | reverse complement strand
CGCCGCCCGGGCCGCCGCCTCGCCCGGGGCCACCGCCGTGCGCTGGGCGGACGGCAGCGGCCGGCTCGACTACGCCGAACTCGCCGCCCGCGCGGCCGAACACGCCGCGCGGCTGCGCGCCGCCGGAGCCGGCCCGGAGGCCGTGGTCGGCGTGTTGCTGCCGCGTTCGCCCGCGCTGGTGACCAGCCTGCTCGCGGTGGCCTGGAGCGGCGCCGGCTATCTGCCGCTGCACCCGCGCTGGCCCGCCGACCGCTGCCGGGAGGTGCTCGCCGCGGCCGGTGCCGTCGCCCTGGTCGCCGACGCCGATGACGCGGCAGCGGCCGGCCTCGCCGACGCGCTGCCCCTCGTACCACCGCGGGCAACGACGCCGCCCACCACTGTCCCCGAAACCGAAACCGAAACCGGCACCGTCGCCGACCTCGCCCCGCCCACCCCGGTGCGCCCCGACCACCTGGCGTACGTGATGTACACCTCGGGCTCCACCGGCCGGCCCAAGGGCGTCGCGGTGGAGCAGGCGGCCGTGCTGGCGCTGGCCGCCGACGTGCGCTGGGACGGCCCGGCGCACCGCGCCGTACTGCTGCACTCACCGCACTCCTTCGACGCGTCCAGCTACGAGATGTGGGTGCCGCTGTTGCGCGGCGGCGAGGTGGTGGTGGCGCCGGACGGCGACCCCAGCCCGGCCGACTGGCGGGCCCTGCTGCCCGCCAGCGGCGCCACCGCGCTGTGGCTGACGGCCGGTCTGTTCGCGCTGCTGGCCCACGAGGCGCCGGACGCCTTCCGCAGCGTGCGCGAGGTCTGGACGGGCGGGGACGTGGTGTCACCCGCCGCGGTCGAGGCCGTGCGCGCGGCCGTGCCCGGTATCCGCGTCGTCAACGGGTACGGGCCGACGGAGACCACCACATTCGCCACGGCGGGCGAGGCGACGGCCGACGCGCCCGCACCGGCGGGGGCGCAGCCGCCCGGCGAGGCCGCGGCCGGGTCCGAAGCCTCCGCCACCCCGAACGCCTCCGCCACCCCGGCCGCTCCCGCCACCCCGACCGCCCCGGTCGGCGGCGACCACGCCCCGCTGCCGATCGGCACCCCGCTGGACGGGATGGTCGCCAGCGTCCTGGACGGTGCGCTGCGCCCGGTGCCCGACGGAGTGCCGGGCGAGCTCTACCTCGCCGGCGCCGGCCTCGCCCGCGGCTACGCCGGGCAACCCGGCCTGACCGCGGAGCGGTTCGTCGCCGACCCGGCGGGCCCGCCCGGTGCGCGGATGTACCGCACCGGTGACGTGGTGCGGGTCCGCCCCGACGGCCGGCTCGACTTCGTCGGCCGCGCGGATGACCAGGTCAAACTGCGCGGCTACCGGATCGAGCCCGGCGAACCGGAAGCCGCACTCCGCGCCCTGCCCGAGGTGGCGCACGCCGCGGTAGTCGTCCGCACGGACGGGCCCGGCGGCCCCGCGCTGGTGGCGTACGCGGTGCCGGCGGCCTCGGCGGAGGCCGGGCCCTGGCGGGCCGAGCAACATGCCGCCCTCGCCCGTACGCTGCGCGACCGGCTCGCGCAGCGCCTGCCGGAGTACCTGGTGCCCGCCGCCGTGGTGCTGCTGGAGCGGCTTCCGTTGACCGCCAACGGCAAGTTGGACCGGGCCGCACTGCCCGCCCCGCGGGTGGCGGCCGACTCCGGTGGTGCCCCGCTCGGGCAGCGCGAGGAGTTGCTGTGCCGGCTCTTCGCCGAGGCGCTCGGCGTGCCGTCGATCGGCCCCGACCAGGACTTCTTCGCCGCCGGTGGGCACTCGCTTACGGCGATGCGGCTGGTGGGGACGGTACGGGCGGCGCTGAACGTCTCGCTCGCGGTGCGCGACCTGTTCACCGCCCGCACCCCGGCCGCCACCGCCGCCCTGCTGCGGCCCGCGGGCGAGCGCGCCGTGCCCCTGGTGGCGGGCGAGCGCCCGGCCGAGTTGCCGCTCTCCCCGGCCCAGCGCCGACTGTGGTTCCTCGACCGGCTCGACGCCGACACGCCCGCGTACAACGTGCCCATCGCGCTGCGGCTCACCGGCCGCATCGACGTGGCCGCCGTCCGGGCCGCCCTGCACGACGTGGCGGTGCGGCACGAGGCGCTGCGCACCGTCTTCCCCGACACCGACGGCCTGCCGCGGCAGCACGTCGTACCCGCCGAGCAGGCCCGGGTCGACGTCGAACTGATCGATCTACCAGCGCCGGACGCCACCGGTGCCGGCCAGCCGGCGACCGAGCCGGGGACCGGTGCGACGACGGGGACCGGCCCGGCGACCCGGGCCGGGGCAGGTGCAGCGACCGCGACCGTGGCGCTGGACGCCGGTGCGGCCCCGGTGGCCGGCACGGCCCCGGTCGCCCGCACGGTCCCGGGCGCCGACTCCGCCCCGACCCCGCCCGCCGATGTCGTCGACCCGCTGGCCACCGCGCTGCACGCCGCGGCCGTACGCCCCTTCGACCTCACCCGGGAGTTGCCGCTGCGCGCCACCGTGCTGCGCCACGCGGAGGGCACACCGGCCCGTGCTGCCGCCGGCGGGGACGCCGCTGCCGCCGCGCCGCGGCCCGGGCGGCCGGCGCCGGGCGACGTGTTGTTGCTGGTCCTGCACCACATCGCGGGCGACGAGTGGTCGGTGCGACCGCTGCTCGGCGACCTCGTCACCGCCTATGCGGCCCGGGCCGCAGGACGCGCCCCGCAGTGGGCACCGCTGCCGGTGCAGTACGCCGACTACGCGCTGTGGCAGCGACGGGTGCTCGGCACCGACGAGGCCCCCACCAGCGGCACCAGCCAGCAGATCGCCTACTGGCGGGAGCGCCTCGCCGGCGCCCCGGCCGAACTCGCGCTGCCGCTGGACCGGCCGCGCGGCGCATCGGCCGGATACGACGGCGAGGTCGTGGAGTTCACCGTGCCGTCCGCGGTACGGCGCGGCCTGGCCGCGCTGGCCCGCCGCACCGGCGCCACGCCGTTCATGGTGGCGCACGCCGCGCTCGCCGCACTCCTAGAGCGGCTGGGCGCCGGCAGCGACCTGCCCATCGGCACGCTCATCGCCGGCCGTGACGACCACGCCCTGCACGACCTGGTCGGCTTCTTCGTCAACACGCTGGTGCTGCGCACCGACGTGTCCGGCGACCCGAGCGCGATCGAGCTGGTGGAGCGGGTCAAGGCGACCGACCTGGCCGCGTTCGACCATGCGCAGGTCCCCTTCGAGCGGCTGGTGGACGAGCTCGGCGCCGAGCGCTCGCTGGCCCGGCACCCGCTCTTCCAGGTGATGCTCAACCACCAGACCCGCACCCCGGCGGGACCGCGGCTGGGCGAGCTGGACAGCGAGCCGGTGGCCGTGCACACCCGGACCGCCAAGTTCGACCTCACCTTCACCCTGGTCCAACACCCAGGTACGGACGGCGAGTTGACCGGTGGCATCACCTACCGCACCGACCTGTTCGACGCGCCGACCGTGCACCGCGTGGCCGCCGCCTTCACCCGGGTGCTGGCCGCCTTCGCCGACCGGCCCGAACAGCCGGTCACCGCGATCGACCTGCTCACCGCAGCCGAACGGCACCGGGTGCTGGTGGCGTGGAACGACACCGCGGCGAACGTGGCACCGGCCACCGTGCCGCAGGCGCTGGCCGAGCAGGCGGCCCGGACGCCCGACGCGCCCGCCGTCATCGCAGCCGGCGCCACCCTCACCCACCGCGAGCTGTACGAGCGGGCCGCCAGGCTCGCCCGTGCCCTGGCCGACCGGGGGGCCGCCCCCGACCGGCTCGTGGCGGTGCTGCTGCCGCGCTCGACGGACTCGGTGGTCGCCGCACACGCCGTCCAACACGCCGGCGCCGGCTACCTCCCGCTGGACCCCGCGCACCCGGCCGAGCGACTGACCGCGCTGCTCACCGAGACCGCCCCTGCCCTCGTCCTCACCGACACGGCCACCGCCGCCGCCCTGGCCGGGGCCGTCCCCGAGGGCGTCACCGCCGTACGGATCGACGACCCGGCGCTGCTCGCCGAGGTGGCCGCGCACCCGCCGACCCCACCGGCCGCGACCCGCCCGCCACACCCGCTGCACACCGCCTACGTGCTGCACACCTCGGGCTCGACCGGCCGGCCCAAGGCCGTCGCCGTACCGCACCGGGCGCTGGTCAACCGGCTCGTGTGGAACCAGCGGCGCTACCCGCTCGGCCCCGGCGACCGGATGCTGCACAAGGCGGCGCCCGGCTTCGACGTGGCGGTGTGGGAGCAGTACGGGCCGCTGCTCGGCGGCGCCGCCCTGGTCGTGGCCCGCCCGGACGGCCACCGCGACCCGGCCTACCTGGCCGAGGTGATCCGCGACCAGCAGATCACCGCCGTGCACTTCGTGCCCTCCATGCTCGCCCTGTTCGTGGCCGAGCCGCAGGCGACGCCGCTGGACGGGCTGCGCTGGGTGTTCAGCGGCGGCGAGGCGCTGCCGGGCCAACTGGTCGACGCCTGGTACCAGGGCCGGCGGGCACAGCTCGTCAACCAGTACGGCCCCACCGAGGCGGCCGTGGACGTCACCGCGCGCCCCGCCGCCCCCGGCCACCCGGGCACCGTGCCGCTCGGCACGCCAGGCGACAACACCCGCGCGTACGTGCTGGACGCCAGGCTCGCCCCGATGCCGCCCGGCGTGGTGGGGGAGCTGTACCTGGCCGGCGCCCAACTCGCCCGCGGCTACCTCGGCGACCCGGCGCGTACCGCCGAACGGTTCGTCGCCGACCCCTTCGGGCCGCCCGGTGGCCGGCTCTACCGCACCGGCGACCTGGCCCGCTGGAGCAGCGCGGGCGAGCTGGAGTTCGCCGGCCGCGCCGACGACCAGGTCAAACTGCGCGGCGTACGGATCGAACCGGCCGAGGTACGGGCCGCGCTGCTGGCCCACGCCGACGTCGCGGACGCCGCGGTGCTGGTCCGCGAGGACACCCCGGGCGCCGCCCGACTGGTCGGCTACCTCACTCCGCGGCCCGGCACCGCCGCCGACGCGCTCGACACCGGTGCCGTGCTGCGGCACGCCGCCGCCCGGCTGCCCGCCGCGTTGGTCCCGGCCGATCTGGTGGTGCTCCCCGCCCTCCCGCTGACCAGCAGCGGCAAGCTGGACCGCCGCGCACTGCCGGCACCCCAGCGGGCCACGCCCGGCGCTGAGCGGACCGCCCCGCGCAGCCCGGCCGAGCGCGTCATCGCCGAGCAGATCGGCGCCCTGCTGCGGCTCCCGGAGGTCGGCGCGCACGAGAGCTTCTTCGCGCTCGGCGGCGACAGCATCACCTCCATCCAACTCGTCAGCGCCGCCCGCAGGGCCGGTTGGGTGATCACCCCGCGCCAGGTCTTCGAGCACCGCACGGTCGCCGCCCTCGCGCTGGTCGCCACGCCGGCGCCGCGGGACGCGGCGGCCGAACACGACGCCGGCACCGGCACCGTGCCGCTCACCCCGGTCATGCACGCCCTGCGCGAGCGCGGCGGCGACCTGCGCACCTACAGCCAGTCGCTGCTGGTCACCGTCCCGGCCGCGGCCGGCCCCGAGCGGCTGCTCGGCGCGCTGCGCACCGTGCTCGACCACCACGGCATGTTGCGAGCCAGCCTCGTCACCGCGCAGGGCACGGCGGACGCGGACCCGCCGGGCGCCCCGCAGGCCGGCCCGCCGTCTGACCCGTCATCCGATCCGCAGGCGCCCGCAGGGGAGCCATGGGCCCTTGAGGTGGCCCCGCCCGGCGCGGTGGACGCCGCCCGGGTGCTGCGCCGGGTGCCCGTACCGGCCGACGATCCGCAGGCCCTGCGCGCCGCCGTGCGCAGCGCGTCCCGCGAAGCCACCGAGTCCCTCGATCCCGCCCGGGGCGAGGTGTTCCGGGCCGTCTGGTTCGACCGCGGACCCGCCGCCCCCGGCCGGCTGCTGCTGCTCGCCCACCACCTGGTGGTGGACGCCGTCTCCTGGCGGGTGCTGCTGCCCGACCTGGTCCAGGCGTGGCAGGGGAGCGCGGACGACCCGGGGCGGGCCGTCGAACTGCCTCCGGTGGAGGTCTCCTTCCGCACCTGGGCCCGTGCCCTGACCGCCAAGGCCACCGAGCGGCGCGCCGAACTCCCTTACTGGCGCGAGGTGTTGGCGCAGCCGGACCCGCCGATCGGGGGACGCGCACTCGATCCGGCGCGCGACCGGCCGGAGACCGTACGGCGACTGGCCACCACCGTGCCGGCCGAACTCGTCGAGCCGCTGCTGAGCGAGGTGCCGGCCGCCTTCCACTGCGGCGAGCAGGAGGTGCTGCTGACCGCGCTGGCCATGGCGGTCCGCAGTTGGCGCCCCGGCCGGGAATCGGTCCTGGTCCTGATGGAGGGGCACGGTCGCAGTGCCGCCCTGCTGCCGGGCGGCCGGGAGCCGGCGCGGGCCGTGGGCTGGTTCACCAGCCTGTACCCGGTACGGCTGACCGGCGACGGCGACGCCGCCCGGGCCGCCCACGAGGACCCGGCGGCGGGCGGGCGGCTGCTCAAGCACGTCAAGGAACAACTGCGCGCGGTGCCGTCCGACGGCCTGGGCTTCGGTCAACTGCGCTACCTGGACCCGCAGTCGGGGGCCGAACTGGCCACGGGGCCGCGCCCCCAGATCAGCTTCAACTACCTGGGCAGGTTCGACGTCGACCAGCCGGCGGAACCCACCCGGGCGGGGCCTGCGGACGTCGCACCCACCCAGACGGGTGCCGTGCACGTCACACCGACCCCGACCGGACCCACCCAAGGCGGCTCCGACCGGGCCCGGCCCGCCCCGGGCGCGCCGCCCGGCGCTCCCGGAGGAGCCAGCCCGGGCGGCGGCCCCGGAGGGGACCACGTACCGCCGTGGACTCCGGCCGCCGAATCGAAGGACCTGTGGCGCGCGGAGGCGGACATCGGCGTGGACACCGCGCTCGACCTGACCGTGACCGCACTGCGCCGCCCCACGGGCACCGAGCTCTCGGTGACCTGGCACCACGCGGGCCTGCTGCTCGACGCGGCGCAGGTCGCGGAGCTCGACCACCGGTGGCGAGCCGCCCTCAAGACGCTGCTGGACAGCGCACGGGGCGGTACCGCCGCCGGACACACCCCGTCCGACCTGGGGCTCTTGACCCTGAGCCAGGACGAGATCGATGAGTTCGAAGACGAGTGGAGGAATCTGTGAGCGGGGCGCGTTCGGGACTTCAGGACATCTTGCCGCTGTCCCCCCTGCAAAAGGGCCTGTTCTTCCTCTCGTCGTACGACGAGAGTGCGCTGGACGTCTACACCGTCCAGCTCGGCTTCGACCTGGAAGGCGAGCTCGACGCCGACCGGCTGCGCGCCGCCGCAGGCGCCCTGTTGGAGCGGCACCCCAACCTCAAGGCGGCCTTCCGGCAGCGCAAGAACGGCGAGCCCGTCACGCTGATCCCGGCCCGGGTCGAGGTGGGCTGGCAGGAGCACGACCTGTCGGGGCTGGCAGGGCCGGTCGAGCCGGCCGACCTGGCGGCTCCAGCGGACACGGCAGCTCCAACGGACGCAGCACCCCCCATCGGCGAAGCCCAGCGCCGCCGGCTCGCGGAGCTCGCCCGGGCCGACCGGCTGGCCAGGTTCGACCTGGCCAGCCCACCGCTCATCCGGTTCACCGCCATCCGCCTCGGCCCGCACCGGCACCACCTGCTGCTCACCCACCACCACCTGCTGCTCGACGGCTGGTCGACGGCGAAGGTGATCCAGGAGCTCTTCGCGCTCTACGCCGCCGCCGGCGACCCGTCGGGGCTGCCGCCCGTCCGCCCCTACCGCGACTACCTGGCCTGGGCCGCGGCCCGCGACACCGCGGCCGACGAGGACGCCTGGCGCACCCACCTGGCCGGGCTCGACGGGCCCACGCTCATCGCCCCCGGCGCGGCCGACGCGCCCCCGGCAGTGCCGGGTTCCGTCGCCGTCGACCTGGACCCGGCGCTGTCGGCCGCGCTCACCGACACCGCGCGCCGCCTGGAGACCACCGTGCCCACCGTGGTGCAGACCCTGTGGGCGCTGGTGCTCGCCGACCTCACCGGCCGGCGCGACGTGGTCTTCGGCTCCACCGTCTCCGGCCGCCCCGCCGAACTGGCGGGCGTGGAGTCCATGGTCGGCCTGTTCATCAACACCGTCCCGGTCCGCATCCGGCTGCGGTACGAGGAGACGCTGGCCGCCCTGCTGACCCGGGTGCAGGCCGAACAGGCCGCACTGCTCGCCCACCACCACACCGGCCTCGGCGACATCCAGCGCATCGCCGGGCTCGGCCCGCTCTTCGACACCCTCGCGGTCTTCGAGAACTACCTCGTGGACACCCCGGGCGACGGCTCGGCCGACGCCGGCCAGACCGGCGCCGACACCGTCTTCGGCGACCTGCGGGTGCGCGCCATCACCGGCGCCGACGCCACCCACTACCCGCTCACCCTGGTCGCCGCGCCCACCGCGGACGGCGGTCTCGGCCTGACCCTGCGCCACCGCACCGACGTCCTCACCGCCGACCGGGTACGCGCGGTCGCCGACCGGCTGCACCGGGCCGTCGCCGCCTTCACCGCTGACCCCGAACGCCGGCTCGCCGGGCTCGACCTGCTCGCCCCCGCCGACCGGGAACAGGTCACCACCGGTTGGAACGGCCACCACGTCCAGGTCGAGCCCCGCACACTGCCCGAGCTCTTCCAGCACTGGGCCCACCGGGTGCCGCAGCGGCCCGCCGTCGTGGCCGGCGCCACCGAGCTGACCTACGCCGAACTCAACGAGCGCGCCAACCGGCTGGCCCACCAGCTCATCCGGCTCGGTGTCGGCCCGGAGCGGCCGGTGGGCGTGGCCCTGCCGCGCGGCGCCGACGTCTACGTGGCGCAACTGGCCATCGGCAAGGCGGGCGGCGTCTTCCTGCCACTCAACCCCGACTACCCGGCCGACCGGCTGCGGGCCCTGGTCCGCGACGCCGGGCCGCACCTGATCCTCGCCGCCCCCGGCGCGCCCACCGACCCCTGGGACCTGGGCACCCCCACCGCCCGCATCGCCGAACTCCCGCAGGACGGCCCGGCCCACGACCCAACCGACGCCGACCGGCTGGCACCGCTGCGCCTGGAGCACGCCGCGTACGTCATCTACACCTCGGGCTCCACCGGCACCCCCAAGGGCGTCCTGGTCGAGCACCGGCCGCTGGTCGACCTCATCGCCTGGGCCCACGACTGCTTCGCGACCGGCCCCGGCGACCGGGTCACCCAGTTCGCCTCGCCCAGCTTCGACGTCACCTTCTGCGAGCTGGCCAACTCCCTCTTCGCCGGTGCCACCCTGGTCGTGGTGCCCGAGGAACAGCGGGCCGGCGCGCCGCTCGCCGACTTCCTCGGGGAAGCCGGGATCACGCTCGCCGTCATTCCGCCCACCGTGGTCGCCTCGCTGCCCACCGACGCGCAGCTACCGCCGGAGATGACGCTGATCGTCGGCACCGAGGCGCTGCCCGCCGAAGTGGTCCGCACCTGGGCCCGCAGGCACCGGCTCTTCAACGCCTACGGGCCCACCGAAGCCGTGGTCAACTCCGCCACCTGGCTCGTACCCGCCTCCTGGGACGGCGGCCCGATCCCCATCGGCCCGCCGGACGTCAACAAGCGCGCCTACGTCCTGGACGCGGCGCTGCGCCCGGTGGCGCCCGGCGTGCTCGGCGAGCTCTACATCGCCGGCGCCGGCCTGGCCCGCGGTTACGTGGGCCGGCCCGGCACCACCGCCGAACGCTTCGTCGGCTGCCCGTTCGGACCGGCCGGCGCCCGCATGTACCGCACCGGCGACCTGGCCCGCTGGAACGCGGCGGGGGAGTTGGAGTACGCCGGGCGCACCGACCACCAGATCAAGATCCGCGGCTTCCGCGTCGAACCCGCCGAGATCGAAGCGCTGCTCACCGACCACCCGGCCGTCGCCCGCGCCGTGGTCGTCGCCCGCGCCGACGCGGGCGGCCCGCAGCGCCTGGTGGCCTACGTCGTGCACGCCGAAGGCGCCACCGCCACCGCCGACGAACTGGCCGACTGGCTGGCCGACACACTGCCCGAACACATGGTGCCCGCGGCCTTCGTCGCCCTGGACACGCTGCCCGTCACCCGAGCCAACAAGATCGACCGGGCGGCGCTGCCGGCCCCGGACACCACCCGCACCAGCGAGGGCACCGCCCCGCGCACCGAGCGCGAACGCCTCATCGCCGCGCTCTTCGCCGATGTGCTCGGGCTGCCCGAGGTCGGCGTGCACGACAGCTTCTTCGCCCTCGGCGGCGACAGCATCTCCTCCATCCAACTCGTCGGCGCCGCCAGCCGGCAGGGCCTGCGGCTGCGCCCCCGCGACGTCTTCGAGCGCCGCACCGTGGCCGCGCTCGCCGCCGTCGAGCAACGGCCGGCCGAGCCCGCACCGAGCGCCGTGCCCGCCACCGGCAGCGCCCCGCTCACCCCGATCCTGCGCTGGCTGGTGGAGCGCGGCGGCCCGATCGCCGACTACCACCAGTCGACCGTGCTGCGCACCCCCGCCGGCACCCGGCGCGAACACCTCGTCGCCGGGCTCGGCCAGGTCATCGACCACCACGACGCGCTGCGCGCCACCCTCACCCGCACCAGCCTGGAGATCCCCGCCCCGGGCAGCGTCGCGCCGGACGGGCTGCTGACCCGGGTGGACGCCACAGGCGTCGCCGATGACGCGCTCGCCGCGACGCTGCGCCGCCACGCGGCTCAGGCCGCAGCCGGGCTCGACCCGTTCGCCGGCGCCATGCTCCGCCTGGTGTGGCTGGACGCCGGCGCGCACCGGCCCGGCCTGCTGGCCGTCCTCATCCACCACGCCGTCGTCGACGGCGTCTCCTGGCGCGTACTGACCGAAGACCTGGCCGCCGCGTTCGAGGCCGCGAGCCACGGCCGCACCGCCGCTCTGCCGCCGGTCGGCACCCCGCTGCGGGCCTGGGCGCTCGGCCTGGCCGACGTGGCGAACTCCGCGCGCCGCACCGCCGAACTCGACCACTGGCGCGCCCTGGCGGACGGCGACCCGCTCCGGCCGAGCCCGCTGCCGCTCGACCCCGCCCAGGACACCCTGGGCACGCTGCGCACCGTCACCGTCGAGGTCCCGCAGGCCACCACCGGCCCGCTGCTGACCGAGGTCGCGGACGCCTTCCACACCGGTCCTGACGCGTTGCTGCTGACCGCTCTCGCGCTGGCGCTGGCCGCCTGGCGCGGCCGGTCCCGCCCGGTGCTGGTCGACATCGAGGGCCACGGCCGGGTCGAAGAGGCCGTGCCGGGCGCCGAACTCTCCCGTACCGTCGGCTGGTTCACCAGCGTCCACCCGGTACGTCTGGACCTGGCCGGGCTCGATCCGGCCGCCGCCGACCACCCGGCCGCCGCCCTCAAGCGGATCAAGGAACAACTGCGCGCCGCCCCGGACAGCGGCATCGGCCACGGCCTGCTGCGCCACCTCCGGCCTGACCCGGACGGGCACCTCGCCGCGCTGCCCACCGCCACCATCGGCTACAACTACCTCGGCCGGTTCGGCGCCGGCGGCGAGGCGGCCGGCCGGGACTGGGCGCCCGCCGCGCTCACCGGCTCGCTCGGCGGCGGCGCGGACGACCGGCTGCCCGCCTCGCACACCCTCCAGCTCAACGCCTCCACCGTGGACGGGCCACACGGACCACGGCTGACCGCCGCCTTCACCTTCCCGGCCCGGCTGCTGTCCGAGCCCGAGGTGCGGGAGCTGGCCCGTTGCTGGCGCGCCGCCATCGACGCGCTCGCCGAAGCCGGCACCCGCCCCGGCGCCGGCGGCCACAGCCCCGGCGACTTCCCGCTGGTCACCGTCGACCAGCGCGAGATCGAGACCATCGAGGCGGCGGCCGGACCGCTGACCGAACTCCTCCCGCTCTCCCCGCTCCAGGAGGGCCTGTTCTTCCTCTCCTCGTACGACCTCCCCTCGCGCGAGCTCTCTTCGCAGGACCTCCCTTCGCGTGACCTCGCCTCGTACGACGCCGAAGGCACCGGGCCCGACGTCTACACCACCCAGCTCACCCTGGAGGTCGAGGGCGATCTCGACCAGGCCAGGCTGCGGGCCGCCGCCGATGAACTGCTGGTTCGCCACCCCAACCTGCGCGCCGCCTTCCGCGGCCGGCCGGACGCGGAGCCGCTCCAGGTCGTCCCGGAGCGGGTCCGCATGCCCTGGCGTGCCATCCGGCTGTGGGACGGGGCCTCGGCCGCCGACACCGGAGCCGCCTCGGGCGTAGCCGCCCCCGACGCCCTGCGCGCGGAGGCCGCCAGGCTGCTGAAGGAGGAGCGCAGCCGCCGGTTCGACCTGGAACGGCCGCCGCTGATCCGGCTGACCGTCATCCAACTCGGCCCCCGGACCCACCAGGTGTCCCTGACCTCGCACCACCTGCTGCTGGACGGCTGGTCGGGCCCGCTGCTCATCCGCGACCTGCTCGGCATCTACCGCGGCACGCCCGAAGCGGCCCCCCGCCCCTACCGCGACTACCTGCTCTGGCTCGCCGACCGGGACCGGGCCGCCACCGCCGAAGCCTGGCGCGCCACCCTCGCCGACCTCGACGGGCCCACCCTCATCGCGCCGGACGGCGACGCGGCGCCCGCCAGCGTGCCCAGCCGGGTGGAGGTGGACCTGCCGACCGACCTCGCGGCCCGCATCACCGCCTTCGCCCGCGCCGAGGGGCTGACCGTCAACGCCGTACTGCAAGCGGCCTGGGCGGTGCTCCTCGGCTGGCTCACCGGCCGCACCGACGTGGTGTTCGGCGTCACCGTCTCCGGCCGGCCCGCCGACCTGGACGGCGCGGACCGGATGATCGGCCTGTTCATCAACACCCTCCCCACCCGGGTGACGCTCACCCCGGGCCAGCGCCTGGTGGACGTCGTGCACGCGGTCCGCGACCAGCAGACCCGCATGATGGACCACCAGTACGAGTCGCTGGCCGAGCTCCAGCGCGCCAGCGGCCACCGCACGCTCTTCGACACGCTGCTGCTGTTCGAGAACTACCCGGTCGACTCGGCCGAACTGCGCCGCACCGAAGCCAGCGCCGGCCTCGCGGTCACCGGCGCCCAGGGCCACGACGCCACCCACTACCCGCTGGTGCTCGTCGCGCTGCCCGGCACCGACCGGCTCGGCCTCGCCATTGACCACCGCCCCGAACTCCTGCCCCGCGAGCGGGCCGGCGAGATCGGCACCCAACTCGTGGACGTCCTCGCCCGGCTCGTCGACCGCCCGGCCACCCAGGTCACCGCGGTGCGCCCGGGGCCCGAGCACGCCGCCGCCCTGCACGGCCCGCGGCAGCCGCAGGCCCCGCTGGGCCTGGCCGAGAGGTTCGCCCGGCAGGCCGCTGCCACCCCGCACGCCCCGGCGCTGATCGTCGACGACACCGAGCTCAGCTACCGGGAGCTCGACCGGCGCGCCCGGCTCATCGCCGACCGGCTGCTCCGGCACGGCGCAGGGCCCGAGCGGTTGGTGGCCGTCTCGCTGCCCCGCTCGGCCGACCTGGTCGCCACGCTGCTCGCGGTCGCCCGCACCGGCGCCGGCTATCTGCCGATCGACCCGGACTTCCCGGCCGAGCGGATCGCCTACCTACTGGCCGACGCCAGCCCGCTGCTGGTGGTCGACGCCGCTTCGCCGCTGCTCGCCCCGCCGGACCAGGACCCGGCCGCCGGCACACGGCCGTACGCCGCCGCCATCCCGCCGGCGCCGGTACGCCCCGATGGCACCGCGTACGTCATCCACACCTCGGGCTCCACCGGCCGGCCCAAGGGCGTCGTCGTCACCCACCGCGGTCTGGACAACCTGCTGGTGGCGGCGGCCGACCTGTTGGACGCCGGGCCAGGCCAGCGGCTACTGGCCGTCACCACCGTCGGCTTCGACATCGCCGCCCTGGAACTGTTCGTACCGCTGTGCACCGGCGGCACCGTCGTCCTGGCCGGCCGCAGCGAGGTCACCGACCCGCGGCTGCTGGCCCGCCTGGCCGGGCGCACCGGGGCCACCCACCTGCAAGCCACCCCCTCGCTGTGGCGGGGCCTGGCCGAAGCGGTTCCCGGCGCGCTGGCCGGGCTGCACCTGCTCTCCGGCGGCGAACCGCTCGCCCCCGACCTGGCGGCCACCCTCGCCGCGCACGGCGAGCGGCTGCTCAACCTGTACGGGCCGACCGAGACCACCGTCTGGTCCACGGCCGGCGACCTGACCGGCGACCAGGCGCCGCACGTCGGCCGGGCGCTGCGCAACACCGACCTGTACGTGCTCGACCCGTGGCTGCGCGAGGTGCCGACCGGCGCGCTCGGCGAGCTCTACATCGGCGGCGCCGGCCTCGCCCGCGGCTACCTGGGCCGGCCGGGGCTGACCGCCGAGCGGTTCGTGGCCGCCCCGTTCGGACCGGCGGGCGCCCGGCTCTACCGCACCGGCGACCTCGCCGCGCGGCGCGCCGACGGCACCCTGCGGATCGCCGGGCGCGTCGACCACCAGGTGAAGATCCGCGGCCACCGGGTGGAGCCCGGCGAGATCGAGGCCGTGCTGCGCCAGCACCCGGGGGTCGAGGACGCGGTGGTGGTGGCCGCCCCGGACGCCTCCGGCGGCCAGCGGCTGATCGCCTACGTCACCGGGGCGCCCGACGGGCTCGCCGACTTCCTCGCCGGCAAGCTGCCGGCGCACCTGCTGCCCTCGCTCACCGTGCCGCTTAAGCGGCTGCCGCTGACGCCCAACGGGAAGGTGGACCGCGCCGCGCTGCCCGCGCCCGAACGCGCCGTCAGCGAGCCCGTCAGGGCGCCCCGCGACCCGCGCGAGGCCGTGCTCGTCGGCCTCTTCGCCGACCTGCTCGACCAGCCGGACGCCGGACCCGACGACGACTTCTTCGCACTGGGCGGCCACTCGCTGCTGGCGATGCGGCTCGCCAACCGCATCCGCGCCACGCTCGGCACCGACGTCGCCATCCGGGACGTCTTCGACCACCCGACGCCGGCCGCACTGGCGGACGTGGTGCTGCCGCGCGGCGTCCACCGCGCCCCACTGACCGCGGGCAAGCGCAGCGCCCGGGAACCACTGTCCTTCGCCCAGCAGCGGCTGTGGTTCCTACACCGCCTTGAGGGCCCGAGCGCCACCTACAACCTGTACTTCGCCCTCCGGCTGACCGGCGAACTCGACGCGCCCGCGCTGCGCGCCGCCCTCGCCGACCTGATCGCCCGCCACGAACCGCTGCGCACCGTCTTCCCGGAGGCGGGGGCGGAATTCCCAGAGCCGGAGCTGGCCGCTCCGGCAGGCGCGGGGGCCGACGGCACAGGAGCCGGCACCGGTGCCGAGGCCGCGACCGGTGCCGGACAGCCCCCGGCCGGTCCCACCGGAGCAGCGCCCGCGCCGACCACTGCCCCCACCACCACGCCAGGGCCGACGGACCCGAGCCCCGACCCCGCCCGGCCGCCCGCCGCGGACGGCATCGCCCACCAGCACGTGCTGGACGTGGCCGCCGGCGCCGCAGCCATCGGCGACCTCACCCCGGTGCCCGTCACCGAGGCCGACCTGGACGCGGCGCTGCGCGCGGACGCCACGGCCGCCATCGACATCACCCGGGACATCCCGCTCCGGGTCCGGCTGCTGCGCGTCGGCGCCGACCACGTGCTGTCGGTGACGCTGCACCACATCGCGGGCGACGAGTGGTCCATGCGCCCCCTCATCGGCGACCTGCGCGCCGCGTACGCGGCCCGCCGCGCCGGCACCGCACCGAACTGGCAGCCGTTGCCCGTCGCGTACGCCGACTACGCCCGCTGGCAACGCGAGGTGCTCGGCGCCGAGAGCGACCCTCAGAGCCTGCTGGCCCGGCAGGCCGGCTACTGGCGCACCGCGCTGGCCGGCGCGCCCGAGGAACTGGCCCTGCCCTACGACCGGCCCCGGCCGCCGGTGGCCGACCACCGCGGCTCGGCCGTCACCTTCGAACTGTCCGCGGCCACCCACCGGGCGCTGCGCGCGCTCACCGCCGACACCGGCACCAGCGTCTTCATGGCCGCACAGGCCGCCCTCGCGGCGCTGCTCACCGCGCACGGCGCCGGTACCGACATCCCCATCGGCACCCCCGTCGCCGGGCGCGGCGACGCGGCCCTGGACGACCTGGTGGGCTTCTTCGTCAACACGCTGGTGCTGCGCACCGACACCTCGGGCCGGCCCACCTTCCGCACCCTCATCGGCCGGGTGCGCGACACCGACCTGGCCGCCTTCGAACACGCCGACCTGCCCTTCGAGCGGCTGGTGGACCTGCTGGCACCGGAGCGTTCGCTCGCCCGGCACCCGCTGTTCCAGGTGATGCTGGTGTTCCAGAACCTGTCGGACGAGACGGTCACGCTGCCGGGCCTCGACGTCACCCCGCTCGGCGCCGACCCCGGCATCTCCCGCTTCGACCTCGGCTTCACGCTGGCCGAGCGGCCCGGCGGGCAGGGCATCGCCGGTCTGCTGCACTTCCAGAGCGCCCTGTTCGACGAGGCCACCGCCCGCGCGCTCGCCGACCGCTTCGTCGCCCTGGTCGACCACCTCGCCGCGGCGCCCGACGTCCCGCTCGACCGCGTCCCGCACCTGACCGCCGAAGCGCACGCCGCCGCCCTGGCCAGCGGCACCGGACCGGTGCGCGAGGTGCCGGCGCAGACCCTGCCGGCGCTGGTGGCCGCCGGCTGCGCGGCCACTCCGCAGGCCCCCGCCCTCATCGACGGCGGTCCGGGCGGCGAAACCCTCAGCCACGCCGAGTTCGACGCCCGCGTCGGCCGGCTCGCCAGCGTCCTGCGCGGGCGCGGCGTCGGCCCGGCGGAGCGGGTCGTCGTCGCGCTGCCCCGTTCCGTCGACCTGGTGGTCGCGGTGCACGCGGTGCAGCGCGCCGGCGGCGCCTACGTGCCCGTGGACCCCGGCTACCCGGCCGACCGCATCGCCCACATGCTCACCGACAGCGCCCCGCGCCTGACCCTGACCGACACCGCACATGCCGACCAACTCCCCGTAACGCAGAACCTGTTGGTGCTGGACGAGCCGGAGACCGCGGCCGAGCTGGCCGCCGCCGATGTCGCCGCCCCACCGGCCGGGCTGACCGGCGCCCACCCCGCGTACGTCATCTACACCTCGGGGTCGACGGGCCGCCCCAAGGGCGTCGTCGTCGACCACGCGGCGGCCGTCAACCGACTGCTGTGGATGCGCGAGGAGTACGCGATCGGCGCCGCCGACCGGGTGCTGCACAAGACGCCCGCCAGCTTCGACGTGTCGGTGTGGGAACTGTTCCTGCCGCTGCTGGCCGGCGCCGCCCTGGTGGTGCTCCCCGACGGCGAACACCGCGACCCGGCACTCGTTGCCGCGGCCATCGGCCGCCACCGGGTCACCGTCGTGCACTTCGTGCCGGCCATGCTCGCCGCCTTCACCGCCCACCTCGCGGACGCCGGCGCCGCCCCCGACACCCTGCGGCTGGTGTTCGCCAGCGGCGAGGCGCTGCCCGCGGCCGTCGCCGAGACCACCCGCCGCGCCCTGCCCGGCGCCCGCCTGCACAACCTGTACGGGCCCACCGAAGCGGCCGTCGACGTGACGGCCTGGCCCACCGGCCCCACCGACGGCGCCGCCGTACCCATCGGGCGCCCGGTGTGGAACACCCGCGCCCTGGTGCTCGACGCCTGGCTGCGCCCCACCCCGCCCGGCGTGGTCGGCGAGCTCTACCTCGGCGGCGTCCAACTCGCCCACGGCTATCTGAACCGGGCCGCCCTCACCGCCGAACGCTTCGTCGCCGACCCGTACGGCCCCCCGGGCACCCGGCTCTACCGCACCGGCGACCTGGTACGGCGCCGCGCCGACGGGGCGCTGGTGTTCGTCGGGCGCGCCGACGGCCAGGTCAAGCTGCGCGGGCTGCGCGTCGAACTCGGCGAGATCGAGGCCGTCCTCAACCGGCACCCCGCCGTCGCCGGCTGCGCGGTGCTGGTGCGCGAGGACCCGCACGTCGCGGCCGGCCAGCGCTACCTGGCCGGCTACGTGGTCGCCGCCGGCGAGGGAGCCCCGCAACAGGAGTTGCTCGACCACCTGGCGCGCCAGCTCCCCGACCACATGGTGCCCACCGTCCTGGTGCCGCTGCCGGCGCTGCCGCTCGGCCCCAGCGGCAAGCTCGACCGGCGCGCGCTGCCCGCCCCGGACCTGGCCGCCACCGTCACCCGCAGCGCGCCGCGCGACGCCCGCGAAGCGCTCATCGCCGGGCTCTTCGCGGACCTGCTCCGGCTGCCCGAGGTCGGCGTGGACGACAGCTTCTTCGCGCTCGGCGGCGACAGCATCCTCTCCATCCAACTCGTCGCCAGGGCCCGCAAGGCCGGCCTGGTCATCACCCCGCGCGACGTCTTCGAGCACAAGAACGCCGCCGCCCTGGCCCGCGCGGCCACCGAAGTCGGCCGGGCCCCCGCGCCTCCTGCGGTGGCCGCGACCGGCCTCGTGCCACTCACCCCGATCATGCGCTGGGCGTTGGGGCGCGCCGACATCGGCGGGCTGCACCAGTTCACCACCGTGATCGCGCCGCCGGACGCCGACGCGGAGACCCTCGCCGCCGCACTCGGCTGGCTCACCGACCGCCACCCGATGCTCCGCGCCCGCCTGGTCGGCACCGGAGCCGACCAGGCCCTTGAGGTGCCCCCGCCGGGCACGGTCAGCGGCGCGCAGGTGCTCACCCGGGTGGACGCCGCCGGCACCGCGCCGGCCGACCTGCCCGCCCTGCTGGCCGAACACCTCGGCCGGGCCGTCGCCGCGCTCGACCCGCAGGCCGGCGCGATGCTGCGCGCCGTGTGGTGCGACGCCGGGCCGGGCAATCCGGGCCGGCTGCTGCTGGTCGCCCACCACCTGGTGGTGGACGGCGTGTCCTGGCGGGTGCTCACCCCCGACCTGGCCGACGCGTACGCCGCGCTGGTGGCCGGCCGGCCGTTGCCCGAGACCGCCACCGGCGACACCTCCTTCCGGCAGTGGGCGCTCGGCCTCGCCGACGCGGCGCGCCGGCCGGCGGTCCGCGCCGAGGCAGAGCTCTGGCGGGCCCGCGAGGCGGTGCTGCCGCCGGCGCTCGGCCGCAGGCCGCTCGACCGGGCCGTGGACACCGCCGACACGCTGCACCACGTCGAACGCCGGCTGCCGACCGAACTCACCCGGGCGCTGCTGACCAGCGTGCCGGCCACGGTGCACGGCGCCGTGCCCGACGTGCTGCTGGGCGCACTGACGCTGGCGCTGGCGCGCTGGCGCGAGCGCCGCGGCGAGCCCGCCGCCCGGGACGTGGTCGCCGTGGAGGGACACGGGCGCGAGGAGGGCGTGGTGCCGGGGGCCGAACTCTCCGGCACGGTCGGCTGGTTCACCTCCTGGTACCCCGTGGTCCTGGACACCGCGGGCGCCGACATCACCGACGCCCTGCACGGCGGCCCCGCCGCCCGCACCGTACTGGCCGCCATGAAGGACCAGCTACGGGCTGCCGCGGACAACGGGATCGGGTACGGGTTGTGGCGCCATGCGGCAGCCAGTGCGGAGGGCGCCGATGGCGCTGGGAGCGCGGGCAGGCTTGGTGGCGCGGCCGGCGCGGAGGGCGCGCATGGCCTGGTGGCTGCGGACGGTACGGCCCGTACGGAAGGCGCCGGGGGCGTAGTCGGCGCGAGTGGCGCGGCCGGTGTGGGGGAGCCGGAGGAGGTGGGCGAGCTCGGGCGCCCGCCCGCCCCGGCCACCGGCCCCGCAGCAAGCCCCGCCCCCGCAGCGGATGCGAAGCCCCCGGCGGGCCCGACGCCCCCGATCGACCCGACGCCCCCCGTGGTCTTCAACTACTTCGGCCGCTTCACCGGCGACCCGTCCGGCGGCCCCGCCGGCGCCGTGCCCTGGAGCCCGGCCCCCGAGGCGCTGCCCGCGCCGCGCCCCGAGCACAACCGGCCGCCGGTCCTCTTCCCGCTGGAGATCAACGCCTCCACCGTGGACGGGCCCGCCGGGCCGGTGCTCGGCGCCCGCTGGTCATCGCCGGCCGGCATCCTCAGCGAGGCCGAACTCGCCGAACTCGCCGACCTGTGGGTAGCGGCGCTGACCGCACTCGCCGCGTACCAGGGTCCGCCCGCCCACACCCCGTCCGACTTCCCGCTGGTCGCCGTCGAAGCGGCGGACCTTGCCGAACTGGAGCGCCAGCAGCCGGAGTTGACCGACATCTGGCCGCTGACACCG
The DNA here is from genome assembly GCF_047525675.1 of Streptomyces sp. 796.1. Taxonomy (NCBI): domain Bacteria; kingdom Bacillati; phylum Actinomycetota; class Actinomycetes; order Kitasatosporales; family Streptomycetaceae; genus Streptomyces; species Streptomyces sp. 796.1. Next base: position 70,752 of record NZ_JBLIWA010000033.1, on the reverse strand, counting down.
CTCCAGGAAGGGCTGTACTTCCTGGCCGGCATGGCCGCCGACGACGGCGACGATGACGCCACCGACGTACCTACTGAACTGACCGAGCGTGCCGATCCAGCCGAGCCGGCCAATTCAGCAGACCCAGCCGGAGACCGGGGAGACACCGCCCCCCGCACCGGCCCTGCTACCAACCCCACCGCCGCAGCCGCGGCCACCACCGACAGCGGGATCGACGTCTACACCATGCAGCTAGCGCTGCGCCTGTCGGGCACCATCGACGCCGGGGCGCTGCGCGCGGCAGCCGCCGACCTGCTGGAGCGGCACGCCAACCTGCGTACCGCGTTCGTCACCACCAGCAGCGGAACCCCGGTCCAACTCGTCCTGGACGCCGTCGAACCCGACCTCGCCGTCACCGACCTGAGCGCCCTGCCCGAGGCCGAGCGCGCCGCGCTGCTCGCCGAGGTCACCGGCGCCGACCGCACCCGCAGGTTCGACCCGGCCGCCCCACCGCTGCTGCGGCTGCGGCTGGTACGGCTGACCGAGGGCCACAGCGTCCTGGTCGTCACCAACCACCACCTCGTACTCGACGGCTGGTCGCTGCCGCTGATCGTGCAGGAACTGTTCCAGCTCTACGCCTCCCGCACCGCCGGCGCCCCGCTGCCGGCCCGCCGCCGCCCCTTCCGGGACTTCCTCGGCTGGCTGGTCGGCCGCGAGGCCGGAGCAGCCGAGCGGGCCTGGCAGCAGGCGCTCGCCGGGGTCAGCGAGCCGACCCTGCTCGCCCCCGCCGACCCGGCCCGCCGCCCCCGTCTCTCCCGCCATCTGCCGCTCCAGCTCACCGACGAGCAGAGCCGGGCCCTGACCGACCTGGCCCGCGGCAGCGGGGTCACCCTCAACACCGTGGTGCAGTTCGCCTGGGGCCTGCTCGTCGCCCGCCTCACCGGCCGCGACGACGTCGTCTTCGGCGCCACCGTCTCCGGGCGGCCCCCGGAGATCGACGACGTGGAGACCATGGCCGGCCTGTTCATCAACACCCTGCCGGTCCGGCTCGACCTGCGGCCCGGCGGCACCGTGCGCGAGGCCCTGCTCAGGCTCCAGGACGAACAGTCCGCGCTCACCGCCCACCAGTACCTCGGCCTCTCCCGCATCCAGCGCCTGGTCGGCGCGGGTGAACTCTTCGACACGCTGGTGGTCTTCGAGAGCTATCCGGTGGACGCGGACGGACTACGCCGGGCCGAGGAGTCCGGCTCGCTCGCCGTCACCGGCGGCGACAGCGCGGACGCCACGCACTACCCGCTCACCCTGGCCGTGGACCCCGGCAACGCCAGGCTCACCCTGGAGTACCGGCCCGACCTGTTCTCCGACACCGAGGCCCGCACCATCGGCCGGCGCCTCACCCAGCTCCTGGCCACCCTCGCCGCCCGGCCCGACGAGCGCTGCTCCCGCCTGGAGGTCCTGGACCCGGCCGAGCGGGCCCGCATCACCACCGACTGGAACGCCACCGACCACCCGCACGCCGACCAGACGCTGCCCGACCTGCTCGCCGAACAGGTCCGGGAGGCACCCGAAGCGACGGCCGTGGTCTGCGGCGAGACCACCCTCACCTTCGCCGAACTCGCCCACCGGATACACCAGCTCGCCTGGGAGCTGATCGACCGCGGCATCGGCCCCGAGGACGTGGTGGCCCTGTTGCTGCCGCGCACCGTCGACCCGCTGGTCGCACTGCTCGCCGTGCACCAGGCGGGCGCCGCGTACCTGCCGATCGACCCGGACTACCCGGCCGAGCGCATCGCCTACCTGCTGGGCGACGCCGCCCCCAAACTGCTGCTGACCACCACCGCGGGCGCCGCCGCACGGCCGCCGGCCGACCTCCCCGTACTGGCCATCGACGCGCCCGAGGTGCGGGAACGGCTGCGGACCCGCCCCGGCCACGCGCCCACCGACGCCGACCGGGTGCGCCCGCTGCACCCGCTGCACCCGGCGTACGTCATCTACACCTCGGGCTCCACCGGCGCGCCCAAGGGCGTGCTGATCTCGCACCGCAACGTGCTCAACCTCTTCCACAGCCACCGCAGGGCGCTGTACGAGCCGACCATCGCCGCCACCGGGCGCCGGCGGCTGCGCGTCGGCCACGCCTGGTCGTTCTCCTTCGACGCCTCCTGGCAGCCGCAACTCTGGCTCTTCCACGGGCACGCGGTGCACGTCATGTCCGAGGAGTTGCAGGGCGACCCGGAGGCGATGACCGACTACCTGCGCACCCACCGGATCGACTTCATCGAGCTGGCGCCCTCGGTCCTGGCCCAACTGGAGCGGGCCGGGCTGACCAGCGGCGACGGCTGCCCGCTGGCGCTGCTCGGGGTCGGCGGCGAGGCCGTGCCCGACACCCAGTGGGCCCGTCTGAAGGCCCTGCCGGCCACCCGCAGCGTCAACCTGTACGGGCCCACCGAGTGCACCGTCGACTCACTGCTCGCCCGGGTCGAGGACAGCGACCGGCAGGTGATCGGGCACCCGGTGGACAACGCCCGGGTCTACCTCCTGGACGCGGGGCTGCGCCCGGTGCCGCCCGGCGTCAGCGGCGAGCTCTACCTCGCCGGCGCCGGCCTCGCCCGCGGCTATCTGGGCCGGCCCGCGCTGACCGCCCAGCGGTTCGTCGCCGACCCGTTCTCCACGACCGGCGGGCGCCTGTACCGCACCGGCGACCTGGCACGCTGGACGCCGGACGGTGCGGTGGAGTTCCTCGGCCGGGTCGACGACCAGGTCAAGATCCGCGGCTTCCGGGTCGAACTCGGGGAGATCGAGACGGCCGCCGCCGGCCACCCGGACGTGGCGCAGGCGGTGGTCGTCGCCCGCACCGACGCGGGCGTGCACCGCCTGGTCGGCTACGTGGTGCCGGCGGCCGGCGCGACCGTGGAGGTGGGCCGGGTACGGGCGCACCTGGCCGAACGGCTGCCGGCCCATCTGGTGCCCGCCGCCCTCGTGGTCCTGGACGCCGTACCGATGACGGTGCACGGAAAGCTCGACCGGGACCGGCTGCCCGCACCGGACTTCGGCGCCGCCGTCGGCGGCCGGGAGCCGGTGGGCGAGCGGGAAGCGGCCCTGTGCGCGGCCATGGCCGCCGTGCTCGGACTGCCCGCCGTCGGGGCCGACGACGACTTCTTCGCCCTCGGCGGCGACAGCATCGTCTCCATCCAACTCGTCAGCCGACTGCGGGCGGACGGCTGGCGGATCTCCCCGCGCCGGGTGTTCCTGCTCCGCACCCCGGCCGCGCTGGCCGCGGCGCTGCACCGGGCCGCCGGCGGGGCCACGGAAGCCGACTCCGCGGGCGTGGGCGCAGCTCCCGGCACCCCGATCATCGAGTGGCTGCGCGAGTTGGGCGGCCCGATCGGCGAGTACTCCCAGTCCACCGTCCTCACGGTGCCCGCCGACCTCGGCCACGCCGAGCTGACCGCGGCCGTCCAGGCCCTCCTGGACCGGCACCACCTGCTACGGGCGCGGCTGGTACGCCACCGGCTCCAACCGCAGGCCGGGGCGGCCGGGGCGGCCGGTGGGATCACCGGGACCGGTGCGGCCGAACGCTGGGAGTTCGCCATCCCCGAGCCCGGCACCGTACGGGCGGCCGACCTGCTGGAGCGGATCGACGTGACCGGCGTCGCCGCCGGCCGCCCGCTGGCCGAGGTGATGGGCGCGAAGCTGCTCGGCACGGTCGGCGAACTCGACCCGGAGGCGGGTGCGATGGCGCGCCTGGTCTGGTTCGACGCGGGTCCGCAGCGCCCGGGCCGGCTGCTGATGCTGCTGCACCACCTGGTGGTGGACGGCGTCTCCTGGCGGGTGCTCCACCCGGACCTGCGCGCCGCCTGGGAGACGGCGCGCACCGGCGGCGAGGCGAAGCTGGAGGCGGTGCCCACCTCCTTCCGCACCTGGTCGCGTGCGCTGGCGGCGGCTGCCACCAGCCCCGAGCGGGCGGCCGAGATGGCGCACTGGCGCCGCACGCTGACCGCCGCGTCCGCCCAGCTCGCCACCCGCCGCCTCGACCCGGCCGTGGACACCGTGCGCACCCTGAACCACCTCACCGTCGAGCTGCCGCCCGAGCACACCGGGCCGCTGCTGACCCACGCGGTCGGCGCCACCGGCGGCAGCGTCAACGAGCTGCTGCTCGGCGCGCTTTCGCTGGCCATCGCCCACTGGCGGGCCGGGCGCGGCGACGCGGCGGGCCGGCGCACGGTGGTGGCCATGGAGGGCCACGGCCGTGAGCAGGAGGTCGTACCGGGCGCCGACCTCTCGCGCACCGTCGGCTGGTTCACCTCCGTCTACCCGGTACGGCTCGACGCCGCGGGCGTGGACCTGGCCGAGGCGCTGGCCGGCGGCGCCGGCGGGGCCAAGCCGCTGCGCGAGGTGGTCGGCCGGGTCGGCGAGGAGCTGGCCGCGGTGCCCGACAACGGCATCGGCTACGGCCTGCTGCGCTACCTCAACCCGCAGACCGGGCCCGAACTCGCCGCGCTCGGCACCCCCGAGGTGCAGTTCAACTACCTGGGCAGGTTCGCCGGCAGCGGTGGGCCAGGGGATGCCGCAGGGGGCGCCGCGGGGGAGCCGGCCGATCCGGCGGCCTGGTCCCCGGCCCCCGAAGCCGGGGTGCTCGGCGGCGGCCGGGACCTGGACATGCCGGTGGGCTACCTGCTCGACATCACCGCCTCCACCGTCGACGGCCCGAACGGCCCACGGCTGACGGCCGGATGGGTGTGGCCGGGCGAGCTGCTCCCCGAGTCGAGCGTGCGGGAACTCGCCGAAACCTGGACGACGGCCCTGCGCGCCCTGTCCGGTCTCGGCGGCACAGCGGAGCAGTGACCCGCTGACCAGCGGCCGACTGCCGCGCACCCCGCCCACGGTCAGTGGGCGGGGTGCGCGGGGCCCGTGCGGCCCCGCAGCCGGGGCGGGGCGGCCGGGTGTTTGGTGCAACGACCGCGGGCGGGCGCGGGGCGCGTGCAAGAGCGGGCCCGGGCCGTGGCGGCCCGGGCCCGGCCGGTCAGAGCTTCTTGAGGATCTTCTCGATCTCGTCGACGGCGCCGTTGGCCCAGCGGTAGGAGCCCACGGTGTAGTGCTGGATCGGGAAGGCGTGGCCGGCCTTGACCGCGCGCACGCCCTTCCACACCTTGTTGTCCAGCAACTGCTGGGTGAGCGCGGGGGCCTTGCCGTCGAAGAGCTGCGGGTAGAGCAGCACGTCGCAGTCGTCCAGGACCTCCAACTCCTCGTACGACTTCTGGACGAAGCCCGACTCGTCCGCGGCGATCTTCGCCCCGATCTTCAGACCGAGGTCGCGCATGACCGTCAGCAGCGGCGAGCCGAGGAAGAACGCGCCGTTCTGGCCGCCGCTGAGCGGCGCCCAGGTGGTCTTGGCGATCTGCCGCGCGTACGCGCCCTTCACCTCGGCGAGCCGCCGGCGGTATTCCGACTTGGCGTCGGTGAGCGCATCGCGCCGGTTGACCGCGTCCGCGATCTTGTCGAGCTGCTCGTACCAGAGTGCGCCGCTGTCCGACCAGTTGTAGTACGCGACGGGTGCGATGGTCTTCAGCGGCGCCGTCTTGTCCTTGTAGAACTGGTCCACGATCAGGTCGGGCTTGAGTGCGCCGATGGCCTGGCTGTTGGGCGTGCCGGCGACGCCGATCGTCTTGACGTTGCGCAGCTTCTGGTAGACGTCCGCGGGCAGCGCGGCGGCGTTGGCGATGCCGTCCGGGATGCCGATGGGCACGATGCCGAGGTCGAGCAGCATCAACGTGTCCCAGTTCTCACAGGCGATGACGCGCTCGGGCTTGGCCGGGACGGTGACGGTGCCGTTGTCGGTCTTGATGCTGCGAGTGCCCTGCTCCCCGCTCTCCTTGCCGCCCTTGCTCTCCTTGGTGTCCTTCTCGTCGTCGCCGGAATCGCTCACCCCGCAGGCGGCAAGCCCGAGTGCGGCGGCTGCCCCGGCGAGCCCACCCAGGAACGCGCGGCGCTTCACGGGCGTGAACGGGATGGCGGATCGAGTCATATCTGTGCTCCTTGCACGGTCCGTACGGCGCGACGATCGCGCACCGCAAAGGTTAGGCTTGCCTAACTTACTCCTTGACCGCAAGATCTAAGGAGTTGGCCGTTGTTGAGGAGTGAGGAGACCATCGGAATGAGCGGGGCGTCGACCGAAGAGCGCCGGTATGCGAGCCGTCGGCCTGGCAGGCTGAACGTCACCAGGGTGCGCCAGGTGCACCAGATCACCCCGCACATGACGAGGATCACCTTTGGGGGTGATGACCTGTCAGAGTTCCTGAGCAACGGCACCGACCAGCACGTCGCGCTCTACTTCTACGACGCGGACGTCGAGTTGCCCCGCCCCTTCACCGCGGATGCGGCCCGCGCCCTGCTCCCGGTCGCCCGCCCCCGCCTGCGCCGCTACACCATCCGCCAACACCACCCCGAACGCGGCGAGGTCGACATGGACTTCGTCCTGCACGGCGCCGACCAACTCGCCTCCGGCTGGGCCGAGACCGTACGACCGGGCGACGAGAGCATCTGGTTCGGGCCGAGCCCGGCCTACCCGCTGGACCCCGAAGCACCCTGGTACCTGTTCCTCGGCGACGAGACGGCGCTGCCCGCCATCGCGGCCACCCTGGCCGAACTGCCCGCCACGGCCAGGGCCCGAGTACTGATCGAGGTGGCCGACGCGGCGGAGGAACAGCCGCTGCCCACCGCGGCCGACGTCGACGTCGACTGGCTGCACCGCAACGGCCGCCCGGCCGGCTCCCTGCTCCACGAGGCGGCGCTCGCGCTGGCCCTGCCGCCGGGCGCGGGACGGGTCTGGGGCGCGGCCGAGCGCGGCGTGGTCAAGTCGCTGCGCGGCCACTACGTACGCGACCGCGGCCTGGACCGCGCCCACACCCATCTGACGGCGTACTGGACACGGGGCGAGACCCAGGACAGCGAGGTCTGACCCCGCCATGCGCCACCACCCCAGCCAACGGTCGGGCGCCCGCGCGCCCCACCCACCAAGCCGCCGGCCGCACCCCGTGCCCCGCCCCACCCGGGCACGCGGGCCCCACCCCGACGAACGGCCAACGGAGGCCAAGCCGACCATGCTGACACCCCTCGCCGGGAGCCGCGCATGACGCGCCCCGCCCCCGCCGCGCCCGCCCCCGCACCCGAACGCGCCAGCCTGCTCCGGTGGTGCCTGCGCGACAACGCCGGCCGCATCACCCTCGCCGTACTCGGCGGCCTCGGCTACCAACTGGCCCTGATCGGCCTGCCCTGGTGCGTCGAGCGGGCCCTGGACCGGGGCATCACCGTCGACGACTCGGGCGCCACGCTGCGCTGGGCCTGCATCATCGCCGCGGTCAGCGTGGTCGCAGCCCTCGGCGAAATGCTCCTCGGCTGGCAGTCCACGGTCTCCGCCACCCTCACCGGCAACCGGCTCTACCTGCGCCTCGCCGACCGCATCGGCGCACTCGACGGCGCGGCCATCGACCGGTACGGCGAGGGCGACCTCAGCATGCGCGGCACCCGCGACGTCGACCTGGTCCGCACCTGGCTGATGGGCTTCGCCTCGTTCGTCACCGGCGTCATCGGCTTCACCATCATGATCATCGCGATCCTGGGTCTCGATCCGCTGCTCGCCGTGGTCGGCCTGGCCTGCGTGCCGCCGCTGGTCCTCATCAACACCGTGCTCTTCCCCAAGTGGTTCGGGGCGGCCAACGCCAAGCTGTCCACCGCGCACGGCAGCCGCGCGGACGCCGTCGAGGAACTGCTCTCGGCCAGCGCCGCCGTCCGCGGCATCGGCGGCGAACGCGCCCTGGTGGAGCGGCACGACGAACGCAGCGGCGAGGTCACCGAGCACACCCTGGCCACCGCCCGGATATCGGCGAGCTGGGCGGCCAGCTCCCCCTTCGTACCGGGCCTCGCCATCGGCATCGGCCTCGCGGTCGGCGGCCTGGCCGTGCTCCGCGACGACATGTCCATCGGCGGCATCGTCGCCTTCGCCAGTTGGATGGGCATGCTCGTGCTCTGGGTCGGCGTGCTCACCCTGCGGCTCAGCCAACTCTCCCAGGCGCGCACCGCCGCCGAGCGGCTGACCGAGGTGTTCACCGCCCGCCCGGCGCGCACCGAACCGGCCGAGCCGACCCCGCTGCCGGCCACCGGCGACCTGGTCGCCGACGAGATCACCGTGCGCCTCGCCGACCGCACCGCCCTCGCCCCCACCAGCCTGCGCGCCCGCCCCGGCGAACTGGTCGCCGTCACCGGCCCGATGGCCTCCGGCAAGACCACCTTGCTGCGGGTGCTCGCCGGACTGACCGAAGCGAGCGCCGGCACCGTACGGTACGGGGCGGTGCCGCTGACCGATGCCGCAGCCACCGACCTGCGGGCCCGCATCGCGTACGTGCCGCAGCGGCCGGTCACCATCAGCGGCACCCTCGCCGACAACCTGCGCCTGGGCGGCGACTTCACCGACGCCCAGCTCCGGGACGCCTGTCGGCTGGCCGCCCTCGACGACTACCTGGACAGCGCCCCCGACGGCCTGGAAACGGCGCTGGGGGAGAGCGGCAACACCCTCTCCGGCGGCCAGTTGCAGCGCCTCGCCCTGGCCCGGGCGCTGCTGCGCGAGCCCTCCGTACTGCTGCTCGACGACGTCACGTCGGCGGTCGACACCGCCACCGAACGGGCCATCGTGGCGGGCCTGACCAACCGCACCGACGCGCTGACGGTGGTGTTCGCCACGCACCGCCCGGCCGTCATCGCCGCCGCCGACCGGGTCCTGACCCTGGCACCGGCCACCCCGCCGCCGGCCGGTACCGGCACCGCGGAATCCGGCGCCGACACCGGCACCAAGCCCCCCACCCGTACCGGCGCCGACGACGAGGAAGAGCGGGTGAGCGCACATGGCTGAGCAACAGGGGCTCTCCACGACCCCGGACCAGACGGCCGTGCTGCGCCGCGCCTGGCCCTATCTGCGCGCCGAGCGCCGCGGCATCGTCCTCGCCCTTGTCAGCAGCGCCCTGGCCACCGCCTGCACGGTGGCGGTGCCCGCCGTCATCGGCGCCGGCGTCGACCAGCTCATCGAGGACGACCGCGAAGGACTGCTCACCGCGGCCGGCGTGCTGATCGGCCTGATGGTGCTGCGCCTCGTGCTGTTCCGGCAGTCCGAGGTGTGGCTGACCACCGTCGGCGAACGCGTCGTGCGCGGGCTGCGCGAGTTGGCCGTGCGACGGCTGTCCCGGGCGCCGCTGCGTTTCCTCGAAGCACACCGCTCCGGCGACCTGCTCCGTCGCACCACCACCGAGATCGCCGACCTGGCCAACTTCGTCCGCAGCCAACTGCCCGAAGTCCTCACCGTCGTCGGCTACTTGCTGTTCACCACGATCCTGCTGGTCGGCTACTCACCGCTGCTGACCCTCGGCATGTTGGTGGTGTTCGTACCCGGCATCGTCTGGGTGCTGCGCCGGTTCAAACGGGCCGCAAACCCGGCGTTCGCGGCCGAGGCCGCGGCTGCCGGCACCGTCGCCGCCACCTACCGGGAGCTGGTCACCTCCCGCGAAATGCTCCAGACCAACGGCGGCGTGGACGCCTGGCGGACCCGCTTCCTGGCCGACAGCGAACACCGCTACCAGGCCGCACGGCGCACCCAGAAGACGCTGTTCATCATCAGCCTGTCGCGCATCGTGCAGGGCCTGACCACCGTCGTCCTGCTGCTGCTCGGCGGTTGGCTGGCCGCCGACGGCCAGATCAGCGTCGGCACCGTCGTCGTCTTCATCCTCGCCACCCGACAGCTCTTCGACTCCGCCACCCAGGCGTCCAACCTGGTCGGCCAGTTGCAACTGACCAAGGTCGGCCTGGCCCGGCTGCTCGACCTGCTGACCGTCACCGACCCGGGCGCCGCCACCGACGGCGCCCCTACCTCGCAGACCTCCCCATCAAAGGCCCCCGCCTCCCCGAACACGCCTGCCCCGAGCGCCTCTGTCGCGGAGACCGCCGCCCCGGAGGCCGCCGAGCCCGCCGGCAGCACGCCCGCACCGGCCACCGACCCGGCCCGTACGACCCCGAGCAAGCTACCCACCGCCCAGCCGGCCGTCCGTACGCCCGCCGCCCCGCTGCCCGACCGCGGCGACCTTGAGGTGCGCGACCTGCGCTACTCGTACGTCGCCGACGCCGAAGTGCTGCACGGCCTCGACGTGCACATCCCGGCCGGCGACCGGGTGGCGCTGGTCGGCCCGACCGGCGCCGGCAAGACCACCCTGGCCAAGCTCGTCACCGGCCTTTACACGCCCGATTCCGGCAGCGTCCACTACGCCGGCACCGACCTGCGCGAGGTGCCGGCTGGCGAACTGCGCCGCCGCATCGTCCTCATCCCGCAGCGGGTGCACCTGATCAGCGGCACCCTGCTGGACAACCTCGCCCTGGTGCCCCAGCGCCCCACCGCCGACGCGGTGCGCGAGGCCGTCGCCCGGCTGGGCCTGACGGAGTGGGCCGCCGGCCTGCCCGACGGCCTCACCACCCGCATCGGCGGCGGCCAGGGCCGACTGTCGGCCGGCGAGGTGCAACTCATCGGCCTGGTACGGGCGGCCCTGGTCGACCCGGCCGTGCTGGTGCTGGACGAGGCGACGGCCGACATCGACCCGCAGACGGCCCACACCTTGGAGACCGCCATCGACGTCCTGCGCGCCGACCGCACCCTGATCGTCATCGCGCACCGGGAGAGCACCATCGAGCGGCTGCCCAGGGTGATCCGACTGGAACACGGCGGCATCAGCACCCCGCCATCACCCACGCCGCTCGGCTGACCCATCCTCCTTGACCGCCTTGTGGTGTCCGCCTCCCTACTGGGGGGCGGAC
>NZ_JBLIWA010000033.1:28206-59918 GCF_047525675.1 Streptomyces sp. 796.1 | reverse complement strand
CCCCCCCCCCCCCCCCCCCCCCCCCCCCCCCCCCGGGGCCGGAGTCCTCACCCGTACGACCCGGGGCCGGTGTCCCGCCCCGTACGGCAATCCGTACGACCACCCGCGCGGGACGGGGCCCGGCGCCCCGCCCCGTACGGCAATCCGGTCCGTACGCGGCCGGCGCCCCGACCCGGGGCACGAGGTCGGGGCGCCGCCTCACACCTTCCGGTACTCGTACGCCTCCTCGGCCGCGGCGGCCACCGCCGCCAGATCGGCCCCGGTGGCCGCGGTGACCACCGCCGCCACCGCGCCCTCCACCAGCGGGGCGTCCACGAGCCGGGTGCCGGCGGGGAGTTCGTCCTCGTCGGCGAGGAGGGCCTTGACCGTGAGGACGGCGCTGCCCAGGTCCACCAGCAGCGCCACTCCGGCCCCGCCGTCCACCGCCCGGGCCGCCGCCACGATCAGGTCGGAACTGGTGCCGAGCCCGCCGTCCCGGGTGCCGCCGGCGGGTGCGACGGGCGCCGTCGGCAACCCCGCGAGCCCACGGGCCAACTCGGCGACCGCCGCCGCGACCGGGCCGCTGTGCGAGACCACGACCACCCCGACCCGGCCCGCTTCCGCCACCCGCTGCACCGCGCTCACGCCGCCACCTCCACCAGCGCCGCGAACAGCAGCACCGACGAACGCGCACCGGGGTCCTCGTGCCCCACGCTGCGCTCGCCGAGATAGCTGGCGCGCCCCTTGCGCGCCCGCAACGGCACGGTGGCCCGGGCCCCGGCGTCGGCCGCCGCCAGGGCAGCCGCGAACGAGGCGTCCACCGCTTCGGACCCCGGCACCAGCGCGTCCAGCATCGTCTTGTCGCCCGGCGCCGCCCCGCCCAACTGGGCCACCGCCGCCACCCCGGCCCGCAGCGCGGCGCCGAACCCGGCCGCGTCGACCTCCGCCGCGTCCCCGAGCGTCTTGCCGGTACGCCGCAACAACGTGCCGTACAACGGTCCCGACGCACCCCCCACCGTCGAGATCAACTGCCGCCCCGCCGCGGTCAACACGGCCCCCGGAGTGCTGGGCGGCTCCGCGTCCAGGGCGGTGGCGACGGCGGCGAAGCCGCGCTTGAGGTTGCTGCCGTGGTCGGCGTCCCCGATCGCCGCGTCGAGTTCGGTGAGCCGGTCGGCCTCCCGGTCCACCGCGGCGGCGACCGCCGCCAACCACCGCTGGAAGAACGCCGCGTCGAGCCGGTCCGGCGCACCGCCCGGGGGAGCGGGGCTGGCGGAGGCGCGGGGGTCGCTGCTGGATGCGGATGCGGATGCGCTGCCGGGCACGGGTGGTTCCCTTCGCTCACTCGACCGGCACGCGGCCGGCCGTGGTCCGTCGGTCACCGGCCAGCCTACGCAGCGCCCCGGCCCACCCCGCCGACTCGCGTGCGCCACCCCGGGCCCCGACCTGCGCCCCTGCCACGGGCGCCACGCCGTACCGACCTGCGCGGTACGCGACGACAGCGACCAGGAGCCGCGGCCCCCCCCGCGGCCCCAGCGGGGGCCAGCCACTGCCCGCCGCCACTGCCCGCGGCCCCAGCTACCGCCCCCACCGCAGCGCCGGCGTCTGCACCGGCGCGTCCCACAGCCGCAGCAACTCCTCATCGGCCTGGCACAGGGTCACCGAGCAGCCCGCCATGTCGAGCGAGGTGACGTAGTTGCCGACCAGGCTGCGCAGCACCGGGACGCCGCGCTCGGCCAGCACCCGGTGCACCTCGGCGGTGAATCCGTACAGTTCGAGCAGCGGCGTGCCGCCCATGCCACCCACCAGGAGCAGTACGGGCCGGGTCGGGCGCAGGTCCTCCAGGACCGCGTCCACGGCGAAGTCGGCGATCTCGTGCGAGGTCATCATGGGCCGCCGCTCCCGGCCGGGCTCGCCGTGGATGCCCACCCCGAGCTCCAACTCGCCGGCCGGCAGGTCGAAGGTGGGCCCGCCCTTGGCCGGCGTGGAACAGGCGCTGAGCGCCACCCCGAAGCTCCGGCACTCCGCGTTGACCTGCCGCGCGATGGCCGCCACCCGCTCCAGCGGCGCACCCTCGTCGGCCGCGGCCCCGGCGATCTTCTCCACGAACAGCGTGCCACCGGTACCCCGCCGGCCGGCCGTGTGCAGGCTGTCGGTGACGGCGACGTCATCGTCCACCAGCACCTTGGCCACCTGCACGCCCTCGTCCTCGGCGAGTTCGATGGCCATGTCGAAGTTCAGTACGTCACCGGTGTAGTTCTTCACGACGAACAGCACGCCCGCACCGCTGTCCACGGCCGCAGCCGCCTTCGCCATCTGATCGGGCACCGGCGAGGTGAAGACCTCCCCGGGACACGCCGCCGACAGCATTCCGGGCCCCACGAACCCGCCGTGCAACGGCTCGTGCCCCGACCCGCCCCCCGAAACCAACCCGACCTGCCCGGCTACCGGCGCGTCCCGCCGCACGATCACCCGACTGTCCACGTCCACGACCAACTCGGGATGGGTGACGGCCATCCCCCGCAAGGCATCGGCGACGACGGTGTCGGGCACGTTGATGAGCATCCTCAACGGTCTCTCCTCGGCAGATTTCTGAACGGGCCTGTGGGCGGGGGCGCGGCTGGGGCGGGACGGGCGACGCCGGACTGGGGCGACACCGGTGGCCGCCGCCAGGTGCCGGCAGGCGTCGACGGGCAACGGCAGGCGTCGCCCCGACCACCCCCGACGCCCGCCCACGGAGCCCGACGGTACTGGCACGGGTGCAGGCGTCGGAACCGCTTTCGCAGGGCGGATGAAGCGCGGCCCGTCGGACCCGGGAGGGCGGCGGCCCCGCCGCGGTCGGTGCCCCTACTGCGGCTGCGTGGCGAGCTGGATCAGATTGCCGCAGGTGTCGTCGAAGACGGCCGTGGTGACGTTGCCCATGTCCACGGGCTCCTGGGTGAAGCGGACACCGTGGCCGCGTAGGCGCTCGTACTCCGCCTGTACGTCGGCGACGGCGAACTGGGCGAGTGGGATGCCGTCCGCGACGAGGGCGGTGCGGTACGGGCCGACGGCCGGGTGGCCCGCGGGCTCCAGGAGGAGTTCGGTGCCGCCGGGCTCGTCGGGGGAGACGACGGTCAGCCACCGGGCTCCTCCGCCCAGCGGGATGTCGTGCTTCTTCGTGAAGCCGAGGACCTCGGTGTAGAAGTGCAGGGCCTTCGCCTGGTCGTCGACGAAGACGCTGGTCAGGTGGATCTTCATGGGGTGTTGTCCTCCGGTCCTGGCGGGTCGGGCACGAGCCATCGCTCGGTGATCTGCCGCAGCGGGGCCGTGTTCAGGTCGTGGAACTTGTAGCGACCCTCCCGTCTGGTCTCGACGAGTCCGGCGGCCTCCAGTACGGCTAGGTGCTGGGAGACCGCCTGGCGCGAGATGCCGAGCTGGTGCTTCACGCTCAGCCGCGAGCAGATCTCGAACAGTGTCTGCCCTGACTTCTCCGCGAGCTCGTCGAGAATCGTGCGGCGTGTCGCATCGGCCAGGGCCTTGAACAGGTCGTCTGCCACGCCACCAGGATAGGCAAGTGTTCACTTGCCTATCAAGTCGAGGTGTGCCGCCCCCTCGTGTCTGCCTGCTGCTCGTCCCCACCGTCGGCTGCCGCCCGCCGCACCGCCGCCCACCGTCGGCGAGCCCGCCCCGGCCCGCCTCCGACGGCCTTCGGCCGGCCATCGGAGCGTGCCCCTCGCCAGATGGACCGGCGAAGGGTCAGTCGCGGCTCCGCTACGCGGCGGGAGTCGCCGACCGCTCGGCGATGATCAGCAGGTGGCCGCTCATGCCGTGGATGGACGGGTCGCCGGCGGTGCGGTAGGCGACGTCGAGCAGCCGCTCGTAGGCGTCGGGGTCCCGTTGGGCGAGCGCGGCGACCTCCGGCTGCGCCCACGCCAGGATGCCCTGGGAGGCGAGCCGGTGCCGTACGCGGAACCCGTGGTCCTCGAAGAGCGGGGTGATGTCATCGGGGCGGGTGAGGTATCCGCCGGTGAAGCGTCCGGGCCGTGCGTCGTGGTAGCGCCCCTCGTCCAGGATGAGGTCGGCCGTCCCCGAGGTGAAGGCGGCAAGGCCATGCTCCAGGACGGTGGAGACCAGGCGCATGTAGCGCGGCATCACGGTCGCGAACAGCAGCCCGCCCGGCCGCAGGACCCGACGGGCCTCCCGCAGGGCCCGTTCCCGGTCGGCGCCGGACGTCAGGTGGTACAGCGGCCCCAGGCACAGTTGGGCGTCGAAGGAGGCGTCGGGGAAGGCGCTCAGATCGCGTGCGTCCGCCTCCATGACGGCCGCCACGCTCCCGGCGTACGGCTCGGGGTCCCGTGCGATGCGCTCCCGGGCAACGTCGAGCAGCGCGGGCGACAGGTCGGTGAGCGTCACCCGGTGTCCCCGGCGCGCGAGCCACCGGGTCCACGTGCCGGGACCCCCGCCGTTGTCCAGAATCCGGGCGGGCGCCGGAGGCAGGTGCTCAGCAAACGCGCGCGCGTGCAACTCCCGCTCGACGGCACCGTCCGCGGGCCGGCTCAGTCGGTCGGCCTCGCGCCGCGCCGACCGTTCGTAGTAGTCGCGCACGGCGGCCACCGGATCGGGTTCGGTCGTTCTCGTCACGGACCTCATGATCGACAGTCGACGCTACGTCCGCCACGGCTGCCGGTCAGGTTTCATGCCGCGTACACATGGGCTGCGTACGCGGGGATGGGGATCAGGCACCCCCGCCCGAGTCCGGTTCCGCCTGCGACCCGCGGCGCGGGCCATAATATCGTTCAACGATCAGACAATCGATGGCGCTTTCGTGCGCACCGTGCAGCAGAAAGACCGCATTTTCGTGAACGAGCCCCGCCCGCACGCCCTGTTCTCCTTCGGGACCCTCCTGGACGAGCGCGTCCAGAAGACCCTCTTCGGGCAGCCTGTTCCCCAGACGCCGGCCGCGCTCGCGGGGCATGCCACACGGCCCGTCCGGATCACCGACCCCGAGGTGATCGCCACCAGCGGTCTCGACGTCCACCTCACGCTGGAACGCCGGATCGGCGCGGAGGTCCAGGGCGCCGTGCTCCACCTGACGGACGCCGACCTGGCCGCCGCCGACGACTACGAGGTCGACGACTACGTCCGCCGCCTGGCACGGCTCGCCTCGGGCGCGAGCGCGTGGACCTACCTCGATGCGAGGCCACTGCGCTCCGCGTCCCGCATCGTGATCGTCGGCGACAGCATCGCGTACGGCCGCTGCGATCCGCGGGGCGGCTGGGCGGCCCGCCTGGCCGCCGGCCACATCGCCCGCAACGAGACCGACAACCGCCTCTTCAACCTCGCCGTTCCCGGCGCCACCCTCGCCGAGGTCGCCGCGCAGACCCCCGCCCTGCTGCCGGCCCGTCTCCCCGACACCCTCGTCGTCGCGGCGGGCATCAACGACGTGGCCGCGGCTGGCAACGGACCGGCCCGGCTGACGGAGAGCCTCGACGCGCTGGCGGCGACGGCCCTGGCCCACGGCGCGCGACTGGTCGTCGTAGGGCCCCTCTGGCTCGACGACGACCGCGCTCCTGACTACGAGGGCCTGTCCTTCACCCGTGAACGTGCCGCGGTCCTCCGTGAGAGCCTGCGTTCCTGGTGCGCCGCGCACCGCATCGACCACCTCGACCTGTGGGAGCCGCTGCGGGGCCGCCCCGACCTCCTCGCCGACGGCCTGCACCCCACGCCCGAGGGGCACGACGTGCTCCACCGGCACCTCATGGACGCCGCCGGGTGAGCGCCACGGGCGCCGACCCGACTCGACGCTTCTGCCACCACCCCTGCCTCGCGACCCGTCACCCGCCGGGCGGGCCCTACTCGGCGCGCCGGAACCGGAAGGTCTGGTCGCCCTGGAGGCCCGTCATGGTGGCCCGCAAGGCGTCTCCGTCGACCACGACCTCCAGATTGGTCGGAACGCTGACGGACACGCACGGGGCCGGGAACGCGAGCCGGTACTTCGGCGTACCGCCCCCGTCGTCGTCCAGTTCCGTCACCGCCGCGCCGCCGCACAGGCGCGTCGGCGGGGTGCCGAGTGTGGCCTTGCCGTCGTCGACCTGGATCGTCGCGTGGTTCCCGAAGTCGTCGTATCCCGGTGGCTGGGGGCCGTCCGCCACCCACTCTCCCTCGATCGGCTCCGACTCTTCGGAACACCCGGCAAGGAGCAGGGCCACGGCTAAGACGGGTACGGCGAGTCCTCGGCGCATCTGTGCATCCCCTGGTGACGGACGCCCGATCGGGCGGTCCACGAGTCAAGTGGCCCACGAGTCAAGCAGACGCGGTGTCAGGTCCGCCGGCCGCCCGTCTGTGAGCGCCTGCGGCCGGGCGACGGCCGACTAGGGCGACCGGCCCGGCCGGTACGGCCCCGCCCCGCGCCCGACCGCCCCCACGACCGTGGCCCCTTCCGGCCCCGCTCCGCCCGTCAGCGGATGCGCTGGCCGTACACGCGCTCCACCGCCATCGTCATCAGCACCCGGCGGTCGGACACCATCACCGATCGGTACTCCGCCCAGTCCGGGTGCTCCCCGGCCGCGCGGCGGTAGTACGCCACCAGTGCCTCGACCTCGGGGCCCTGCGGGTCGGTGCCCGGGCCGATGAGGGTCACGGTGCCCTCGGCCGTGGCCCACGACCCCCCGTCGGCGCTGGTGACCTCCAGCGCCGCCCGCGGGTCCCGGCGCAGGTTGACGGTCTTGGCGCGCCCCTCGGTCATCGACACGTAGAGGAGCTCGGCCTCCCGGTCGTAGTAGGGCATGACGGGCGAAAGCTGCGGGCGCCCGTCCGACTTGAGGGTCGCGAGGACCCCGAGCCGGCTTTCGGCGAGCAGGGTGCGCGGATCGTACGCGGTGTCAGTCATGTCCGACACCAAGTCGCGGGGCCCGGCGCCTATTCCCCGCGCTCCCCGACCTCAGCCGATCGGAGCAGCCTGCCAACCCCGCCGCCCGGTCGCATCCTCCTCGACCCGGTGGTCCGCCCAACCCGGCCATACGACGTAACCCACCGCGGCCGGACGGCTAACCCGCCCCGGCTAACCCCCCGCGGCCCCCCTAACGCCGCCCGCGCAGCCTCCGCAGCAACTGCTTGGCCTGTTCCCGCTTCCTGGGGTCCGCCGCCGCGCGCCGCCCCTCGGCCACCAGCCTGCGCCCCTGCGGACTACGGGCAAACGCCTTGATCCGACCCAGCAAGCCCGCCATGGCGTCCCACCCTCTCCTCCGCCGCCCCCGTACGGGACGTATCAGCCCATGACGATACGCGCCGTCAGGCCCTGGCCGCCGGCCCCGCCTCCGGGGCGCCGTCTGCTGCGGCGCCACCGTAGGCCGCCGGCAGCGACCCACCCGCCCCCGCTGCCCCTTCCTCGCCTTCAAGCCGCCCGGCCCGGCGGCCATACTGGGTGGACAGGGGAGGGCACGGCGAGCGATGACGGGGGCGACGGCGGCCGATGGCGGAATCGATGGCGGACACCAGGCTGATCCAGGGCCGGTACCAGCTCCTGGACATCATCGGGCGCGGCGGCATGGGCGAGGTCTGGCGCGCTCGTGACACCTCGCTCGGCCGGCAGGTCGCCGTCAAGTGCCTCAAGCCGATCGGCCCCCAGCACGACGCGTCCTACGTCCGGGTGCTGCGCGAGCGCTTCCGCCGCGAGGCCCAGGTGGCCGCCTCGCTCCAGCACCGCGGAGTGACCGTGGTGCACGACTTCGGCGAGAGCGAGGGCGTGCTCTACCTGGTCATGGAACTGCTCGAAGGCCGCAACCTGAGCCAACTCCTGGACGACAGCCAGCCGGAACCGCTGGCCGTGGCGGACACCGTGGACATCGCCCAGCAGGTCAGCGTCGCCCTCGCCTACACCCACCGGCAGGGCATCGTGCACCGCGACCTCAAGCCGGCCAACATCATGCGGCTGACCGACGGCACCGTGAAGATCTGCGACTTCGGCATCGCCCGCCTCGGCCACGACATCGGCGGCCTCACCTCCCGACTGACCGGCACCGGCATCGCCATGGGCACGCCGCACTACATGTCGCCCGAGCAGATCGCCGGCGGCCTGGTCGACCACCGCAGCGACCTGTACTCGCTCGGCTGCGTGCTGTACGAACTGGCCACCGGGGCCCCGCCGTTCGACCACGAGGACGCCTGGGCGGTCCTGGTCGGCCACCGCGACACCCCGCCCGAGCCGCTGCGCGAGCGCCGCCCCGAACTGCCCGACACCTTCGCCGAAGCCGTACTCGACCTCCTCGCCAAGGACCCGGAGGAGCGCCCGGCCGACGCGGCCACGCTCGCCAACCGCATCGCCGGCGGCAAGCCGGGGGAGTCGGCCGCCGCCCGCCGGGTCGGCGACGGCGACCCGCCGGCCAGCGGGCCCGGCACGACCGGCACGACCGCAGCCGGGGCGCCGACCGGCAGCGGGGAGCCGGTGGCGGAGCCAGGTCCGCCCGCGCGGCTCGCCGCCGGTGCCGACCTGCCGCCCTGGGCCCGGGACATGACCGTCGGCTCCAAGGCCACCGGCGCCTTCCCCACGCAGGCCCCGCCGGACGGTTCCGCCGGCCTGACCGGTGCCTGGACCGGGCCCCAGACGACCGCGCGCCCGCCGGCGACGGGCGCCGAACCGAAGCGGCCCACGCCGCCGCCCGGCGTCCTGGACCGACTGGCCATCCGCCACCACGCCGGCCTCAGCTTCGCCCGGCTCGGCCGCTGGGAAGAAGCGGGCGAGGTGCACCGCGCGGTGGCCGCCGAACGCGAACAGGCCCTCGGGCCGGACCACCCCGACACCCTCGCCAGCCGCTACGAGATCGCGTTCACCCTCGGCCGCCTCGGCCGCCCCGCCGAGGCGCTGCACGAGTACGGGCGGGTCGCCGAAGGCCGCGAGCGGTCCCTCGGCCCCGACCACCCGGACACCCTCGCCGCCCGCCAGGAGACCGCGTACGTGCTGAGCCAACTCGGCCGGCACCTGGAGGCCCACGAGATCTACGACACTGTGCTCGCCGCCCGGACCCGCGTCATGGGCCCCGACCACCCCGACACCCTGCGCTGTCGACACAACCTGGCCTTCAACCTCAGCCGGCTCGGCCGGCTCGACGAGTCCTACCGGATGGCGCACGAGGTGGCCACCGCCCGCGCCCGGGTGCTCGGCGCCCTGCACCCGGACACGCTGGTGACCCGGTACGAGGTGGCGTACGCACTCGGTCAACTCGGCCGCAGCGACGAGGCCCTGCACGCCTACCGCGAGGTGGCCGCGGCCCGGGCGGAGGCGCTGGGCGCCGACCACCCGGACACCCTCGCCGCCCGCTACGAGGTGGGCATCAGCCTCGGCCGCCTCGGCCGCAGCGAGGAGGCGCTCGTGCTCTACCGGGAGCTGGCGGCCGACCGGGCCCGGGTGCACGGCGCAGCCGACCCGGAGACCCTGCGCGCCCGCCACGGCCTGGGCGTGAACCTCGGCCGGCTCGGCCGCTGGGAAGAGGCGCTGGCCGAGGCCCGCGACGTGGCGGCCATCCGGGAACGGGTGCTCGGCCAGGACCACCCCGACACCCTGGTCAGCCGTCGCGAGGTGGCCGTCTGCCTGGGCTGGCTCGACCGCTGGCAAGCGGCGCTGACGGTCTACCAGCAGGTGGCCGCCCTACGGGCCTGCGTACTCGGCGATGACCACCCCGACACCCTCGCCAGCCGCAACGACGAGGCCCAGTGCCTGGAACGCCTCGGCCGCCACGACGAGGCGGTGGTCGTCTACCGCCAGGCCGCCGCCCTGCACCGGGCCAACGCCCCGCGCGGCGGCTGAGACGCGACGGTTTATGCGGGACGACCGGTAGGGCGTGGTGCGGTGGCCTGCGCGGGAGCCCGGCGCGTTCCCCCCGCCATCCCAGCCGCGGCCATCGTTGAACTCCCTTAACAGGGAAGGCGATTGACTCGCTGGACAGCGCGGAGCGGGAGCCCGGGCCGGAACCGGGGGCGGGAGCCAACCCTGAAACTGACGCAGCGTCACCCGCCGTACACTCGCCCCCGACAGCCGACAGCCGACAGCCGACAGCCGAACAGCGAGTGGGGCGTCGGCCCGCGTCCCGTGTGAGAGGTTCCCGTGCGCCCATCGAGTCCCGCCCGTGCTCTGCTCATCGGCGTCTGCGCCGCGTTCGTACTCGGCGCCACGCCCGCCGGGGCCGCGCCGGCACAGGCACCGCACCGGTCCGGAGCCGCGTCCCCGCCATCGCCCACCTCCGGCGTACGGAGCCTGCCCCCGCTGGCCGACCTGGCTGATCTCGCGGCCCGCCGGCTGCTCACGGCCGATCTGGTGGCCGCCGCGAAGTGGGGCACCGACAGCCCGATCGACGATCCCGCGCGGGAGCGGGAGGTGCTGGTCGCCGTGGCCCGCGAGGCCGCTGCGGTGGGCGGCGACCCGCAGGCCACCCGGGCCGTGTTCCGCGACCAGATCGAGGCGAACAAGCTCGTCCAGCGCACGCTCCACCGCAGGTGGCGGGCGGCGCCCTGGCTGGCCCCGGACGACCGCCCGGACCTGGCCGAGGTCCGGGCGGAGATCAACCGCGTCAACAGCGGTCTGGTGCGCGCCGTTGCCGACGCGGCACCCCTCCGCAACACCGCGCTGTGCCCCGTGACCCTGTTCTCCGCCGCCGCCCGCGCGCACCACGCGCACGACCTCGACGGGCTGCACACGCTGGCCCTGGCGCACGGCCTGCGTTCGGTCTGCGCGCCGGTCGTGGCACCGGGCCGGTGACTCTGGCGCCCGTCCCGGGAGTCGCACGGCCCCTGGGTCCGCCCTGTCGTGGGATCTTCCGCAGCGGCCTGTCGGGGTCCCGGGCCGATGGATAGTCTGACTGCGGACGACGAACCGGGAGGAGCACGGACGTGGCCGACAGCACCACTGAAGAGGCACTGGCGGACGGCACGAAGCCGCAACTCGACCTGAGCGACGCGCATTGGCAGTCGAGCAGCCAGGGGACGGGTGACGTCCAGATCGCCTTCGTGGAGGGGTACATCGCGATGCGCGACGGCCGCCATCCGGAAGGGCCCTCGCTGATCTTCACGCCGGCCGAGTGGCGCGCGTTCGTACTCGGCGCCCGTGACGGCGAGTTCGACCTCACCTGAGCCGCACGGCCGCACCGCCGGCCCCACCCACTACGGACCACCCGCCCGAGCCGCCCGCACACCGGCGGCTCGGGCCCCGCACCCAGCGCCGCCCCGCGCCCAGCACCGCACGCCCCCGCGGGAAGCGCACACCGCTCGGCCCGTACCGAGCCACCTGAACCCCGCCCCCCGCGCGGACGCCGCTCCGACCGCCCGTACGGGATCGCCCGCGGTGATCGACCGCGCGGCCGTTGCCCGGTGATCGACAAGACCGACAGGGCTGTGTGACACCCCCGCCGCGAGCCGGCAAGGTGACGCCCAGGTGTCCGCGAAGTGATCTACGTGCCTGCTCCAGGGGTGGGTCCGACGGAGGTGGCCGCGGGGTGGGGCGAGGGGCCACCGTGCGCCGCGCAGCGCGCGCCCGGGCACGTACCATGTCCGCATGTCGTTTCTCCGCCGCCGCAGTGCCGCCACGCCGACAGGTCCGGACTTCGATGTCCTCGCCATGGACCCGGGGGACTGGCCCGGTGACCTGGGGGCCGGTCTGCTGCCGGCACCGGACGGTAGCTGCCAGGGAGTCTTCCTGCGGTACGACCTGTTCGGCGGTCGCGGACCGGCGATGATCATCGGCAACCTGCCTGCCGGCTCGCCCGTGCGCGAGGTGGGCGACGGCGTTCCCTTCGAGGTCACGCAGCTCCTCGAAGCGCTGGGCAACGACGAGCCGATCACGGTCCTGGAGTCCGAGGACAGCCCCGTGATGCACGAGGACAACCTGCTCATCGTGCGGCGCATCAAGCTCTCCGAGGGCCGGATCTCCTGCGTGCAGTTCGACCGCAGCGACGGCGTGCTGGTCACCATCGCAAGCTGGGACCGCCCCATCACCGACGACCTCTACCGCCTCCTGAAGCCCCTCCCGGCCGAGCTCTTCCAGCAGGGCTGAGCCGCCGGGCCGCAGCCACCGACCGGCTGGGCTGCCGGGGCGGCGCTCCGGCACCCGGTGCCAGGCCCGGGGTCACTCACTGTGCGGCGCCTGCCCGGACCACCCGGGCAGGCGCCGCACGGCTGTTTGCTGCCGCTACTACCGCCCGGAGCGGCGCACCGTCACGTCAGCCGCCCGTACGAACGCCACCCGGTGCCCGAACTGGATCTGGTAGTACGCGTCCTTGCCCCGCACCACCTTGTGCCCGGCCGGGTCGAAGGTGGTGGCCCACAGGTACTCGCCACGGGTGCGCAACCCCACCGCGTACTGCTGGCCCTTGTGCAGCGCGTACGGCAGCGGCGACACCTCCTGCACCGGCACGCCCTCGGGATAGGCCGCGGCCTCCGGGTAGGCCCTGCCGTACACCGGCACCTCCTCCCGGCCCGGCCCCGGGGTCACCACCCACCCCTTGGCGTTGACGGCCGTCGGCTGGCCCGCGGGATCGTGGAACCAGGCACGCTGCCCCAGGTACCAGATCGCCGTCCAGTCGCCCTCGCGCCCGGCCACCGCGAACTGCTGGCCGGTGGAGGCGCGGGCGCCGGTGTCGTTGACGCCGGTCGTCGACGGCGAACCGTCCGGGCGCAACCCGACGTCCTTCACCAGCGGGGCGTCGGCGGAGGGCGCGGTGTGCAGCCGTACCGCCCCCGAACCGTGCGGCGCGCACGGCTGCCCCGGCTTCTCGCAGTCGGTGTAGTCCGGGCGGTGCCGGTCGTAGTCGGGCCTGATGGTCACCAGACCGCCGTCCGGCCCCGCCGTCGGCCCGAGCGGCGCACCGAGCAGCCGGAAGTAGTGCGCCCAGTCCCAGTACGGGCCGGGGTCGGTGTGCATGCCCCGGATGGTGGAGGTGACCGTCCCCGGCACGTTGTCGTGCCCCAGGACGTGCTGCCGGTCCAGCGGGATGTCGTACCGCCGCGCCAGGTAGCGGGCCAGCCGCGCGGAGGCCCGGTACACCGCCTCCGTGTACCAGGCGTCCGGTGCCGTAAGGAAGCCCTCGTGCTCCAGCCCCACCGACTTGGCGTTGACGTACCAGTTGCCCGCGTGCCAGCCGATGTCCTTGGTCGGCACGTGCTGCGCGACGTGCCCGTCCGTGGCGCGCAGCGTGTAGTGCCACGACACGTACGTCGGGTCCTGCACCAGCTTCAGCGCGGTGTCCCAGTAGCCCTCCGTGTCGTGCACCACGATGTAGTCGACCCGCTGCGAGCGGGGGCGGTCGGCCTTGTCGTGGTTGCCGTAGTCGCCCTCGCCCAACTCCTGGTACGGCGCGGGCACCGACTCGCAGGACAGGCCGCGCGGGCACTCGACGCCCGGGGCCCGGTCGCCGGGCGGCAGGGCGAGCCGCCGCAGCGCCGCCGTGTCCCGGCGCAGCCCCGGGTGCCGGTCCAGGCTGACCCGCTCGCCCGAGTCGGTGGTACGGCTCGCACCCGAGCGGATCACCGAGTACACCTCGTCGGCGAACGCCCCGGCCGCCGTCGTGTCGGTGGCGCCCGAGTAGTCGGCCACCGCCGCGTACCAGCGTCCCGGATCGCTGCTGAGCGGCAGGCCGAGACGTTTCTGCGCGGCGGCGATGAGGGCGGCGCCCCCGCGCACGTTGGCGGCGGGGTCCTCCCGCAGTGCGCGGGCCGGCAGGCCGGTCAGGCGCTGGGCGCGCTCCAGGGTCCGCAGCCGCGCCGGCAGCGCACGCACGGTGGGCGCGGGCGGGTCGGCGGCCGGCCGCTTGGCGGGGCGCGCGTCATCGCCGCGCGGGTCCTCCGTCCCGTGCCGGGAGTGGTGCTCGGCGGCGAGCGCGGTGACCGCGTCCGTCAGGTGCATGGGGCCGTATCCGCCGCCCACACTGGGCGCGCCGCGATGCCCGTCCCAGCGGGACTCCAGGTAGGAGACGCCGAGCAGAACGCTGCGCGGCACCTGGTACTGCCGCGCCGCATCCGTGAACGCCTGCTCAAGGCCGACGCTCGCCGGCTGTTCCGCCGTGGCGGTGGGAGCCGTCGAGACCAAGGGCGCGAGCAGCGCGACGGAGGCGGCGACCATCGCCGCACGGGGCGAGGACCAACGCCGACGCCCTCCCCGCTCCCGCGTCTTCGCCCGCCTCCGCGTGAAACCCGATAAACCTGGCAATGCAGCCTCCTCGCACTGGGCCGTGGCACGAGCGCGCGGTGGTGCTCGCGTCCTACGGGCATGGGGCTGAACCCACTTACGAGGTATCTGCTGTTCGGTGCCGCGTCAATCGTGCTCGGGCGAGTGGGTGACGGAGCGGGCCACTCCGCCTTCGGCCGGCTCCCGCGACCAGCGACGCCCGTCACGCCCGGTGCCCGTCACCCGCCGGCGTCGGCCGGCGCCCGTGGCGGTGGGCCGACTGAGCCTTCCCGGCCCACCACCACGCGACGGGACCGGGCCGGTGAGCCGGCCAGTCGGTCACCCGACCGGCCAGCCGGCCAGCCAGCCGGCCAACGAGCCACCGACCGACCAGCCGGCCAATCCGCTGACGCGTCAGTCCGCTGACGCGTCAGTCCGCTGACCGGTCAGCGGATTGGCCGGGCCGGGTCAGCGGGTCCCGACCGCGGCCCGCACCGCGCGCCGGGCCAGCGCACAGTCGTCGTGCAGCCGCCGCAGCAGCAGCCGCTGCTGCTCGCCCGCGCTCGCCCCCGGTTCGCCCGGGGCCGGCGCCGGCGCGGGGTCGCGCATGGTGCGCTGCACGGCCGTCTCGTACATCCGGATCTCCCGGGTCAGCACCAGCATGAGGTTGACCAGGAACGCGTCCCGCGCATCACACCCCGCGCTCTGCGCCACCTGGGCGATCTGCCGACGGCCGGCCGCCGCGTCCGCGCCCACCACGACCCAGAGGGTGGCGAGGTCGTAGCCCGGCAGGTACCACCCCGCGTGGTCCCAGTCGACCAGGGCTGCACCCGACGGCGCGAACATGATGTTCGACAGCACCGCCTCGCCGTGGCAGAACTGCCCCTGGCCCTGCCGCCCCTGGGCGATGCCGCGCAGCAACTGCTGGAGGTCGCTCATGTCCCGATCGGTGAGCAGCCCCAGCTCGTGGTAGCGGGCCAGCCGGGCGCCGTAGTCGATGGGCGCGTCGAAGAGCCCGGACGGCGGGCGCCAGGTGTTGATCCGGTAGATCGCGGCGAGCGCGTTCCGCAGGTCGGCACGGGGCGGCGGCTCCGTCGGGTGCCGGTGCAAGGTGGCCACGCGCCCGGGCATGCGCTCCATCACCAGGGTGCAACTGTCGGGGTCGGCCGCGATGAGCCGAGGTACGCGCACCGGCGGGCGGTGGCGCACGAAGGCCCGATATGCCGCTATTTCGTGCTGGAAGCGTTCGGTCCACGCGGGCGAGTGGTCGAGCAGACACTTGGCCACGGCAGTGGTCCGCCCCGTCGTACCGACGAACAGGACCGAGCGCCCGTTGCGGCGCAGTACCTGCACCGGGTTGAACTCGGGGCAGACCCGGTGCACGGCCGCGATGGCCGCGCGCAGTCGCGCCCCTTGCGGGCCGGACAAGTCGAGCCTCCCGCTGAGCGGCTGGGGAACAGTGCCCTCAGCCCGTCGCGCCCGCCCGCCACGGCTGGGATCGAGATAGGGCGCGCCACCCACGTGCGGGCGGTGCGGCCGAATGGGGACGGACACGGAGGACGATGCTGTGTACATGGGCGAGACAGATCCCTTCGTGTGCCGGCAAGTGCGTGCGCTCCAGACCCGGAAGGTGGCCGCACCCTGGGGAATGCGGTCGCCCACCGGGCTGGGTTCCCTGGCCGGGGGCGGGGGCCGCGAGTCGGCACCGGCGCGGGACCCGATGGGACGGCCCCGTCGCCTCCGTCGCTTGCGCGACGGTGGTGCTGCCGTGACGGCCGGGGAGCCGCCACGCCCGAGTCGTCCCGTCGTCGACGGCACGGCTCGGAGCTGCATTCCCGCGGGTCGCCCCGCGGTGTGACCCACGTGCCCGGGCCCGAAGGCCAGGGGAGGGTGGCGCGTTCCTACAGGACACCCGCGCACGGGTGGCACACCATCTGGCGGACCCTGGCGAACCCTGGCGAATAGTCGCGGGCCCCTACCTCGGGGGCTACTGTCAACACAGCCGAGGAACCTGGGGGCTTGACGTGACGAGGGAACCCAATGCCCGTCTTGCGGACCTGTTCGGCCTGGCCGGATGGTCCAAGGGGGAGCTCGCGAGACTCGTGAACCGGCAGGCGGCGGCCATGGGCCATCCGCAACTGGCGACCGACACCTCGCGGGTACGGAGGTGGATCGAGACCGGCGAGACGCCGCGCGATCCCGTCCCGAAGGTGTTGGCAGCCCTGTTCACCGAGCGACTCGGTCGTGTCGTGACCATCGAGGACCTCGGATTCGGCCGCAAGGGACGCGCGGGGAAGGGGCAAACCCACGAAGGTCTGCCCTGGGCGCCCGAACGTACGGCCCAGGTCCTCACCGAATTCACGGGAATGGACCTCATGTTCAACCGACGCAGCCTGGTGGGCGCGGGAGCCGCGCTCACCGCGGGCTCCGTGCTCAGCAGCGCCATGTACGACTGGCTGCACACCGATCCCGCCCTGGCATCCGGCGCCCCCTACCCCTCCGGCGTGTTCACCGCCGACCACGCCAGTTTCGACCGCTACGAGGCGGCGCCCGTGGGCTCCGCGGAGATCGAAGCCCTGGAGAACTCCGTCGACATCTTCCGCCGTTGGGACGCCTCCCGTGGCGGCGGGCTCCAGCGCAAGGCGGTGGTGGGGCAGCTCAACGAGGTCGGCGGCATGCTCGCCTACCGTCATCCGCCCCATCTCCAACGCAGGCTGTGGGGGGTGGCGGCCAACCTGGCGGTGCTCGCCGGCTGGATGTCGCACGACGTGGGCCTGGAGCCCACCGCCCAGAAGTACTTCGTGATCGCCGCGCACGCCGCGCGAGAGGGGGGCGACCGGCCGCGCGCCGGCGAAGCCCTCTCCCGCGCCGCACGTCAGATGGTGCACCTCGGGCGCCCCGACGACGCGCTCGACCTGATGAAGCTCGCCCAGTCGGGTTCGGGCGACGAGGCCCTGCCCCGCACCCGGGCGATGCTGCACACCATCGAGGCGTGGGCACAGGCGTCGATGGGCCGCGGGCAGGCCATGCGCCGCACCCTGGGCGAGGCCGAGGAGCTCTTCGTCTCCGACAAGGGCGATGTTCCGGCGCCGAGTTGGATGCAGATGTTCGACGAAGCGGACCTGCACGGCATGCAGGCGCTGGCGTACCGCACCCTCGCCGAGCACGAGGCGAAGGCCGCGGTCCTCGCCCAGCAGCACGCCAAGGAGGCGCTGCGGCTGCGCAAGGACGGCCACGAGCGGTCACAGATCTTCGATCACATCTCGCTGGCCTCCGCCTGCTTCATCGACGACCAGCCGGAACGCGGCGACAAGTACGCACGATTGGCCCTGGTGACCATCGGTGAGACCTCCTCGCACCGCACCTGGGACCGACTGCGCGAGATGTACCGGCTCACCGGCCAGTACGCGAGCCGCACCGACATCCGCATTCTCCGGGAAGAGATCGCAGAGGCACTGCCCCAACAGAACGGTGTCGGCCTGGGCCCGAACGCCGCGGTGTGAGCGCCACGGTGCGGCGACCATCCCGACGGGATCGTGCGTTGACGGGGCCGTAAAAGTCGCCGGTAGCACACGGCGTCATGGCCCTACTTACCGCAGGGTGTCGACCCTGGACCGTCCGGCCGTACGGCTCCGCGTACGGGACGGCCCCGACTGCTCCGCGGTGACCTGCCCGGTCACGCGTGGCGATGTACGGTGCCGCCGCTCGGGCGTTCCCGCCGGGGGAGAGGCCGCTGCCGGCGGGTTGGTGTCCGAGGCCGTGGCGTGATGTGCCGGGCCGGCTGCGGATCGGCGTTCGTCTCGCTGCTCGTTGCGACGGTGACCGGTCGGGAAGCGGTTGGTTTCGGGTCCTGGTGAGCCGGTGCTCGGCGTGGCGTCGGAGCGATCCGACGGCATCGTCGCGCGTCGGGGCGCAGTGGCCCGGGTCGTACCGGTCCATCGGGCCGGGGCCGCAGTGCCGGCCGTCGACGTGACGGCTCGCGGCGGGCTCGACCTCCTGGGGTGTCCCGGACGGCACCTCATGCGTCGGATCATGCGTCGGAGCCGATCCTGGCGACGAGGAGACAGGCGTCGTCCTCGCGCTGCTCGTCGTCGAAGCACTCGACGACGGCCCGTACGCACTCCTGTGCCGTCCGGGCCGAGGAGAACCGGGGGGCGAGGGAGAGCAGTCGCTCGGCTCCCGCCTCGGCGCTCGCCGGCACGCTGCGCGGCGCCAGCCCGTCGGTGTGCAGGACGAGCAGGTCGCCGGGGGCCAGCACCTCGGTGCGCTGGGTGTACGTCGCACCCGAGGTGGCGCCGAGCAGCACGCCCTCCGGGGGGCGCAGCGCAAGCCCCGTCCCGTCGCGGAACAGCAGCGGGGCGGGGTGGCCCGCCTGTGCCCAGGTCAGGGTGCGGGCGGCGGGGTCGTACAGGCCGCAGACGGCGCTGCCGAGCGCGGGCTGCGGGGAGACGTCGAGCATGTGGTTGAGGTAGCCCATCAGCGGGCCGGGCTCCACGCCGGCGACGGCCATGCCGCGCAGCGCGCCGAGCAGGGTGGCCATGCCGGAGGTGGCGGCGACCCCGTGGCCGGTCAGGTCGCCGACGCTGAGCAGCGTGCGGCCGTCGGGCAGTTGGAGTGCGTCGTACCAGTCGCCGCCGACCAGGGCGCTGATGGCGGAGGGGAGGTAGTGCGCGGCGAGGTCGAGCGCGCCGGTGCCGGTGGGGAGCGAGAGGGTGCCGCGCCAGGGCGGCAGGACGGCCTCTTGGAGCTCGACCGCGAGCCGGTGTTCGGTCTGGGCGATGTGGCGCTGGCGCCGCAGCGAGTCCTGGGTCTCGCGCACGGCCTGCTGGCTGCGGCGTAACTCGCTGACGTCGCGCAGCACGGCCCACATGGAGCCGGTGCTGCCGTCGGCTTCGAGGACCGGCTCGCCCATCATGTGCACGGTGCGCTCGCCGCTGATCGGACGGATGATGCGGAACTCCCCGTCGATCGGCTTCCCGTCCACCAGGCAGTCGGTGACCATCGCCGTCAGTGCGGACTGGTCCGCGGGGTGCACGCAGGAGGGGAGCTCGTCGAGGGAGAGGCCGCCGTCGGATGGGCGCCGGCCGAAGATCTCGTAGAGCTCGGCGGACCAGGTCACCTCGTCGGTGAGGAGGTTCCATTCGGCGCTGCCGACCCGGCCGGCCGAGGCGCGCCGTTCCGGCTCGGGGGGCGCGGCGGGTAGCCGTTCGCCCGGCGGCGCCTCGTCGGGATCGACGGGCAGCCCCTCACGGAGTTGGCCGAGGTGCTCGCCGAGGCCGTCCAGGTGGTGGACGGCGAGCTCGCACAGGGCACGCTGCCAACGTGCGCGCGGATCCTCGAACTGCTCGTCCTCGATGCTGGACTCACGTCGAACGGCGTCGAGGCCGCCGCGCAGGTGTTGCGTTTGTGAGATCAGTGCATCGAGTGCGCCGCTCTGGGGCGGCTGCGGAGCGGAACGGTCCGCGAAGAGGGGCGACGGCATGGGACGTACTCCGATACAGGCGCGGCGCGACCAGTTAGAAGGAAGGGCCGGTGACGACTGTTGCACAGGCTGCGACAGTCTGTAAGGGATTTGGCAATACCCGATACGGTGGTGCTTCTGGCATATGTCACCGGCCTCTCGTGGATATGCCGGTGGGATCGGCGGAGCCGGCGCTTCCGGGTAGGCTGCGGCGCTTGGGACCGCGCGGGCGCTGTCGTTCATCAGGCATACCGACCGCAGACATCGGCAAGAATGCCGGTCGAAGGAAATCCCGTTGCCAGCCGAACCCCCCGCCCCGGATGCTGACCCCATGTTCGATCCAGACATAGCGCCCAGCGGCTCCCTGCTCGGTCTCCTCCAGCGAGGCCGCGGCGACGGGACCCTGCACGCCCTCGCGGCGCCGCGGGCCGAGGCGCTCTCAGCGCTGCACCACTGCGTGCTGCGCGACCCACGCCGTGACTGGCAGGTGGAGAACCGCTCGCTCTACTACGCCAGGCTCTGCATGGAGCTCGACGGCGGACTTGAAGAGATCGAACAACACCTCTTCCATCCGGACGACCTCATCGACACCGCCGAGGAGCGCACCGGACTCACCCTCGCCGTGCTCGGCCACCTCGCTTCGTACGGGCGTGATGACGCCCTGCACCTGCTCCGCCGGTACGCCGCCACCGGCGGGAACTGGCAGTGGGCGCTGGACGAGTTGGCGCTGCGCGACGACGACAGCGGACTGCGCGCCCTGAGCGGCCTGGTGCTGGCCCGCTTCCCGCGCACCCCCGAGGGCGAGGCCAGGCTCGCGGCCGTGGCCAGGGACGCCTTCGAGCCGCGGCCCTGGCGGCTGTGGGCGGAGGACACCGCCGAACCCGAGAACGCCGCCCGGGTGCGCGCCGCACTGGAAAACGGCTGCTTCGACCGCTGGCAACGACAGCTCAGGCCGGCCGGACCGCGGCCCGGCTGGAGCGTGCGCGAGGTCCTGGAATGGGCCCAGCAGGGGCTCGACGCGCACCCGACCCAGCACCGCCACGGGCCGGCCGCCCGCTGCCTGACCGCGGTCGCCGGGCCCGAGGACCTCCCCGAGGTCATCGCGGCGGCGGCGGACGGCCCGGACGCGGCGCGCGCCACCGCCCTGCGGTACCTGGCCGAGCAGCACGCCCCCGAGGCGCTCGGACTCATCGAGGCCGCGGCCGATGCGCCGTCGACACTGGTGGCCGATGCCGCGATAGCCGCCTTCGAGCGCATGCGCAGCACCGCGGCGCTGGCCAGGGCCAGGAGCTGGGCGCGGCGCGATGACGCGCTGGGCGTCGCCGCCGCCGCGCTGCTCGCCCGCAGGGGCGGCCCGCACGACACCACCGCCGTGCTCGGCACCCTGCGGCGCGTGGTGCGCACCGAGGGGCCCGACGCGCCGGCGCTGTGGGAGCTGGTGGACGGCGCGGGCCGGCTGGCCATCGGCTGTGCCGCGCCCGTACTGCGCCACATCTACCGCGAGACGTCCTCCTCCCACCTGCGCGGCAGGGCGGCGCGCGCGCTCGCAGCCACCGACCCGACCTTCCCGGCCGGGTTCGCCGTGGAGTGCCTGTGGGACTGCGAGGAATCCACCCGCGAACTGGCCGCCCGGCACGCCGCCACCGCCGACTCCCGCGTCGTGGAGCGGCTGCGCAGCCTTGCCGCCGACCCGGCCGAGGAGGCCGAGGTGCAGACGGCCGTGCGTAGCCGGATCGACCCGGACACGGCCTCGCTCTGAGCCCTGCTCGGCCCCCGGCCCCGCCGGCGCCCCGGCCCCGGCCCGGACGCAGCCCCGCCGGCCCTGGCTCCGGCCCGGGCGTCTGTGCGTCGCTCCGGCCCTGGCCCGGGTGGTTGCACGCGGTCATCGATGCGGTCGCGGCCGGGGTGACCGTTCGGGACTGGCTCGCGCTCTGTCGACATGTCGTCTTACGTGGCGTTGTCGGGTGACGCAGGTGGTGCTGCTGCTTCGCCTGCTGGCTGTCTGCGGGCCTTGCGACGGGCCGTCTGCCGGTCCCCCTCCGCTGGTCCTCCGGCGCCGACCGTTCGGCGATCTCTGCCTGCTCGTACGGGCGCTCCGGCGCGATGTGAGGGCCGGGCGGATGCGGAGTCGGTCACATCGGGACACCGGCCCGTCGGAGCGCTCCGCGGAGAGGCGGGTGAGCCGCGGGAGCGGGTCGGGTCCGCCGGAGTCGTCGGGTGGGCGGCCGGGTGGGGGAGTCGGTCGGGCGGAGCCGCTGCGTGGGTTCGGGGGGTGGGGCGATTTCCGGACAGACCCGCACGGCAGGGCAGAACCCGCACCCAGCAGCGGCGAACGCTCATGGGACGTTTCCTGATCGGAAAGATCCACGTGGCCCGGGTCACGTTCCGCGCGCCGACAACACCGGTATGCGTGTCGCTATCGTCACCGAATCCTTCCCGCCAGACATCAACGGCGTCTCCCACTGCGCCGTACAGACCGCCCAGCACCTCGCGCGGCGCGGTCACGAACCCCTGGTCCTCGCCCCGGCCGGCGCGCACGACTGTCCGGCCGACAGCGACGGGACCCACCCCTACCCGGTCGTCCGCGTGCCCTCGCTCGGCCTGCCGGGCTACCCACAGGTACGGGTCGCCCTGCCCAGCCGTCGGCTCGCCGCGACCCTGGCCGCGCACCGTGCCGACGTCGTCCACCTGGCCAGCCCCTTCATCCTCGGCGTGCGCGGCATGGCCGCCGCCACCCGGCTGCACCTGCCCACCGTCGCCGTGTACCAGACCGACATCGGCGGTTACGCCCGTACCTACCTCGGCACCGGCGAGGGCGCCGCCTGGCGCCGGATCCGCGCCGTGCACGCCGCGGCCGACCGCACCCTGGCCCCCTCCACCGCCGCCGCCCGCGACCTGGCCGAGCACGGCGTGCCCCGGATCGCGCTGTGGCCGCGCGGGGTGGACACCGAGCGCTTCCGGCCCGCCGCCCGCGACCCGGAACTGCGCCGCACCCTGGCCCCGGGCGGAGAGCTGATCGTCGGATACGTCGGCCGGCTCGCGCCCGAGAAGTGCGTGGAACTGCTCGCTCCGGTGGCCGGTCTCACCGGCGTCAAGCTGGTCGTCGTCGGCGACGGGCCCAGCCTGCCCAGCCTGCGGACCGCGCTGCCGGGGGCGGAGTTCCTCGGCCGCCGCACCGGCGAGGAACTGGCCCGCATCTTCGCCTCCCTCGACGTCTTCGTCCACACCGGACCGCAGGAGACCTTCTGCCAGACCGTGCAGGAGGCGCAGGCCAGCGGCGTACCGGTGGTGGCGCCGGCCATCGGTGGGCCCACCGACCTGGTGCAGCACGGCAGGACCGGGCTCCTGGTGCCCCCGGGTGACTCGGCAGCCGTGGCCGACGCGGTCCGGATGCTGGCCGAATCCCCGCGGCTACGGGCCGACATGGGCCGCGCCGGCCGCACCTCTGTCGAGGGGCGCACCTGGGAGATGGTCGGCGACCTCCTGATCGACCACTACGCCGAGGTGCTGGCCGAGCGCGCCGGGCGGGTCACGGAGGGCCGGGCCGCATGACGCAACCACGTACCGCCCCGCAGGCCGGCGGGCCGCTGCGGATCGTACGCATCGCCAACTTCATCACCCCCACCTCCGGCGGGCTGCGCACCGCGCTGCGCGAACTCGGCGCCGGTTACCAGGCCGCCGGGCACGAGCCGGTCCTGGTCATCCCGGGCGAGCGGCCGTCCGACGAGGCCACCGCGCAGGGGCGCGTGATCACCGTCCCCGGTCACGAACTCCCCGGCACCGGCGGCTACCGCGTGCTCACCGGCCGGCGCACGCTGGCCGGGCTGCTCGACGGGATCGCCCCGGACCGCCTTGAGGTCTCCGACCGCACCACGTTGCGCTGGACCGGCGAGTGGGCCCGCCGGGCCCGGGTCCCGGCCGTCATGGTCTCCCACGAGAGCGCCGACGCCGTGCTCCGTACGTGGGGCGTCCCGCCGTCCGCCGCCGCGTTCGCCGCCGACCGGCTCAACCTGCGTACGGCCCGCGCCTACACACGCGTGGTGTGCACCACCGAGTGGGCCGCGCGCGAGTTCGTCCGGTTGGGCGTGCGCAACCTGGTACGGGCGCCGCTCGGCGTCGACCTGGAGCGCTGCCACCCCTCCTGGTACAGCGCCGCGCTGCGCGCCCGCCAGGTGAGCGGGGCGACGCTGCTGCTGGTGATGTGTTCCCGGCTCTCGCCCGAGAAGCGGCCGGGGCGGGCCCTGGACACGGTGGCCGAACTGCGCCGGCGCGGCGTGGACGTGCACCTGGTGGTGGCCGGCGACGGGCCGCTCCGCCCCCGACTGACCGAACGCGCCAGGACCGAGGGGCTGCCGGTCACCTTCCTCGGCCACGTGGCGCACCGGGCGGAGCTCGCCGGCTGGCAGGCCAGCGCCGATGTGGTGCTCGCGCCGGGACCGGCCGAGACGTTCGGGCTCGCCGCGCTTGAGGCGCTGGCGTGCGGTACGCCGGTGGTGGTCAGTGCGTCCTCGGCGCTGCCCGACATCGTCGCCACGGCGGGCGCCAGCGCCACCGACGACGGGCCGGCGTTCGCCGATGCCGTCGAAGGCGTGCTGGCCACCCCCGAACCCGACCGCCGCGCCGCGGCGCGGGCCCGGGCGGAACAGTTCGGCTGGCCCGCCGCGGTCGCCGCCTTCCTGGCCGCCCACGATGCCGCGCCGCTCGGTGCTGCCGCGTCCGGGCCGGCCTCCGGGCCTGACCTGGCCACCGTGCCGGCTGCCGCCTCGGCCTCGGCCTCGCCCGCGGGGCCCGCCGCGGGAGCCGACCGCGCCGGGGAGCCGGCGCCCGGGCCGGCCGGAGCGGTCCGACCGGTGGCACTACGCGCGGTGCCCCCGGCGTCCGGGGGCCCGACGTGACGGCCCCCGGGGCACGCGCCGTTCTGCCCGGGGCACGCGCTATACCGCCCGGGACGGTGGCGTGATGCGGCCTGACCTGGGCGCGCCGGGGGCTGCTGGAGGGGCGGGGGCGGGTGATCCCGTGACAGCCTCGGACATGGGTACGGCCGCCACGGCCGGCGGTGGGGCCGCGGCGGCGGAGGGCGTGACCTCCGTGGCGGAAGGGTCGGCCGGCGGCGTGGCGAGCGGCCCGCGCGGCGGTGGGGCGGCCGTGGCGGGCGGGACGGGAGCGGGCGGCCTGGCGGCGGCCCCCGACCCGGGCCCGGCTGCCGCGGCGGCGGGTGGGGGCATCTCGGATGCCGGTGGCCCACACGTGCCGTTCAGGTTCGTGGCGCTGGGGGACTCGCTGACCGCGGGCGTGGGTGATCCGGTGGCCGGGGGTGGGTGGCGCGGGTGGGCGGCGTTGCTGGCGGGCGCGCTGGTGGGGGCGGAAGCGGCGCCGGGCGTGGCGGTGCAGCCCGGTGGCGGCCCCTGGCCCGTGGCCAGGCCCGCCGCCGGGCCGCGCCCCGAGCCGTGGCGGGTGGCGCACGTGGAGTTCGTCAACCTGGCCAGGAGCGGTGCGTTGGCCACCGAGATGGCGCACGCCCAGTTGCCCACGGCCCGCAGATCGCGGCCCCAGTTGGCGTCCGTCGTGGTGGGCGGCAACGACACGCTGCGGGCGGGGTTCGACATCGAGGAGGTGGCCACGGCCCTCGACCTGACGATGCGCCTGCTGAGCGCCGACGGGGCGTTAGTGCTGACGGCGTGCCTGCCCGACCCGGGCCGGGCGCTGGGCCTGCCCAGGCCGCTGGCCGCGCCGCTGACCCGACGGATGCGGGCCCTGAACACGGTCATCCACGTGCTGGCCCGGCGCTACGGCGCGGTCCACGTCCACCTCGCCGGCGGCACCTGGGCCGCCGAGCGCGCGGCCCGCAGCGTCGACCGGCTACACCCCAGCGAACTCGGCCACCGGCTGCTGGCCCGGGAGTTCCACGCCGCGCTCGGGCGTCGCGGCGCGCTGCTCGGGCCCGCGCCGTCGACCGTTCCCGACGGGCCGCGGCCCACCTTCGCAGGCGGCTCCTGGTGGCTGGCCACGCGCGGTTCGCGCTGGGTCGTCGACCGCTGCCGCGACCTCCTGCCCGACCTGGTGCGGCTGGCGGCCCTGGAGAGCAGCCACCGACTACGCGGCACCGGCCACCTCCTCGACGCCCGTACCCGCACGAGCACCCGCAGCGCACTGACCGCCACCCGCCGCGGCCCAGTGGGCCCGCTGGGCGCGGGCAGCCCGGCATGAGGGGCGGGCGCCGCCCGCTGCCTCCGCCGGGGCCCGCCGACGGTGGGCCCCGCGGGGGCGGCGGGCCCGGGTCGGGGCGCGGGGAGCGGCCGTGCGGGTGGCCATCCTCATCGGTGCCGGTCTCTATCCGCAGTGACCTGCCTCGCCGAAGAGCGGTCTCACCGACGTTTGACCGGCTCCCAGCGAACTGCTGGCCCATCGCCCAGGGCCGCTTGCCTTGCCTACACGGGAGACGGGCCGACCGTGTTCACGATGGGGTCGACGAGCTGGCGAAGGTCGGAGACGTCGCGGTAGAGCACGGCGGTCATGCCGGCCTGGCGGGCGGCGTCGACGTTCGCCTGGCTGTCGTCGACGAAGGCACAGCGGTGGGCGGGGACGCCTGCACGCCCAACGGCGATCTTGTAGATCTCGGCGTCCGGCTTGGCGACGTGGACACGGGAGCTGTTGACCACGTGGTCGGCCAGGTCGGTGAGGCCGAGCTGGGCAAGATCGCTGTCGAGCCAAACGGTGGCGTTGGTGACCAGTACGACCGGGATGCTACGGCGGACCTGCCGGATCAGCTCGACCACGTGCTGGTCCGCGCGAGAGGGGGCGTGGGCGAACGCCGTGGCGAGAGCGGCTGCCTGCTGGGTCGGAACCTTGGCGGCCAGGGCGTCGGCGATGGATGCGGCCCACTGGGCCCGGCTGATCCGGCCGAGCAGCAGCGGCAGGTCCCGCTCGGGAGCGAACGCGATCTCCATCGTGGTGCCGGAAGGGAGGCCCGCGGCCTGCTCCAGGCGGTTCACCTCGTCCAGGTCGTAGAAACGGATGACGTTGTCCAGGTCGCACAGCAGGGCATCGAATGCGAGGTCGCTCATAGCCGGCGAGCATGGCAGAGCACTCGAAGGCGCCCGCCTTCCGGATGAGACAGGTCACGCAGAACCGACCCGTCCAGGGTCCGCCCCCGGCCCCGTACGTCCCTCCCGTACGCGGGCGCCAGGCGCCATATGCCACCGCACCGGTTCCGTACGCCTCGGTCCCAGGCCCCGCCCGCCTCCCGGACGTCTGCGGACGCTTTCGGAGGTGCCCCACCCGCCGGCCGCTGCGACCTTCCACGGCCCGGCCGTGCCGGTGGCGCCAGGGGGCACCGGGCGGTCGTCGGTGCCGGTCCACGGCCCGGGCCGCCCCCGCGCGCCCGCCCGCGGTGCCCGCCCCGCCAGGGGCACCCGTACGCCCGTCCGGCTCCCGGCCCGCCCGCCCCGTGCGCGCCCCGCTGCGACACTGGAGGGATGACCACCGGACGCTGGGAGTTCTGGATCGACCGGGGCGGGACGTTCACGGACGTCGTGGGGCGGCGGCCGGACGGGCGGCTGGTTGCCAGGAAGCTGTTGTCGCACCATCCCGAGCGCCGGCAGGACGCCGCCGTGGCCGGTATCCGGGCCACCCTGGGGCTCGGCGCTGACGAGCCGTTGCCCGTCGAGCGGATCGCCGTCGTCAAGATGGGCACCACCGTCGCCACCAACGCCCTCCTCGAACGCGCAGGTGAGCCCACCGTCCTGGTGGTGACCGAGGGGTT
Source organism: Streptomyces sp. 796.1 (assembly GCF_047525675.1). NCBI lineage: Bacteria > Bacillati > Actinomycetota > Actinomycetes > Kitasatosporales > Streptomycetaceae > Streptomyces > Streptomyces sp. 796.1. The sequence goes on along the minus strand of NZ_JBLIWA010000033.1, from coordinate 32,588 downwards.
CCGAGACGCGCTGCGCATCGCGTACCAGAACCGGCCGCGCATCTTCGACCGGCGGATCGTCCTGCCCGAGGCGTTGTACGAGCGGGTCATCGAGGTGCCCGAGCGGCTGGACGCGCACGGTGCGGTGGTGCGCCCGCTGGAGCTCGACGGGGTGCGGGAGCAATTGCGGGCGGCCCGTGCCGACAGGCTGCGGGCCGTCGCCGTCGTCCTCACCCACGGCTACCGCCACCCGCGGCACGAACGGGCCGTCGCCGCGCTCGCCGAGGAGCTCGGCTTCCCGCAGGTGAGCTGCGGGCACGAGGTCAGCCCGCTGATGAAGCTGGTGCCGCGCGGCGACACCACCGTCGTCGACGCGTACCTCTCGCCGATCCTGCGCCGCTACGTCGCCGAGGTGGCCCGCGAACTGCGGGGCGTACGGCTGATGTTCATGCAGTCCAACGGCGGGCTGCGGGAGGCGGCGCGGTTCCGCGGCAAGGACGCGGTGCTGTCCGGGCCGGCCGGTGGCGTCGTCGGCATGGTGCGGGCGGCGGCCGACGCCGGGTACGAGCGGGTGATCGGCTTCGACATGGGCGGCACGTCCACCGACGTGTCGCACTACGCGGGAGAGTTCGAGCGGGTCTACGGCAGCGAGGTCGCCGGGGTGCGGATGCGGGCCCCGATGATGAACGTCCACACCGTCGCCGCCGGCGGCGGATCGGTGCTGCACTTCGACGGCCAGCGCTACCGGGTCGGCCCCGAATCCGCCGGCGCCGTGCCCGGGCCCGCCTGCTACCGCCGCGGCGGCCCGCTGACCGTCACCGACGCCAACGTCATGCTCGGCCGGGTGCACGGCGCGCACTTCCCCGCCGTCTTCGGCCCGCACGCCGACCAGCGGCTGGACACCACCGTCGTCCGCGCGCAGTTCAGTGCGCTCGCCGACCGGATCGCCGCCGCGACCGGCGACCGGCGCGGCCCGCACGAGGTGGCCGCCGGCTTCCTCGACATCGCCGTGCTCAACATGGCCAACGCGGTCAAGAAGATCTCCGTACAGCGCGGCTACGACATCACCCGGTACGCCCTGACCAGCTTCGGCGGCGCCGGCGGCCAACACGCCTGTGCCGTCGCCGACGTGCTGGGCGTCACCACCGTCATCGTGCCGCCGCTGGCCGGAGTGCTCTCCGCGTACGGGATCGGCGTGGCCGACGCGACCGCGATGCGCGAGACGGCCGTGGAGGCCGACATCGGCGACGCGGCCGGGCTGGCCCGGGTCCGGGCGGCCGGCGCCGAACTGGCCCGCCGCACCCGGGCCGAACTCGTCGCCGACGGCCTGCCCGCCGCCGCGATCACCACCACGACCCGCGTCCACCTGCGGTACGCCGGCACCGACGCGACGCTGCCCGTACCGCTGACCGACGCCGCCATCATGGCCGCCGACTTCGCCCGCGCCCACCGCGCCCGCTACGCCTTCACCATGGACAAGCCGCTGATCGCCGAGGCCGTCGCGGTGGAGGCGAACTGCCCGCCGAGCGGTGACCGGGGGCCCGCCTCGGAGCGCAGCGAACCGGAGACCGCCGCCCGGGGCGACGCAGCGCAATCCGCCGCACGGGCCAGTGGACCGGAGACCACCGCCCAGGACCGTGGCGCACCGGCCCGCGCCGTGCCGGTCCACGACACCGTGCGGATGTTCGCCGCCGGACAGTGGCGGCGAACACGCCTGTACCGGCGCGCAGCACTGCGCCCGGGCGACACCGTCGACGGGCCCGCCATCGTCGTCGAGGCCGATGCGACCACCGTCGTCGAACCGGACTGGCGGGCCACCGTCGGCGCGCCCGGGCACCTGCTGCTCACCCGGGCGCGCCCGCGGCCACCGGCCGCTGCCCTCGGCACCGGCGCCGACCCGGTCCTGCTGGAGGTGTTCAACAGCCTCTTCATGGCCATCGCCGAGCAGATGGGAGTGCGCCTGGAGAACACCGCGCACTCCGTCAACATCAAGGAGCGGCTCGACTTCTCCTGCGCCCTCTTCGACGCCGCCGGCAACCTCGTCGCCAACGCCCCGCACATCCCGGTGCACCTCGGCTCCATGGGCGAGTCGATCAAGGAGGTGCTGCGCCGCAACGCGGACGACCTGCGCCCCGGCGACGTGTACGCGATCAACGACCCGTACCACGGGGGCACCCACCTGCCCGACATCACCGTCGTCACCCCGGTCTTCGACGACGCCGGCGCGCACCTGCTGTTCCTCGTCGCCTCGCGCGGGCACCACGCCGACGTCGGCGGCAGCACCCCGGGTTCGATGCCCGCCTTCAGCCGCACCGTCGAGGAGGAGGGCGTGCTGTTCGACAACTGGCTGCTGGTGCGCGACGGCCGGCTGCGCGAGGACGCCACCCGCGCGCTGCTCACCTCGGCCCGCTACCCCTCCCGGGCGCCGGAGACCAACCTCGCCGACCTGCGCGCCCAGATCGCCGCCAACGAGAAGGGCATCAGGGAACTGCGCCGGATGGTCGACCAGTTCGGCCTGGACGTCGTGCGCGCCTACATGGGGCACGTCCAGGACAACGCCGAGGAGTCGGTGCGCGCCATCATCGCCGGGCTGCGCGACGGCAGGTGCCGCTACGAGACCGACAGTGGCGCGGCCATCGAGGTCGCGCTGCGCGTGGACCGGCGCACCCGCAGCGCCGTCGTCGACTTCACCGGCACCTCGCCCCAGCAGCCCGGCAACGCCAACGCCCCCAGTTCGGTGGTGCTGGCCGCGGTGCTCTACGTCTTCCGCACCCTGGTCGCCCGCGACATCCCGCTCAACAGCGGCTGCCTCAAGCCGTTGGACGTCCGCATCCCCGCCGGCTCGATGCTCGCCCCGACCTACCCGGCGGCCACCGTCGCCGGCAACGTGGAGACCTCACAGGCGGTCACCGGGGCCCTGTACGCGGCGCTCGGCGTGCAGGCCGAGGGCTCCGGCACGATGAACAACGTCACCTTCGGCAATGACCGGGTGCAGTACTACGAGACGGTGGCCAGCGGCTCCGGCGCCGGCGACGGCTTCGACGGCACCGACGCCGTGCAGACCCACATGACCAACTCCCGGCTGACCGACCCCGAGGTGCTCGAATGGCGCTATCCGCTGCGCGTGGAGACCTTCGCGGTGCGCCCCGGCAGCGGTGGGCGCGGGCGCTGGCACGGCGGCTGCGGGGTCACCCGGCGCATCCGCTGCCTCGAACCGCTGACCATCGCCCTGCTCACCGGCCACCGTCGGGTCCCGCCGTACGGAATGGCCGGCGGCGAACCGGGCGCCACCGGCACCAACCTGCTGGAGCGGGCCGACGGGACGGTGCAGCCGCTGGACGGCTGCGACGTGGTACGGGCCGCGGCCGGTGACGTCCTGGTGGTGCACACGCCCGGCGGGGGCGGGTACGGGCGGTGCGCTGACGGGGCGGGAACGGGGGAGGGGCCGGGGGAGGACGGGCGCTGAGTTGGGGCGTGGGTGTGGGCGTCGTGCGGGCAGGAGGGGCGGGGGCGGACTGGCCCACCCGCGCGAGAGCCGTGGCGTGTGGCCCGGAGCGGTCGGGCGGCTAACTTTTTTAAAGGTCTCTAAGGATTTGTCGACAACAAGCTGTCTCGCGATGCTGTTGCACGGATGGGGGACCGAGCCGCGCTAGCGGCCGATCCCCAGGGGGCATCCACCGGGAGGATGGGAAGGCTCGCGCCGGGGACCAGCCAGCCCGGTCGTGGGGTGCAGGTCACCCGACGGCCGCGGGCGCTGCCCCGGGCCGGCTGCCGGCCCCCGCCGTCGCGAGACGGCGAGGCGCCGGGCCGACCATCGACGCCGATGGGCTCCGCGCACTGAGTCAGCGCGGAGCCCATTCGGCTGTTCGCCCACGGTTCGCCGGAGCGCGTGGGCTGTTCGCCCGCCATTCCCCGCCTGCCCGTCCGCTGCTCGCCGGCGGGCGGCTGCCGAGGGCAGTGGCGATCCCGGTGGGACGGCGGATGCCCACGGGTCAGTGGATGCCTGCGGGTCAGCGGAGACGCGAGGGGCGTGCCCGGTACGGCAGGAAGCGCACCGGTGTGCCCGGTACGGCCTGGGCCGCCGCGGGCAACGCGTCCGCGGGCACCACGCCGATCACCGGGTAGCCGCCGGTCGTCGGGTGGTCGTGCAGGAAGAGCACGGGGCGCCCGTCGGGAGGCACCTGGACGGCGCCCAACACCAGCCCCTCGCTGGGGAGTTCGCCACGCTCGGCCCGTTCGAGCGCGGGCCCGTCCGTACGCAGCCCGATCCGGTTGCTCGCGGCGGAGACCACGTACGCGGCACGGCCGATGGTGCGCAGCGCGTCGGCGGTGAACCAGGTGTCGCGCGGGCCGAGCGCCAGCGGCAACGCCAACTCCCGTGCCGGGCCCGGGGGGGGGGGGGG
>NZ_JBLIWA010000033.1:448-28196 GCF_047525675.1 Streptomyces sp. 796.1 | reverse complement strand
CGCCCCGTCGAGCCGCGGCGCCGGCCCCGCCGGCACGCCCAGCGGCAGCCGCGCCCCGTCGGTCAGCGGGTCGGGTCCGAGCCCGGACAGGACGTCCGTGGCGCGGCTGCCGAGCACCGGATCGACGTCGACGCCGCCGCCGAAGGCCAGGTAGCTGCGCACCCCGCGGGTGGCCGCGCCCGCCTCAAGCACGGCGCCCGCCGGCAGCCGCAGCGGGGCGCCCCACGCGGCGGGTCGGCCGTCGACGGTGACCGGGCAGGGTGCGCCGGTCACGGCGGCGGTGGTGGCCCGGGCCACCCGTACCGCACAGCCGGTGAGCGTCGTCTCGATGGTCGCCGCCCGCTCCGGGTTGCCCACCAGCCGGTTGGCCAGCCGGTGCGCGGGCTCGTCCAGGGCGCCCGAGCGGGGCACCCCCAGGTGCGCGCGGCCGGCCCGGCCGAGGTCCTGCACGGTGCTCAGCGCGCCGGCCCGCACCACCGTCACCGTGTTCACCAGGACGTTCGCCCGTACGTTGGCGGCCGTGAGCGGGTTGCCCGCGACCCGTGCGGTGCCGGGGCCCCGCGCGTCATCGGTCGTCAGTGCGCCGTCGTTGCTCATCGGGCCGCCCCGTCCGTCGCCCGCCCCGCCGCTTCGGCCGCTGCGCCTGCTGCGTCCGTGCTATCGGTCGCGCCGCCGGTCGTGCCGTCGGTCGTGGGGACGAAACGGACCCGGGTGCCCGGGGCGAGGAGCGCGGCCGGTTCCCGGTCGGGGTCCCACAGCACCACGTCCGCGGTGCCGATGAGCTGCCAGCCGCCGGGCGAGGAGCGCGGATAGACCCCGGTGTACGGGCCGGCGATGGCGAGCGAACCGACCGGCACCCGGGTGCGCGGGGTGTCGTGGCGGGGCACGTGGTAGCGGTCCGGCAGCCCGGTGAGGTAGCCGAAGCCGGGCGCGAAGCCGCAGAAGGCCACCCGGTACTCGACGCCGGCGTGGATGCGTACTGCCTCATCGGGCGTGACCCCCCACAGCGCGGCGACGCCGACCAGGTCGGGGCCGTCGTACCGGACCGGGATGCGGACGACGCTGCCGTGTTCGCGCGGCCCGACCCGGATGCGCCAGCGGGCGACCCGGGCCGCGGTGGCGGCCGGGTCGGCCAGCCCGTCGAGCAGCACGGTGCGCGCGGCGGGCACGATCTCGCCCACCGCGGGCAACTCCGGGCTGCCGAGCCGGCGCACCAACTCGGCGTGCAGCGCTTCGACCGCCGCGTCCGACTCGACCTCTAGCAGCAGGGCCCGCTCGCCGACGGGCAGCCCGCGCACGCTGACCACGGCCCCGCCGTCCGCGTCGCCCGCACTGTCTGCGTCGTTCGCATGAGCCGTACGGTCCGCGTGACTCGTACCGTCCGGGCCGGCCGGGCCCGTTGCGCCGGCTGGGTCCGCTGCGGTGTCTCCGACCTTCGGTTGGTGTGGCGCATCGACCGCGGCGGGCCGTCGCGGGGCACCCGGCTCGTGCGGCGTGCGCGTGTCGCCGTGCACCGCCGTCATGCGAACGCCCGCAACGACACGTCGGCCGCGGCCAGCGCGGCCCGCACCCGGCGGGCGGTCGCCGCCGCGCCCGGGGTGTCGCCGTGCAGGCACAGCGAACGGGCGGACACCGCGACCTGTGTTCCCTCGATGCTGGTCACGGCGCGCTGTACGGCGAGCGCCAACGACCGCTCGACCACCAGGTCCGGGTCCTCGATGACGGCGCCCGGTCTGGCGCGCGGCACCAGCGTGCCCTGCGCGGTGTAGGCCCGGTCGGCGAACGCCTCGCGCACGGCGGGCAGTCCCGCCTCGGTGGCCGCCGCGAGCAGCAGCGAACCGGGCAGGCCGAGTACGGGCAGCGGATCGGCCCCGGCCAGCCGCACCCCCGCCACCACGGCCGCCGCCTGTTCGGCGTCGTGCACACAGCGGTTGTAGAGCGCGCCGTGCGGCTTGACGTAGGCCACCCGCGCCCCGGCGGCCCGTGCGAACACCTCCAACGCGCCTATCTGGTAAGCGACTTCGTCCGTCAGCTCACGCGGCGGTACGTCCATGGCGCGACGCCCGAAGCCGGCCAGGTCGCGGTAGGAGACCTGGGCCCCGATCACCACGCCGCGCTCGGCGGCCAGGTCACAGACCCGGCGCATGGTCGACGGGTCGCCGCCGTGGAAGCCGCAGGCGACGTTGGCGCTGGTGACGACGGAGAGCAGGGCGTCGTCGTCGGTCAGGTGCCAGCGGCCGAAGCCCTCCCCGAGATCGGCGTTGAGGTCGATCGCAGGGCGGTCCGCGTCGTCGGTCATGTCCGTCCGTTCGGGCAGGCGCGCCGGGCGGCGCGCGGCGTCGTGGCAAGAGCGGGCGCCGGGGTGTGGCGGCTGGTGCGCGGAGCGGCGCCGGGGATGGCGGGCGGGCTCCACGCCGGCGGCGCCAGGTGCCCCGCAGGGCGCGGGGCTTGGCGTCGGGAACCGGCCGACCCGCATCCGTAGAGCTCTCCGCTGTCGCGCAGCCGGGCCGGCCGGCCGACACTCAACGTAGACGATTGTTGAACGATCCGACAAGGGATTGTTGTGATGGAGGGTGCATCTCGGCTTGACTTCAGTCGCGCCGAGCCAGGCACCGGCGCGCTCAACAGGGCAGACGCGGTCATCGCACGATGGTCGCACCGGGCGAGGGAGAACGAGCGTGGCAAGCGGTGCGGACGAACGGCTCACGGCAGTGATCGACGTCTCCGGACTGGAGACCGACCGGATGCTGCTCGGTCGCACGAGCACCGCGGAGCGGGTGGCCGATGTGTTGCGCGACCGCATCGCCGAAGGCTTCTTCCCGCCCGGCACCAAACTCTCCGAGGACAGCATCAAGGGGGCCCTCGGCATTTCGCGCAACACGCTCCGGGAGGCGTTCCGACTGCTGACCCGCGAACGTCTGCTGGTGCATGAGCTCAACCGCGGGGTGTTCGTACGCATCGTGACGGTCGAGGACCTCATCGACATCTACCGGGTCCGCTCGCTGGTGGAGTGCGCGGCGGTGCGCGGCCTGGGCGAGCCCCCGTACGAGGGCGCGGTCGCCGGGGCGATGCGGGCGATCGAGGCGGCCGTGGTGGCCGGCGAGGAGGCCGCGCGGGGCCGCGCCTGGCAGGAGCTGTCCACCGCCAACATCCACTTCCACCAGGGCATCGTCGCGCTGGCCGGCAGCCCGCGGATGAACGACCTCATGCGCGGGGTCTTCGCGGAACTGCGTCTGGTCTTCCACGTGATGGCCGATCCGCGCCGCTTCTACGCCCCCTACCTGCCGCGCAACCGGCAGGTCTGGGAGTCGCTTGAGGCGGGCCGGGCGGCCGAGGCCGAGTCCCTGCTCGCCGACTACCTGGCCGATTCCCGGGCCCAGCTCTCGGGGGCGTACGCCCAACAGATGGCCACCGACTGACCCGCGCCGACCCGCTGCGGGGCCCGGCCAACTGCGCGGCTCCGACCGCCGCGTGGGCGCCGTAGCGGGTGCCGTCATGGGTGCCGTGATGGGGGCGCGCCGGGTCGGACGCGGCCCGGCCCGGCCGCGCGGGCGACCGGACGGGTGCCGGTGGCGCCTGGCCGATATGACTCGCATCTCTCAACCCCTTGTCGGATCGTTGAACAATCGCCTAGCCTCCCGTTCACTCTCCTCACGCCTCGTGGGGTCCCACGCGGAAGGCGGACGCATGCTCGTTCTCCTGGGCGTCCTCGTGGTGGTGATCGGATTCGCCACTCGACGCAACCCCCTCCTGGTCGTAGGGGTGGCCGGCATCGTGACCGGCCTGCTCGGCGGCCTCTCGCCACGCGAAGTGCTCGCCGCCTTCGGCGACGGCTTCGCCTCCAGCCGGGCCGTGACGATCTTCGCCATCACCCTGCCCGTCATCGGCCTCCTGGAGCGCTACGGCCTCCAGGAGCAGGCCCGCACCCTGATCGCCAGGTTCACCAAGCTCACCACGGGGCGCTTCCTCGCCCTGTACCTCCTGCTGCGCCAGGTCACCGCCGCGCTCGGCCTGGTCAGCGTCTGCGGACCCGCGCAGACGGTGCGCCCGCTGGTGGCGCCGATGGCCGAGGGCGCCGCCGAACGCGCCCACGGGCCGCTGACCGAAAAGGCCCGCGAGAAGGTGCGCTCCTTCTCCGCGAGCGCCGACAACGTGGGCCTCTTCTTCGGTGAGGACGTCTTCCTCGCCGTCGGCTCCATCCTGCTGATCACCGGCTTCGTGAACACCACCTACGGCACCCACCTGGAACCCCTGCACCTGGCGCTGTGGGCGATCCCCACCGCGATCTGCGCCTTCGTCGTACACGGGTGGCGACTGCTGCGCCTGGACCGCCAACTGGAACGCGAACTGCTCGTCGCCGGCGCCACCGAGCCGACCGCCAAGGAGGCCGCGAAGTGATCAAGGCGGAGTGGTTCTACTGGCTCGTCGGCGCCATCTTCCTCGTGATGGCCGCACAGATGATCACCGACCGCAGCAACCCCAAGCGGGTGGGCACCGCGGCGTTCTGGGGCCTGATCGGCGCGGGCTTCGTCTACAGCTCCTGGGTTGCGGAGGACCGCGCCCCGGCCGAGCCGCTGGGCGTCGCCGTGCTGGCGATGGCCGCCCTGGCGGGCTTCGGCTTCACCGGCCGCGGCACCGTACGCACCACCACCAGCGCGGAGCGCACCGCGAGCGCCGCCCGCCTCGGCAACCGGCTCTTCGTGCCCGCACTCACCATCCCGCTGGTCGCGATGGCGTGCGCGGTCGGCGTGAAGAAGCTGTCCATCGGCGGCGAGCCCGTGCTGCAAAAGGGCAGTGAGACCATCCTCGGGCTCGGCATCGGCGCCATCGTCGCGCTGGGCGTGGGCATGGTGATGCTGCGCGAGAAGCGGATCGCCACCCCCGTGCATGCCGGGCGCTCGATGCTGGAGGCGATGGGCTGGGCGATGCTGCTGCCGCAGATGCTCGCCACCCTCGGCACCATCTTCTCCGTCTCGGGCGTCGGCGATGAGGTCGGCGAGATCACCACCAAGGTGTTGCCGGAGGACTCCCTCTACCTGGCCGTGGCCGTGTACTGCGTCGGCATGTTCCTCTTCACCGTGATCATGGGCAACGCGTTCGCCGCCTTCCCCGTGATGACCGCGGCCGTCGGCTGGCCGGTCCTGGTGGAACAGGCCGACGGCAACGCCGCGGCGGTCCTCGCCATCGGCATGTTGGCCGGCTTCTGCGGCACCCTCGTCACGCCGATGGCCGCCAACTTCAACATCGTGCCCGCCGCGCTGCTTGAGCTGAAGGACCAGTACGGGCCGATCAAGGCGCAACTCCCCACCGCCGTCGTGCTCCTCGGCTGCAACATCGCGATCATGTCCGCGGTGGCCTTCTGAACCCGCCGCCCTGCCGCCCCGCTGGGCCGCCCTACGCTGGCGGCCCGACCTGACCGGCCCCGACGGCTGATCGATCCTGACCACTGACCGTTCCCTGACGACTGACCGGTCCCGGCGCCCGGCCGGGTCTGGCACCGACCGGGCGGCTGCGACCACGTCCGCCCGGCGGGCCGCGCCGCAGCCGCCCGCGCCGGGCCCGAGCGAAACCCACTGCCCCGGCACCCCACTCACCCCACCACCGATCAGCGAGGCAGGCCCCATGTCCTCTTCCCCTTCCCCGGCAGAGCCCCAGCCCGTCCCGTCCGCAACGACCCCGCCTCGTACCGGCGACGCCGACGCGACCGCTGCGGGCGCCACAGGCCAGCAGGCCGCGACGGAGGGCGAGGCCAGGCTGCAGCGCGTCCTGCTGACCGGGTTCGAACCCTTCGGCGGCGAGACGGTCAACCCCTCGTGGTCGGCGGTACGGCAGGCCGCCGCGCAGCCGCTGCCCGGTGTGGAGTGGAGCACGGTCGAACTGCCCTGCGTCTTCGGCGCCGCGATCGACGCGCTGCGCACGGCGATCGCGGCGACCGAGCCCGACGTGGTGCTGTGCGTCGGACAGGCGGGCGGACGCCCGGACGTGACCGTCGAACGCCTGGCGGTCAACGTGGATGACGCGCGCATTCCCGACAATGCGGGCGGGCAGCCGATCGACGAACCCGTCGTGCCGGGCGGTCCCGCCGCCTACTTCGCCGCCCTGCCGATCAAGGCGTGCGTGGCCGCGGCCCGCACGGCGGGGGCCCCGGCCAGCGTGTCGCAGACGGCCGGGACCTTCGTCTGCAACCACGTCTTCTACGGGCTCATGCACCTGATCGCCACCGAACGCCCCGCCTTGCGCGGCGGCTTCGTACACGTCCCGTTCGCGCCCGAGCAGGTGCCGGACGGCAGCGCCCCCGCCCTCGCGGTGGCCGACAGCGCCGTGGCCCTGCGCGCCATCGCCGCCACGGCCGCCGCCGGCACACCGGAGCTGCGCGCCGTGGGCGGTGCCACGCACTGACCGGCCCTCCGCGCCGTTTCGTCCGTTGTCAGTGGGACCGCCTACGCTGTGCGACGTGACTTCTCCATCCCCCGGGGCCGCTCCGCCCCAGCTCAGTGGCGCGTCGAGGCCAGCCCCTGGCCCGGCGGCCGATGAGGGCCTGGCCCGACGGCTGCGTGCGCTCGCCTGCACCGCGCCGCTGCACGACCTCGACGTGCGCAAGGCCAACCTGGCGGGGGAGTACGGGGGGTACGCGATGGCGGAGGTGGCGCTCGCCGCGATCGACCTGGTCACCCTGACCATGGACTTCGACACGGGCGCCGACCACGAGCAGATAGTGACCCGGCTGCTGCCCCGCGTCGCAGCCCAGGCGCCCGGCCGGCCCGCCGCCGAGCACGAGCGGGTGGCCCGCTGGGTGCTGGAGAGCCTGATCAACGTCGGCAGCGTGGACCGCGGCTTCCGCGCGGTGTACGGCACGTTCGGCCCGGACGGCACGTACGTCCGCAGGGACTACGACTTCAAGCTCATCGAAGAGGTCCCGGGGCCCGGCGGCACGGTCTATCTGCGCACCACCGACGAGGCGGTGAACGTCCTGGTCGGCGCCCTGGACACGGACGTCACCAGCGCCCAGATCGCGGCCGAGGTCAAGCTGGAGGTGCTGATCAGCCGCGGCCGGCTGGCCGATGCCCAACTCGCCGCGGAGCAGGCCCGGTACCGCACCGTGCAGTACGCCGAAACCCTCCGCAAGACGCTGGAGGCCACCCGGCGCAACGTGCGCGCCGTCGACTGGCTGCGCGCGGTCCCGGACATGATCGCCGAGGCGCTCGACCACATCGCCGAGCGGTACCGGCACGAGAACGCGATCCTCACCAACATCCGCAAGGCCCGCGACGAGGCGGTCGACCAGCGCGGCCCCGACCACAAGCGGCAGGCCGCCGAGCTGGTGGACATCGTCAAGGACTGCATCCGGCGCCATACGCAGTTGCAGTCCAGGCTGCTGGACGCCGGCCCGATGTTCCGCGCCGAGCAGGACCGGCAGGCGTTCGCCCCACCCGCGGCGCGCGCCGGCATCGACCTGTACGGCCAGCTCGTCGCCCCGCTGCTGCCGCTGCCCGTGGAGCGCGCCATCCGGGTCACCGACGCCTTCTTCGCACGCGGCACGGGGCTGCGCACCCCCACCTCGGTACGGGTCGGCGACCTCGTCGACCTGCTGCTCACGCCCCCCGTGGAGCGCGCGCACCTCGGCGCCGAGATGCCCGAGCCCGACCTGATCGCCACCCCCGACGACAACCGGTTCAGCGAGGAGCAGCTCGCCTCGGCTATGGACCTGCTCGACCTGTCGCCCGAGGCACCGCGCCGGCTCTCCGGGCTGCTCGCCGAGGCCCGCCGGCGCGATCCCGCCCTGCCCTACCTGGTCGCCCTGCTCGCGGTGCACGCCGCGAGCCCCCCGGTCGGCACCGCCTACCGGCAGGGCGAGCAGCGGCTGTTGTTCGCGGTGGACGACGGCACCGAGTTGGACGACCCCGAGTTCGGCGGCGCCGACCTCATCGTCGGCACGGCCCTGTTGGACGCCGCCGGCATGGCCGCCGACCGTACGGAGGTGGCCTGATGCGCCCCGTGCCGTACGCCGCGGGCACGCGCGGCCCCCGCCCGCCCGCACCGTCAGCAGCGCACCCGCGGACCGCGACGCGATCCGCCCTCCGGTCCGTACTCACATCCCGACACTCATCGGCAGCCCGGCCCGTGACACCGGCCGGCGCCTTCGGCCTGCGGCACACTCGGCCATCCCACGCCCGGCTATCCCATGTCCGGCTGCTCCGCGGCCGGTTGCCCCTCGCCTGCCGCCCCAGCCGTGGCGCGTTGGCCCCGGCTCTCCTCAGCGCGGTGTTGCTCCGCCCGGACCGCGTTGTGCCGTCACCGTGCCGCCCCGTGGCGCGGCGCCCCGGGAGCGCTCCCGCGCCCCGCCCGGGCGTGCCGAGCCCGCACCGCACCGCCGGCCCCGCCCGCGGTCCACGGCCCGCCGCCGGAGCCGGCCACCGCGCGCCGTACGCCCCCGGCAGCGGCCGGCCCCCGCGCGCCGGCGCCGCCCGTGCGACACCGCCGTGCCACCGAGACCACCCACTTCGAGGAGCAGTGACCGTGACCGAAGACCGCGTCGACGACGGCGCACAGCCGGGCCGCGAACGCCCGTCGGGCACGGACGACCAGGGCCGCGCCGCCACCGGCGGCCAGCAGTCAGGCCCCGCGGCCCAGGCCGCCGTCACCCCGGCCGACGCCGCCGACGCCGCGCGCCTGGTGGCGTTCGGCCTCCAGCCCAAGCTGCTGCCGGCCCGCGACCTCGAATACGCCGAGCTGCTGCGCCGGCACCGTGAGGACCCCGCCTTCGCGCGGCTGGCCGACGCCGTGGCGGCCGGGCTCGGGCTCGTCGTGCTCGAAGTGTCCACCCGCGCCGGCATGGCGCTCACCGCGGCCGAAGACTCCGTCTTCGCCGTCCGCATGGGCGACTACGCCAAGCGGGCGGCCCCCGACTCGGCCGACCGCTTCCTGCACGGCCTCGCCCACCTCGCCGTCGCCGCCATGGCCTTCCCGCGCCCCGAAGACCTCGCCGACGACGGCTACATCGGCCGCGTCACCGTCAACGGGATCGACGGCTTCGTCCGCCAGGCGTGCCGCCGGCTGGAGGAGCGGGCCGCGGAGACCGGCGAGAACACCGACCCCGCCACCGAAGCGCCGGGCCTCGAAGCCGCCTGGCGGGTGTACGCACGGCGCAGCGCCACCGGCGCCACCAAGGACGCCAGACGGCTGGCCGGCTCCACCACCGGCATCGTCGGCAAGGCCGTCGCCTTCCTCGTCGACTCGGGCTTCCTCCAGCGCACCGGCGACGACGCGGGCGGCACCTACCGCACCACCGCCCGCTACCAACTCCAGGTCCGTGACATGGCCGGCAACGCCGCCATGGCCGAACTGCTTGAGCTGGGCGTCGTCCCGGTCGGCGACGGCAGCGCCACCCTGCTGCCGCCACCCGACGGCGCCGACCTCGACCTGGTCGCCGACGCCGGCCTGCCGTTCTACGCCGACCACGGCGGCCCGTCCTGACCGCACGCCGCCCCGGGCACGGGCGCCGGCCCACCCCACCGGGCCACGGCCGCGACCCGGCCCCCGCACGGACACCCCCGTAGGGGCATCCGCACCGCGGGCGCGCCCGTACGGGGTCGGCCGTACGGGCATCCGCCGCCGGCGCGCCCCTGCCGACCGCGCACCACCCCGTGCCCCGCCCGCACCCCGCCCCGACCCATTCGCCCACCACACCACGAGAGTCCGCCATGTACGAGCTGTCCCGGGTCCGCCTCTACTCCATCGGGCCAGCCGGTGCGCGCTACGCCGACACCGTGCTCGACCTGCGCGGAGTCGGCGAACCGGTGCCCAGCCCCGCGCCCGCCCAGGCGGAGTTCTTCCAGGAAGAGCCCACCGGCCCGCCCCGCAGGCCCGCGCCCGCCGGCGTGCTGTTCCTGGAGAACGGCGGCGGCAAGTCCGTCCTGCTCAAGCTGATCTTCTCGGTCATGCTCCCCGGGCACCGCAACACCCTGGGCGGGGCCAGCTCCGGCGTGCTCCGCAAGTTCCTGCTCGCCGACGACTGCGGACACGTCGCACTGGAGTGGCAGCACACGGTCACCGGCGAAACCGTGGTCGTCGGCAAGGTCAGCGAGTGGCGCGGACGCCAGGTCTCCAACGACCCGCGCAAGTTCGCCGAAGCCTGGTACTCCTTCCGGCCCGGTCCGGGGCTGAACCTGGACTCGCTGCCGGTGGCCGAGTCCACCGCGGTGCGCCCGCTCGTGGACGGCCTCGTACGACCCGAGACCTCGGGCGCGTCCGGGGCCCGCGGCCGGCGCCGCACCATGAAGGGCTTCCGCGACGCCCTCACCGACGCCGGCAAGGCGTACCCGCACCTCGAAGTGGCCTGGGAAGAGATCCACGAACGCTGGAACGAACACCTCGGCGACCTCGGACTCGACCCCGAACTCTTCCGCTACCAGCGGGAGATGAACGCCGACGAGGGCGAGGCGGCCGGTCTCTTCGCGGTCAAGAACGACTCCGACTTCACCGACCTGCTGCTGCGCGCCGTCACCGACACCCGCGACACCGACGGGCTGGCCGACCTCGTCCACGGCTTCGCCCACAAGCTGGGCCGCCGGGCCGAACTCACCGCCGAGCGCGACTTCACGGCCGGCTCGCTCGACCTGCTGACCCGGATCAGCGAAGCGGCCGACCACCGCGCCCAGGCCCGTGGCGTGCACGCCGGGGCCGAGCGGCGCACCCGCGGCCTGGCCCAGCGGCTCATCGCCCGCGGCACCGAGGAGCGTGCCCGCGCGGCCGACCTCGCCCATCAGGTCACCACCGCGGCCCACGCCGTCACCGAGGCCGACCGGGCGCGGGGCCACAGCTCCCTGATCGCCGCCGAACTCGCTTACCGGCACGCCTCGT
This sequence comes from Streptomyces sp. 796.1, assembly GCF_047525675.1. Classification (NCBI taxonomy): domain Bacteria; kingdom Bacillati; phylum Actinomycetota; class Actinomycetes; order Kitasatosporales; family Streptomycetaceae; genus Streptomyces; species Streptomyces sp. 796.1. The sequence continues at coordinate 17,336 of NZ_JBLIWA010000033.1, read as the reverse complement.
TGGCCCTTTCCGCCGCCGAGAAGGGCGCCGCGGCCCAGCGCCGCGAGCTGGCCGAAGCCAGGACGCTGCACGCCGCCTGGCAGGCGGCCGAGACGGTGTTGCGGCACCGGGCAGCCGCCGACCGCTCGCTCCGGGTGGCCGCCGCGATCCGCGAGGCCGAGCGGGACGCGGCGCCCGCACTCGCCGCCCGCGCCAAGGCCGCCGGCGAACTGGTCCGCGCCCTGCACGCGGCGGCCGAGCGCGGTGAGCAACTTGCGGCCGAGGAAGAAGAGCGCTCGGCCGGTCTCCAGGCGGTCGGCGAGGCGGCGCACGGCGACGCGACCGCCGCCGCCACCGCGGCCCAGCGGGCCCGCAGCGAGGCCGAGCACCTGCGCCAGCGCCTGGCCGAGGTCGAACAGGAGACGGCCGACGCGGTACGGGCCGGCTGGCTCGACGACTCCGCCCCGGACGCCGACCCGGCCCGCGCCGCGCTCACCGCCAGCGACGCCGAGAAGACCGCCGTGGCCGCCTGGGAGAGCGCCCGCACCCACGCCACGTCGACCGCCGATCGCGCCCGCGCCGCCGGCGCGGAGCACAGCCGCGCCGAACTCGCCGCCGCCCGCGCCACCGACGCCGTACGCGCCGCCGAATCCGGCTACGACGCCGAACGGCGCACCGCCGAGGCCCTCGGCGCCGAGCCCCGACTCGTCGAACTCCTCGGCCTGCCGGGAGCGGCCACCGCGGCACCGGACCAAGCCGCAGGCGCAGCCGCTGTCACAGCCCCAGCCGCGCAGCCGCCGGCCGCAGCCGGTACGGCCCCGGGCGGCGTGCTCAGCGCGGACGAACTCGACCGCAACGCGGACGCCCTGCGCGAACTGCTGGAGGACAGCGTCGCCGGCGCCGAGCGCCAGCTCTTCGAACTGCGCACGGCAGCCGCCGACGACGCCCGCATCCTGGGCGCCCTGGGCGACGGCGGGCTGCTACCCCCCGGCCCCGACGTGCTGGCCACCGTCGAATACCTCGGCGAACACGGCATCCCCGCACTCCCCGGCTGGCGCTACCTGGCACAGGCCGTCGACCCGGCCGACCACGCGGCGGTGCTCGCCGCCCGCCCCGAGCTGGTGGACGGCGTCATCATCACCGACCCCGCCACGCACGCCCGCGCCCGCGAGGTGCTCGGCTCGGCCTCCCTGCTGCCCCGCTCCGCCGTCGCCGTCGGCACCTCGGCCGCCCTCCTGGCCCCCACCCCGGGGCCGGCCGCGACCGACGGCGCCGTCTTCCTCGTACCGCCCAACCCGGCCATGCACGACGAGCGGGCGGCCGACGACGAGCGGCAGGCGCTCCGCGGCCGGGCCATCGCCCGTGACGAGGACATCCGCGCGCTGGCCGCCCGGCTGGCCGGCGACCGCGCGCTGGCCGCCCGGCTCGCGTCCTGGCGCACCGGCTGCCCGCCGGGGCGACTGGCCGAACTGGCCGCAGCGGCCACCGCGGCCCAGCAGGCAGCCGAGACCGCACGCCAGGAACTGGCCGCGGCCCAGGTCGAACGCGCCGAGGCCGACGAACTGGCCGCCGAGGCGGCCCGGGTGCGCGAGGAGCGCCAGGAAGCGGCCCAACACGCCCGCCGCGCCGCCGACGCACTGGTCGGACTCGCCCACCGGCTGCGCCAGCGCGCCACCTGGCAGACCCGGCTGCGCGAACTCGCCGACGAGGCGGCCGAGGCCGAGGAACGGGCCGCCAGTTGTGTGGACCGGGCGCGCGCCGCGGACGAGGACCGCCGGGCCGCCCAGCGCGCCGCCGACGACGCGCACCGCACGGCCCGCGCCCTGCGCGCCGAGCGCGCCGAGATCGCCGGCGCCCCCGACGACGCACCGGGCGAGACCGCCGGACCCGACGCGGGCACCACGGCCGCGCCGACCGCGTCCCTGCCCGCCTTGCGCGAGGCGTACCGGGCCGCGTCACAGTTGTACGAGAAGGTCGGCGTGGGCGCCGACCTGCGCGCCGAGCAGGCCCGTGCGGAGAGCGACGAGAGCGCGGCCCTCGCCGCGCTCGAACGCCTCACCAACAAGGTCCGCACCCGCGCGGCCCACCTCCTGGAGAGCGCGGAGGGCGCCGACGGCCCGTCCCGTCAGGCCGCAGCCGCCCGCGCCGAATCGCTGGTCCAGATGCTGGAGTCACGCACATCGGCCGCCAGCGAACAGCTCGGCCGGCTACGCGGCGAGGCCGAACGGCACGCCCCGGCCGACGGCGAGGCCCACACCGAACTCCCCGACGACCTGGTACCGGCCGACGCCGAACAGGCCAAGGAGTCGCTGCGCACCGCCACCGGCGAGCTGAACGCCCGTACGGAGGCGCTGGAGACCGCGCGCACCGTGCACGCCGAACTGCTCCGCGCCCACCGGGCCGCCGAGGACGCCGCAGGCGGCTTCGAGGAGACCGGGGCCCTGCTGCGCGACCTCATCCGGGGCGCGGCCACCGAGGAGCCGGAGCACCCGCACGGCGGCGACGTGGAGACGGCCGAGCCCGAGCCGTACGCCGGCACGCTCGAACAGGCCCGCCACCACGCGGCCGAGGCCCGCCGCTCCCTGCGCGGCTGCGCCACCGACCTGTCGGCGGCCGACGGCGCCGTCCGCGAGGCGTGCGACGTCCTGGTGCGCCATGCCAACGCCACCCGCTACGAGCAGGTACGCACCCCGGCCAGGCAGCAGATCAGGGAACTGCCGGCGGCGGCGCTGCCCGAGCACGCCGCGGCCTGGGCGGACGCGTTCGCGCCCCGGCTGCGCGTGCTGACCGACGAACTGGCCCAGTTGGAGCGCAACCGGGACAGCATCGTGGACCGGCTGCGCGGGCTGGTCGACTCCTGCCTGGCCACGCTGCGCTCCGCACAGCGCCTGTCGCGGCTGCCGGAGGGGCTGGGGGAGTGGTCGGGGCAGGAGTTCCTGCGCATCCGCTTCGACGAACCGGACCAGGCGACGCTGACCGAACGCCTCGGCGAGGTCATCGACGAGGCCACCAGGGCCGCCGTGCGCAAGAACTCCGACCTGCGCAGGGACGGCATGTCGCTGCTGCTGCGCGGCGTGCACGCGGCGCTGTTGCCGCGCGGGGTGGCCGTGGAGATCCTCAAGCCCGATGCGGTGCTGCGCGCCGAGCGGGTGCCGGTCGGTCAGATGGGCGACGTGTTCTCCGGCGGCCAACTCCTCACCGCGGCGATCGCCCTGTACTGCACGATGGCCGCGCTGCGCAGCAACGACCGGGGCCGCGACAAGCACCGCCACGCGGGCACGCTGTTCCTCGACAACCCGATCGGCCGGGCCAACGCGACGTACCTGCTGGAACTCCAGCGCGCCGTCGCCGACGCGCTCGGGGTGCAGCTCCTCTACACCACCGGCCTCTTCGACACCACGGCCCTGGCCGAGTTCCCGCTGGTCATCCGGTTGCGCAACGACGCCGACCTACGGGCCGGGCTGAAGTACATCAGCGTCGAGGAGCACCTGCGGCCCGGCCTGCCCCAGTCGGACGACGGCGCGGAGCAGGTGCACGGCGAGATCACCGCCACCCGGATGTTCCGCCGCCCCGAGGCGGAGCCGGTGGCGCCCGTGCAACAGCGGGTCCCGGCGGCCAAGCCACCCACGGCGACCCCGCCCACGACTGCTCCGCACGAGGCGGCAGACCCGGCCGCGGCCGACCACCCCGACCACCCCGACGTGCCCGCCGACCAGGCACCCAGCCGCGCCGGACTCGCGCCCGAGCCCGCCCCTGAGCCCATTCCCGAGCCCACCGGCCCCGCGCCCGTGGAGCCGGGCGGCCCGGAGCGGACCCAGCAGGAGTGACCACGCAGTAGGCGCCCGGCTCGCCGCCCGCACGCCGGGCAGGGCCTTGATGGGGCCCTACGGGCCGTAGGCGGTGGCGTCGTACGAGAGGGCCGTACGACGCCACCTCGTACGGCCCCCGTGTCCTGCTGCCCCGCTCCACCCTGCCCTCCCACCAGGGCCCGCCCCCCCCGAAATCCCACAGCACCCGCACACAAGCAATGGGCGGATAAGGGAGATTCCTCGCTAACCCCTCCAGCGGAAATGCGCCCGTGCGCGGGCGTGCGAAGTGGCTGGTATGAGGCCGTTTGAAGGGGGGAATCACCGCGAACTGGTAGAGCTCCGCGGCTCAAGCGCGGCGGCGACATCCGAGCGGCGCGTTCCGCGGATCGCCGTGACGGGCGGCCCGTCGCGCCGCCTCACGCCGCGCCGCGGGCCCACCCCACCCAGCTACCGGCAGCCACCAGGGCGTTCCGCCTCGGGCGCGGCCCGCGCGCCCGCCGGAGCCCGCTGGCGTCCTCGCAGCGGGCCCACCCGGCCACCACGGGGACGCCACAGCGGCACCGCAGGTGAACAGTGTGTGAAAAACCGAGCTCAGACGCCGGACAGCCGACCCGACCTGCGGGGCCGCCGCAGCGTCCGCGCCGAACTGCTGGGCGCCGAAACCACCCCATGCCGCTGCCGCCACACCTGCCGGGTCACCCACACGTCCAGCACCCCCCAGGTCGCCGCCACTGTGCTGGCTATGGAGCTGAGCACCATGGGAAGCGCGAACCAGGAGTCCGTGAGCGTGCACAACACCGCCATCATCGCCTGGACCAGCGTCAACGCGATGATGAGCACGGCTCGCACGGCCGCCGTGCGCACCGGATCGGGCAGCCGCAGACGCCGTGCGGGCTCCTCCGTCCACAGCGAATATGGACGCTCGTACGGGATGTCGCGATTCTTTTCCATCAACATCTCCCCCTCCCCTGAGGTGCCCGGATTGAGTGGTTCCGAAAAGAGGGACATCGGCCGTAATCCACCCAGGCTTCCCCTCGGATCACGTACGACGATGAACGAAGGTTCCCGGAGGTCCGCGCGTTTCCAGCCACCCTACGTTGGCAGGGTTCTGCCATCCGTGGGAGCGCGATCCCTGGGCTGTGGGTTGAAAAGTCGGGGCAACAACGGACAACTCATGATCAAGGGCGCACCTGATGTGCTGTCAACGGCTGGACGTGTCTTCGAGTTGGTCACGCGGCAGTAGTAGGCTCGCGCCGCTTGTTGTCGGAACATCCCCCGCGTCTGCGGGGTTGACGTTAGGGAGGCCATGCGCTTTCGCGGTAAGTCGATCCGCCGGAAGATCGTGGCGCTGTTGCTGGTGCCGCTTGTCTCACTGACGGCAATCTGGGCCTTCGCTACAGTGATCACCAGTCGTGAGGCCATCCAGCTGATGGACGCGGCCGATGTCATCGACAAGGTCGGTGCGCCGGCAGAGGACGCGGTGCAGGCCATCCAGAAGGAGCGTCGACAGACGCTCATCTACCTCGCAGATCGCAATTCCAGCGCCCTCGCCCAGCTACGCGAGCGGCAGCACTACACGGACACGGTCCTGGACAAGCTGCGCGACAACGCGGGCAGCGAGGACACGCGTGACAGCATGAACTCCGACTCGGAGCGACAGCTCGCCACGTTCCTAGACAGCACCAAGGGCCTGGACGCGCTGCGCAGCAAGGTGGAGAACAACTCCATCAGCCGCAGCAGCGCGTTCGAGAAGTACAACTTCCTCGTGGACGGCGTCTACAACTTCCGTTACGCCCTGCACACGGTGCCCAACGCCGACATCGACAAGCACGGTCGCGCCATCGTCGCGATGATCCGTGCGCGTGAGGCGCTGGCCCGTGAGGACGCCCTGTACGTCGCGGGCGTCACGGCCAAGCGGATCAGTTGGCAGGACCTGCGGAAGATGTCGGACCTGCGCGCCGAGCGGGACCTGATCTACACCACCAACCTTCCGGTGCTGCCGGCGCACGAGCAGAAGATCATCCAGGACTATCGACAGACGTCCCCCGCCCCCGAGGCGCTGTACAACGTCGAGAACGCCATCCAGAACGCGGGCCCCGAGCGCACCATCGAGGTGGTGGACCGCAAGCGCTGGGAGGCCGCGGTCAACCCGTCGCTCGACGACTACGACAGCCTCGGCAAGCAGTACACCAAGCGGTACAAGGACGACGTCGTGAGCCCCGAGGCCACCCGCGTCCTGCTCCGTGCGGGCGCAGCCGGTGTGCTCGGCTTCCTCGCCCTGCTCGCCTCGCTGTTCGTCTCCATCCGCATCGGTCGGGCCCTCATCCGCGACCTCCAGCGCCTGCGCAAGGACGCCCACGAGGTCTCCGGAGTCCGACTGCCGAGCGTCATGCGCCGGCTCGCCGCGGGTGAGCAGGTCGACGTCGAGGCCGAGGCACCCCGCCTGGAATACGGCGGGGACGAGATGGGGCAGGTGGGCCAGGCCCTCAACACCCTCCAGCGCGCGGCCATCGAGGCCGCGGTCAAGCAGGCCGACATGCGGCGCGGCGTCTCCGAGGTGTTCGTCAACCTCGCCCGCCGCCACCAGGTCCTGCTGCACCGCCAGCTCACCCTCCTCGACGCGATGGAACGTCGCACCGAGGACACCGACGAGCTCGCCGACCTGTTCCGCCTGGACCACATGACCACCCGCATGCGGCGGCACGCCGAGGGTCTGGTCATCCTCTCCGGCGCGGCACCCTCCCGCCAGTGGCGCAAGCCCATCCAGCTCATGGACGTGGTCCGGGCCGCGGTCGCCGAGGTCGAGGACTACGAGCGAATAGAGGTGCGTCGACTGCCGCGACTGGCCGTCAACGGTCCCGCGGTCGCCGACCTCACCCACCTCATCGCCGAACTGCTGGAGAACGCCGCCGTCTTCTCGCCCCCGCACACCGCGGTACAGGTGCACGGCGAGCGGGTCTCCAACGGCTTCACCCTGGAGATCCACGACCGCGGCCTCGGCATGACCCCCGATGCGCTGCTCGAAGCCAACCTGCGGCTGGCCGAGACCCGCGACTTCGAACTCTCCGACACCGACCGCCTCGGCCTCTTCGTGGTCAGCCGGCTCGCCCAGCGCCAGGGCGTACGCGTCTCGCTCCAGCCCTCCCCGTACGGCGGCACCACCGCGGTCGTGCTCATCCCGGCCAACCTGCTCTCCGAGGGCGAGGTCGAGCTCGGCGGCGAGCGACCCAACGAGGACACGCGCAGGCTGCGCCCCTCCGAGACCGGCATCGCCGCGATCGGCCAGGGCTCTGGACCGCGCAAGGGCAAGCACGCCCGTGCGCTGGAGAACGACCCGCTGGACGGACCGGTTGAACTGGAGGCACCGATCACGCCGTTCGACGACGACGAGCCGGACGATGTGGAGGGCGGCTGGTTCCGTGGCCGCGGCGCGCCGCAGCCCGTACCGGACGCCGGTCCCACGACCGAGCACCAGCAGGCGATCGACGACCAGGCGCCCTCCGGCGAACCCGTCCCGCTGCCCCGGCGGCGGCACCCCGTGCTCGTCTCCGACCACGGACGCCCGGTGGACGGCCCCCGTGCCGGCCGCGACCAGCGCCCCGGCGGCGGCCAGGCGGCCCGCCCGATGGAGCCGGTGCCCGACCCCGAGCCCACGCTCACCGTGCAGCGCCCCGCACCGCCGGCGGCCCGGCCCGCCGCGCCCACCTCGGCCACGGGTCTGCCGCGCCGGGTCCGGCAGGCCAGCCTCGCCCCGCAGCTCAAGAAGGAACCCGCCCCGCAGGCGGAGCCGGAACCGCAGCCGGACGATTCTGACCCCCAGCGCGATGCCGAGATGGCGCGGGCCAAGATGGCCTCGCTCCAGCGCGGTTGGCAGCGCGGCCGGCAGCAGCACACCACCTCCGCCGACTCCAATGGCCCGGCGGGCACAGCACCAGGAACGACATGGGAGGGGGACGGTCGATGACCGCACCATTCAACGCCGCGCCTAGGCCATCGAGCGAGCTGAGCTGGCTGCTCGACGAGCTCGTCGAGCGGGTCGGAAGCATCAGCAAGGCGCTCGTGCTCTCCGGAGACGGACTGCCGACCGGCGCATCACGGGACCTGACCCGGGAGGACGGCGAGCACCTGGCCGCCGTCGCCTCTGGATTCCACAGCCTCGCCAAGGGCGTCGGTCGCCACTTCGAGGTCGGCCGGGTCCGGCAGACCATCGTGGAACTTGATGACGCGTTCCTCTTCGTGACCGCGGCCGGCGACGGTAGCTGTCTGGCCGTGCTCGCCGACGCCGACTCCGACGTCGGGCAGGTGGCGTACGAGATGACGCTCCTGGTCAAGCGCGTCGGCACTCACCTGGGTACCGCTCCGCGGTCCAGTGGGTGATGGGGTGACATGAACACAGACGGGGAAGACACAGCGCGTTGGTTCGACGACGCGGCGGGGCCGGTGGTTCGGCCGTACGCCATGACGCGTGGCCGGACCCGCAGCCTGACCGAAGAAAAGCTCGACCTGATAGCGGTGGTCATCGCCGACACGCTCAAGAGCCGGTCGGTATCTGATCAGACGCTGTCCCCGGAACACCTCGACATCGTCGAGTTGAGCCGGGAAGCCCCGCAGTCCGTCGCTGAGCTCGCGGCCGAACTCGACCTTCCGGTCGGCGTGGTCCGGGTACTCATCGGCGACCTGCTGCACGCGGCGCTCGTCCGCGTGTCCCGGCCCGTACCTCCGGCGGAACTGCCGGATGAGTGGATTCTGCGCGAGGTGATCAATGGTCTTCGGGCACTCTGACCGCGGGCGTTCCGGTGTCGTCGACCCGGTGACGCTGAAAATCCTGGTGGCAGGTGGTTTCGGCGCGGGCAAGACGACCCTGGTGGGCGCGGTCAGCGAGATCAAGCCGCTGCGTACCGAGGAACTGCTCAGCGAAGCCGGCCGGCCGGTGGACGACATCGGTGGGGTCGAAGGCAAGACGACCACCACCGTGGCCATGGACTTCGGGCGCATCACGCTCCGCGAGGACCTGGTGCTGTACCTGTTCGGCACGCCGGGGCAGGACCGCTTCTGGTTCCTGTGGGACGAGTTGGCGACCGGCGCGCTCGGCGCGGTGGTGCTGGCCGACACCCGGCGCCTGGAGGACTGCTTCGCCGCCGTCGACTACTTCGAGCGGCGCGGCATCGCCTTCACCGTCGCGGTGAACTGCTTCGACGGTGCCCTGCGGTTCCCCGAGGAGAGCGTGCGCGACGCGCTCGACCTCGACCCGGACGTGCCCGTGATGCTGTGTGACGCACGGCAGCGCGAGTCGACCAAGAGCGTGCTGATCTCCGTGGTCGAGCACGCCATGAAGATCGCCGCTGAGCAGCGGTTGGCCGCCGGCGGCTGACCGCACCCGATGCACCGCTGCGGCCCGTACCCCCAACGCCGGGGTACGGGCCGCAGTGCGTACGCGCCTAGCTCCCGTACGCGCCCGCCTCAGCCGGCCGCCCCCGGCGCGCCCCGACCGCGCTGCCGGTGGTCGTGCTCGGGATGCGCGGCCAGCCAGTCCCGGGCGATCGCCGACAACTCCGCGTCCCGGCCGGCCAGCATCATCGCGATCATCTGCCGGTCACCGCGCAGCGACCAGAGCGGGTGGCCGAAGGTCGCCGGGTTGTTGCGCTCGATCAGGAAGTGCGCCGGCCACGCCGTGCCGTACCCCACCACGGGCAGCGCCAGCACCCCGAACGGCCGCCGCCCGACCAGGGCGCGGACGGCGAGGGCGAGCCCGGTGAGGGTGCCCACCAGGTGGACCCACCGCGTCGCGGGGCGCGCGTGCATGGCCACGTAGTAGGGCCAGAACGCGTCGTACGAAGCAAACTTCTGCTCGTCCATCCGCACACCGTAGGGGACGCAACCGGGGCGCGGGGCGGAGCGTCCACTTCAGCGTGACCGGTCGGGTGGGGTCCACGGGGGTGGCTCTGCCCGGCCGGCCACGCGGCGCGGGTGCACGGCGAGCGCCACGCCCACCCGCACACCCAAAGCGCGCACACCCACACGCGCACATCCCCCTACACACCCCCACCGTGCCGCCGATCAGCAGACGACACGGGCGGCACCCGGAGCGTGCCGCCCCCTTCCGGCCACGGTCGCAGGCTGGTAGACCCGGGGCATGACCCGATGGAGTGCCGCCCTCCGCACGCTCGCCGCAGCCGTCGCCGCCCTCTCGCTCGTGAGCGGTGCGCCGGAACGGGCCCGGGCCACCCCCGAACCGACCGCGCCCGAGGGGTTCGTGGCGCTCCGCGACGTCGATCCCACGATCCTCCAGGAGATGCGCTACGTCACCCGGCACAACTTCGTGGGCCGGCCCGTCGACGGGTACCGGCAGCCGCTGTGCATCCTCACCGCACCCGCGGCGAAGGCCCTGCACCGCGCCCAACGCACCCTGCTCCGCCGCGGCTACTCGCTCAAGGTCTACGACTGCTACCGGCCGCAGCGCGCCGTCGACCACTTCGTACGCTGGGCCAAGGACCTGACCGACCAGCGGATGAAGGCCGAGTTCTACCCGCGGGTCGACAAGTCGAGACTGTTCGAAGACGGCTACATCGCCGAGAAGTCGGGCCACAGCCGCGGCTCCACGCTCGACCTGACCCTCGTGAAGCTCCCGGCGAAGCCCACCCGCCCCTACCGGCCGGGGCAGCCACTCGTCCCCTGCTACGCGCCACAGGGCGAACGCTTCCCCGACAATGCGGTGGACACCGGTACCGGCTTCGACTGCTTCGACACCCTGTCACACACGCTCGACCCCCGCGTGGTGGGCCGACAGCGCGCCCACCGACTGCTGCTCAAGGACACCCTGGAGCGAGCGGGCTTCCACAACCTGCCGGAGGAGTGGTGGCACTACACCTACCGGCCCGAACCCTTCCCCGACACCTACTTCGACTTCCCCGTCACCCGCGCGGCACTGCCCCACCACCCCTGAACGCTGGCGCCCGGCGCCCGCCGGTCACCACCCCGCCGCACCCGCCTCCGCATGCTCCAACCCCACCGCGTCCCCGCGCACCCGCATCGCGTACTTCACGTCTTCCGTGCCCTCCTGCTCCACGACCACCCGGTCCCCGCGCAACCGCGTCGTGAACCGCACCGTCGCGGGCTCGGCCCACCCCTCGCCCGCCTCGGTGACCAACACCCCGCCACCGGTGCGCCCCGCCACCGGCGCCCACACCTCCAACTCGGTCTCACCCCGCTCGCTCGCCACCGGCAACACCGAACCCGCCCGCACCAACACCGGCACCCGCGACAGCGGCGCCTCCACCACGGCCCGCCCCGGACCGTCATGAGCCCGCCCGGTCGCCGCGTCGTACCAACGGCCGCGCGGCAGCCGCACCGTACGCCGCCTGGCCCCCGCCTCCATGACCGGCGCCACCAGCAGCGAGTCACCCAGCAGGAAGGCGTCCTCACAGTCGCGCAGGGCACGGTCCTGCGGCCAGCGCCACCACAGCGGGCGGACGTAGGGCGCGCCGGTGCGCTGCGCCAGGTGCGCCAGGGTGAGGAAGTACGGCACCAGCCGCTGCCGCTCGCACAGGGCCGCCCGCGCGTGCTCCAACACCTCGGGACCGAACTCCCACGGCTCGCGCCGCCCCGCGGTCAGCGCCGCACGGGTACGGAACAGCGGCAGGTAGGCGCCGAGTTGCAGCCAGCGCAGGTACAGCTCGGGCTCCGGCGACCCCGTGAAGCCCCCGACGTCGGGACCCGAGTACGGCACCCCGCACAGCCCCAGCCCGAGCACCAGCGACAGCGAGGCCCGCAACCCGGGCCACCCGGTGGCCACGTCGCCCGACCAGGTGCCGCCGTACCGCTGGAGCCCCACCCAGCCCGAACGCGAGAACAGGAACGGGCGCTGCTCCGGCCGCAGCCGGCACAGCGCCTCGTGCCCGGCCCTGGCCATCGTCAGGCCGTAGACGTTGTGCGCCTGCCGGTGATCGCCGCCGTGCCCCTCCAGCGCGTGCCGCGCCGACAGCGGGAGCGTGGGATCGCCGAAGGCGGCGAAGGAGACCGGCTCGTTCATGTCGTGCCACACCCCGGCGAAGCCCTGCGCGAGCCGCTCCTCGTACCACTGGCCCCACCACTCCCGCACCCGCGGCGAGGTGAAGTCGGGGAAGACGCTCGCGCCCGGCCACACCTCACCGCGCACCTCCGCACCGCGCGCATCGCGCACGAAGACGTCCGACCGCACCCCGGACTCGTAGACCGGGTTGCCCGCCTCCGCCTTCACCCCCGGATCGACGATCGACACCAGCCGCACCCCGTCGTCGGCCAGGTCGGCCGCCAGCTTCGGCAGGTCGGGGAAGCGCTCGCGGTCCACCGTGAACACCCGGTTGCCGTCGAGGTGGTCGATGTCCAGGTGCAGCGCCGACAGCGGGAGGCCGCGCTCCAGGTAGCCGTTGACCACCCGGCGCACCTCCTCGTCGCTGCCGAACCCCCACCGCGCGTGGTGGTAGCCCAGCGCCCAGCGCGGCGGCAGCGCGGGGGAGCCGGTCAACTGCGCCCAGCCGTGCAGCACCCGTGCCGGTGTCCCCACGAACACCCAGTAGCGCAGCGGCCCGCCCTGCATCCGGACCTCGCAGCGGCCGGGCCGGTCGTGCCCGGACCCCTCACCCTCCACACCCTCGCGCAGCTTCACCTCGCCGTCCCACGTGTTGTCGTGGAACAACAGGTGGCAGCCCGCGTCGGCCACCACGAACTGCACCGGCATGGTCAGGGACAGCGGATCGTCCTCGGGCCCGAAGGAGCCCCCGGGGTCGGTGTTCCACAGCCGGTACGTACCGGTCCGCAGCCGCGGCCCCACGGCCCGCCCGCCAAGACCGAAGCAGCGGGCGTCGGCGGCCACCTCGGACCGCTGCGTCCAGCGCGGCGGCTCCGGGTCGCCCTCCCCGGCCGCGACCGGCTCCCACCAGCGCGGCGGCAACTCGCGCCGCAGCCGCACACCACCCGGCGTACGGATCTCCACCGCCCCGTCCCGCGCGATGGCCACCGTGACCCGCTCCGACACCACCCGCCAGCCGTCGTCCTTGTCGGGTTCCAGCACGGCCCGCTGGTCGACCTCGGGGCACGGCCCGGCCAGCGCGTACGACGGCTCGGGCGCCGCACCGTCCCAGCCGCAGAACACCGCACCGCCGGCGGCCACCTGCACGCGCAGCGAAGAGCGCGCGAACCGCACCACGCCCCCGCCGGGCAACGGCTCGGCGCCCTCGGCGACCCCGGGCATCCGGGCCCGCTCGGCGCCCGGCGCGGGAAGCGCGTCCGCGTCAAGACGGCGCCTGCGCCACGCGGCCCGCACGGTCCGCAGCCCCCCGGCCGAACCGACCACTTTCACCGACCGCACCAGGTCACGCGCATCCATGCTGATCACCCTGCCATCGCCGGGACCAGCCAGAAGCTTCGTTCAACTGTCGTTCACCCGCTGTCACCCGAGTCCACCGCCACCCGTGATCTTCGGCCCGCTCCGCCGCGCGAAATCCGCCATTCACACCCACTGCACGCGCACCGCACACCCTCACCGCACCCACACCGCACACCCACGCCCCACCCAACCCTGAGCCCACCCCACTCCCACCCAACCTCGCTCCCACCCACACCAGCCCGTGCAGTCGCCACCGTCACCCACCCACCACCCATCCCGCAGCCCTGCCGACCGTCCACCACGGACAGGCCCGAGCTCCCCACCGGCACCTCGTACGGGGCGCCGACCACCCGCGGCACGGACCCGGCACGGCCCCGCCATGGAGCAGGCCCACTCTGGTGCGGATGTCGATCACATGGCATCGTCCTGCTGAGCCGCGTCGCACCCACGCCCCACCACCACCGGGGCCCGTGCCCGAACGCGAGCGGACGCAACCACGTGCCGAGTCCGGGAGCCGAGATGACCACCGCACCGCAGCCAGCAGCCCAGCCGGAACCCCTGTGGAGCCCCGGCCCGGACCGCATCGCGCAGGCCCAGGTCACCCGCTTCCAGAGCTGGGCCACCGAGCGGTACGGCGCCCCGGCCGCCACTCCGGGCGACCCCGTCACCAGCTACGCCGAGCTGCACCGCTGGTCCGTGGAGCGCTTGCCGGAATTCTGGGAGGCGGTCACCCGATGGTTCGACGTCCGCTTCACCACTCCGTACGAGAGCGTGCTGGCCGACGCAACGATGCCCGGCGCCCGTTGGTTCCCCGGCGCCACCCTCAACTATGCGGAGCACGCGCTACGCACCGCCGACGACCCGGCCCGGGCCGATGAGCCCGCCCTGCTCTACGTCGACGAGACATCGGAGCCGCGCCCCGTGAGCTGGGCCACGCTACGCCGCGAGGTGGGCTCGCTCGCCGCCGAACTCCGTCGCCTCGGCGTACGCCCCGGCGACCGGGTCAGCGGCTACGTACCCAACATCCCGCAGGCCACGGTCGCCCTGCTGGCCACCGCAGCGGTGGGCGCCGTGTGGACGTCCTGCGCCCCCGACTTCGGCGCCCGCAGCGTCCTCGACCGCTTCCAGCAGGTGGAACCGGTCGTCCTGTTCACCGTCGACGGCTACCGCTACGGGGGCAAGGAACATGACCGCACGCAGACCGTCGCGGAACTCCGCGGCGAACTGCCCTCGCTGCGCGCCGTCGTCCACATCCCGCTGCTCGGCACCCCGGCCCCCGACGGCGCCCTGCTCTGGGACGACCTCACCGCCGCCGACACCGAACCTGTCTACGAGCCCGTCCCCTTCGACCACCCGCTGTGGGTCCTCTACTCCTCGGGCACGACCGGACTGCCCAAGGCCATCGTCCAGTCCCAGGGCGGCATCCTCGTCGAGCACCTCAAGCAGCTCGGCCTGCACAACGACATGGGCCCGGGCGACCGCTTCTTCTGGTTCACCTCCACCGGCTGGATGATGTGGAACTTCCTCGTCTCCGGCCTCCTCGTCGGCGCGACCGTGGTGCTGTACGACGGCAGCCCCGGCTACCCGGACACCGGCGCCCAGTGGCGCATCGCCGAACGCACCGGGGCGACCGTCTACGGCACGTCCGCCGCGTACGTGATGGCCTGCCGCAAGGCGGAGGTGCACCCCGGCCGCGACTTCGACCTCTCCCGCATCAAGTGCGTCGCCACCACCGGCTCCCCGCTGCCGCCCGACGGCTTCCGCTGGCTGCACGAGGAGGTGGCGGAAGACCTGTGGATCGCCTCCGTCAGCGGTGGTACCGACGTGTGTAGCTGCTTCGCCGGCGCCGTCGCCACGCTCCCGGTCTACATCGGCGAACTCCAGGCCCCCGGACTCGGCACCGACCTCCAGTCCTGGGACCCGCACGGCACACCGCTGATCGACGAGGTCGGCGAGCTGGTCGTCACCAACCCGATGCCGTCCATGCCGATCCGCTTCTGGAACGACCCCGACGGCAGCCGCTACCGCGACAGCTACTTCGAGATGTTCCCCGGCGCCTGGCGCCACGGCGACTGGATCACCCGCACCTCCCGCGGCAGCGTCATCATCCACGGCCGCTCCGACTCCACCCTGAACCGGCAGGGCGTCCGGATGGGCTCGGCCGACATCTACGAAGCCGTCGAGCGACTCCCCGAGATCAAGGAGTCCCTGGTCATCGGCGTCGAACAGGCCGACGGCGGCTACTGGATGCCGCTCTTCGTCCACCTCGCGCCCGGCGCCACACTCGACGACGCGCTCCGCGACAAGATCAAGACCATCATCCGGGCCCAGCTCTCGCCCCGCCACGTCCCCGACGAGGTCATCGAGGTCCCCGCGATCCCGCACACCCTCACCGGCAAGCGCATCGAGGTCCCGGTCAAGCGCCTCCTCCAGGGCGTCGCCCTGGACAAGGCGGTCAACGCCGGCTCCGTGGACGACGTCGAACTACTCCACTTCTACGAGCGCCTGGCCCGCGAACGCGCCACGACCACCGCCTGACCTGCACTCCCGCGGCATTGTCAGACCCTGCGGTTACGGTGAGTGAGCATTGATCACCGTAACCGCAGGGAGCCTCACATGCCATCCACACCGCACGACCGTCGACCCACCCACGAAGACAGGCCCGGGCCCGGTGGCCGACCTCCCACCGGACCCGATGCCCCCACACGCAGCCGCGGCCCTGGTGGCGCCGGCCGATCGACCGGCCCCGCAGGCCGTGGTCACCCGGGCGACCGGGCGGGGGCTGCGCCCGGCCCCGGGCCCGGCAGCCGTCGGACAAGCACCCGCGGCAGCCGCCGGTCCATCCGCCGTGCCCTGCGCCGCGAGTCACCCAGCGTGATCGCCGTGCTCGCCACCGAAGCAGACTTCACCACCATGCAGGGGTACGCGTCCTTCCCCTTCACCGACCACGCGCGCTACCTGCGCCAATTGGACGGCTGGCTCAGGGCCCGCACCCTGGGCGGTGAGCACACGACCATCGCCCTCTTCGACCCCGAACTCTTCCGCGCCTTCTGCGCCGAGCTGGGGCTCGACCCGGACCGCCCCACCAGCCGCGCCAGGTACGCGGCCGAGGCAGCCACCGCAGGCCCGACCCTGCGACACAGCGCGATCCCGCTGACCGACCTGGTGGCACTCCTGCACTCCAGCGGAGAGCGACACACCACCCTGGACCGTGCCATGACGGCCCTCACCGCGCTGGACACCTGCACCGCCTGCGGCCAAGGCGCGGCATCCACCGCCTTCGACCACGCCGGCGAAGCAATCGAGGCGCTGTTACGCGGGGCACGCCCGGGCCGCCACCACCTGGTGTGCAGCGTGTCCCTGGAGTCGGGCTCGCTGATCGCGGCACTCCATGTACGGACCGCGCCCGACACCCCCACCGACCCACCGGCGGAGGACGACGACCGGCACGCCTTCCGCATGGTGTTGGCCGTCGGGCTGGCAGGCGCCCATTCGGGAGGAGTCGTCCTGCGCACCACGGGCCCGGACGGACGCGACACGGTCCACGGCTGGGCCCTCCGCGACGGTTGGCTGGCTCCACTGACCGAGGCCCAGGTGTTCAGTGCCTACTGCACCGACCCCGATACCGGCGAGCCCGTTTCGCCCGAGCCCGGCGTGGAGTACCGGGCGGGCTTCTCCCTGCCGCACCCGGACGATCAACACCGATGAGGGAGGTGGGGGCGGCCTTCCCAGAAGG
>NZ_JBLIWA010000033.1:0-438 GCF_047525675.1 Streptomyces sp. 796.1 | reverse complement strand
CCCCCCCCCCCCCCCCCCCCCCCCACGCCAGGCGAACCGATTTGCCTCGGCTAGAGGCGCGCTGTACTGTCGTACTCCTGCCCACGGACACAAAGCGGTTAGCCGCACGGTTCAAGGGCGGCCTCTATGAGATCTTGATTCAATTCTCTGAATTGCGATTTCGCGTGCCTTTATGCACGAGAAATGAGCGGTCAGGGAGCAGGGAAAAGACCTGATAGAGTGTGAAACACCGAAGGGAAGCGCCCGGAGGGCCCGGTGAAACGGGACCGAAGGAAGCGTCCGTTCCTTGAGAACTCAACAGCGTGCCAAAAGTCAACGCCAGATATGTTGATACCCCGTCTCCACGACACCGATCACGGTGCTTGTGGGACGAGGTTCCTTTGAAAAAGTCCTTCCGCTCTTTAGTGGGTGGGAGGCGACACAGCGAGGACGCTGTGG
>NZ_JBLIWA010000032.1:60110-91623 GCF_047525675.1 Streptomyces sp. 796.1 | reverse complement strand
CCCCCGACCCGCGCGCCCCCGACCCGCGCGCGGCCGGCTCCGCGGCGGCTGACCCGCACGCGGGGGAGACCGCGGTGGCCGATGCGGTGGGCGTCGTCGGCCGCGCCGCCAAGCCGGGCGAGCCCGCCGCCGCCCGCCCCGCCACGCCACGCAGGATCGGCGACGAGGAGGAGACGATCGAGGTCGAACTCCCGGTCCCGCCGGTGGAGTCCAGGACCTCCTAGGCGGATCCCTCGCCGGGTACGGACTCCCTGCCGGGCACGGGGTCCCTGCCGGGTACGGGCGCCTCGCCGGGCACGGGGTCCCTGCCGGGCACGGGGTCCCTGCCGGGTACGGGCGCCTCGCCGGGCGCGGGGCCCCCGCCCGGCGCAGGTGCCTCACCCGCCGCCGGTGCCTCGTCGGTCGCCGGTCCAGACGCCGGTCCAGACCCGGGCTCCTCCTCGTACACGGGGAAGACCCGCGGGGCGAGCAGCAGCAGGACCAGGACCGTGAGGGCGGCGGCCACCGCGGCGCCCAGGTAGACGTAGTCCACCGAGTCGTCGACCGCGCGCCGCAGGTAGTCGGCGGCTTCGGCGGAGAGTTCGCCGGGGTGTTCCAGCGCGCGCGAGACCCCGTCCAGGTCACCCGGCAGGTCGCCGCCGAGCGATCCGGGGGCGTCGGAGAGCCGGGCGGCCATCGTCGCGTTGGCGACCGCCCCGAACAGCGCGGCCCCCACGCTCTGCCCGACCTGTCGGCAGAAGAGAATCGAACCGGTCGCCGTCCCCCGTTCCGACCAGCCAACCGACGACTGCACGGCGATGATCAGCGGGAGTTGGAAGATGCCGAGCGCCGCGCCGAGCAGCAGCATGATCAGCGCCGGCTGCCAGGCCGAACCCGGATAGGGCAACAACAGGAACGCGCAGAGGATCAGCGCCGCGAGCCCCATGCCCAGCATGGCGCTCTGTCGGTGGCCGATGCGCAGGTAGACCCGGTTGCTCAGGGCCGCCGATATCGGCCAGCTCAGCGTCATCACCGACAGCACGAAGCCGGCGGCGGTGGGCGAGAGGCCGAGCACCGACTGCGCGTAGGTGGGCAGGAAGACGGTCGGGGCGATCATCAACAGGCCGAGCCCGCCGAGTGCCAGGTTCACCGCGGCGATGGTCCGCCGGCGCCACACCCAGCCCGGGATGATCGGCTCCGCCGCGCGCCGCTCGATGGCCACCGTGACCGCCCCGCACACCACGGCCGCCGCCAGCAGCGTCAGCGACGGCGTCGACCACCACGACCAGGCCACCCCGCCCTGCACCAGCGCGGTCAGGAGCAGGCTCCCGCAGCAGAAGATGCCGAGCGCCCCGGCCCAGTCGACCCGCGGCCCGGCCCGCTTGCCCGTGCCCGCCGCGTCCCCGGCCGGCGCCGTACGACGCGCACGCTCCGGACGCTCCGTACGGGCCGGCTCCTGGAGGTGACGGACGATCAGCAGCAACGCGACGGCGCCCACCGGCAAGTTGACCAGGAAGATCCAGCGCCAGTCGGCGTAGCTGGCGATCAGGCCGCCGAAGGCCGGGCCGACGACTGACGAGGTGGCCCAGACGGTGGAGAGCCTGGCCTGGATCTTGGCGCGTTCGCGGTGCGGGTAGAGGTCGGCGGCGATGGTCTGCACGGTGCCCTGCAACGCCCCGCCGCCCAGGCCCTGCACGATGCGGAAGGCGATGAGGCTGGCCATGTTCCAGGCGGTGGCGCACAGCAGCGAGCCGACCAGGAACAGTGCGATGCCCACCAGCAGTACGGGCTTGCGGCCGAAGGTGTCCGACAGCTTCCCGTACACCGGCAACGTCACCGTGACCGCCAGCAGGTAGCCGGAGAACAGCCAGGAGAAGACCGAGAAGCCGCCCAGGTCGCCGACGATCTGCGGGACGGCCGTGGAGATGATCGTGGAGTCCAGCGCGGCGAGCGCCATCGCCAACATCAGGGCGGCGACGACGGGTCCGCGGCGGTCGGCGGTCGGCTCCGCCGGGTCGGTGGCCTCCGGTACGGGCGGTCGTTCCGTATCGCCTGTGGTGCCCCCCACTGTGCTGCCCCCTGCTCCTCCACCGTTCGTTGTAGCCTCCACCCTTCCACGCGACGGGACGCGGGCGATACCGGCCGGCCCACGCCTTGGGACGGGGGCCCGTGGTGGCTGGTTTCCCCCTGTCCGATGGGGAGTGGGATGGCGTGAACGCTGCGGTCAGGGGGTGTTGGGGGAGCGGCGGAAGCGGCGGGAGTGACCGGCGAGGGGGCGCGACGCGGGGTACGGGGCCGGCCGGCGGGCCCGCGCCCACACCCACGTCCGAGCCCACTCCACGCAACGCCCACACCCACATCCGCACCCAATCCAACTCCCACACCCAACTCCCCGCCCCGTACGCCCCCGCCGCCCCCCGTAGGGAACCCCGACCCGCGCCCGAGGGCCGCCTCGGGGTGGCGAATCCTGTCATGGCCGCGCTCATACCGGGCCCGTACGCATCCCGCGCCGGATCGTCCGTGCGCACCGCCGTGCCGCGGGGCGACACCCCCGCCCGCCCGCACCCTGAGACCGCGGGTGCGGCGGCGGGCCGGCCCCCTAGGGGATGCGGTGCCCGGCCCCCCACTCCGCGTTCGTCCCGACGGATGACGAGGTCAGAGCCCTGTTCTCCCTAGGGTTGGTGGAGGCGGCAGGACCCCGATGGTGGGGTTAGCCCCAGGGTGGATAGGGCGCTGAGCACCATCGCGGCCACGCCCTCGTTCGACGAGTCTTAAGTACGCGGCAGGGACCGCTCAGGACACCGATTGAGGAGAAGACCGTGACGACGGCTGTATCGATTCCGAGGACCGGGGGCAGCGGAGGGCATACGGCCGTTGCCGCGCGGGGACGCCAGGTGGTCAAGGCGTACGGGGCGGGTGAGACCCGAGTGGTCGCGCTCGACCACGTCGACGTGGACATAGCCAGGAGCCAGTTCACCGCGATCATGGGCCCGTCCGGCTCCGGCAAGTCCACCCTGATGCACTGCCTGGCCGGCCTGGACACCGTCTCCTCCGGCCAGATCTACATCGACGACACCGAGATCACCGGGCTCAAGGACAAGAAGCTGACCCAACTGCGGCGCGACCGCATCGGGTTCATCTTCCAGGCGTTCAACCTGCTGCCCACGCTGAACGCGATCGAGAACATCACGCTGCCGATGGACATCGCGGGCCGCAAGCCCGACCGGGCCTGGCTGGACCGCGTGGTGGAGACCGTGGGTCTGGCCGGCCGGCTCAAGCACCGCCCCAACCAGCTCTCCGGCGGCCAGCAGCAGCGCGTGGCCGTCGCCCGCGCCCTCGCCGCCCGGCCCGAGATCATCTTCGGCGACGAGCCGACCGGCAACCTCGACTCCCGCGCCGGCGCCGAGGTCCTCGGCTTCCTCCGCCGCTCCGTCGACGAACTCGGCCAGACCATCGTGATGGTCACCCACGACCCGGTGGCCGCCTCGTACGCGAACCGGGTGCTGTACCTGGCCGACGGCCGGATCGTGGACGAGATGTACCACCCGACCGCCGATTCGGTCCTGGAGCGGATGAAGCACTTCGACGCGCGCGGGCGTGTGTCATGACCGTCTTCAAGACCTCGATGCGCAACTTCTTCGCGCACAAGGGGCGGATGGCGCTCTCGGCCGTCGCGGTCCTGCTGTCGGTGGCGTTCGTCTGCGGCACGCTCGTCTTCACCGACACCATGAACGCCACGTTCGACAAGATCTTCTCGGCCACCGCGCCGGACGTGAACGTCAGCCACAAGGACGCCCCCAAGGGCGACGACGTGCAGCGCACCCGCAAGGTGCCCACCATCCCGGCTACCAAGGTCGCCGAACTCGCCAAGGTCAAGGGCGTCAAGGCCGCCAGCGGCGACGTCACCTCCACGTCCATCACGGCCGTGGACATGGACAACAAGAAGATCGCGCTGGCCGACGGAGCGCCCTCGGTCGCCTCCAACTGGGACGCCAACGAGACCAAGTCGAGCAAGATCTCCTCCGGGCGTGCCCCGCGCGGTCCGACCGAGATCATGGTGGACGCCGACACGGCGGACAAGAAGCACCTGGACATCGGCGACAAGGTACGGATCATCGCCGTGCCCGGTGACTTCACCGCCACCATCACCGGCATCGTCACCCTGGACGTCACCAACCCCGGCTCCTCACTCTTCTACCTGGACGACAAGTCGGCCCAGCGCCAACTCCTGGGCGCCGACGACGCGTACACCTCCATCGCGCTGACCGCCGCCCCCGGCGTCAGCAACGAGGACCTCAAGCAGACCGTCATCGCCAGCCTCGGCGCCGACAAGGACCACCTGCGGGTGCTCACCAAGGCCGAGACGAAGGCGGAGAACAAGGACGACCTCGGCTCGTTCCTGGACGTCATGAAGTACGCGATGCTCGGCTTCGCCGGGATCGCCGTCCTGGTCGGCATCTTCCTGATCGTCAACACCTTCTCGATGCTGGTCGCCCAGCGGACCCGCGAGATCGGCCTGATGCGGGCCATCGGCTCAAGCCGCCGGCAGGTCAACCGCTCGGTGCTCTTCGAGGCGCTGCTGCTCGGCATCGTCGGCTCCATCCTGGGTGTCGCCGGCGGCATCGGCCTCGCCATCGGCCTGATGAAGCTCATGGGCACCATGGGCCTGAACCTGGACACCTCCGAGCTGACCATCAAGACGGCAACGCCCGTCGTCGGCCTGGTCATCGGCGTGCTGACCACCGTGGTCGCCGCGTACATCCCGGCCCGGCGGGCCGGCAAGATCTCCCCGATGGCCGCGCTGCGCGACGCCGGCACCCCGGCCGACGGCCGCGCCGGCAAGGTACGGGCCGTGCTCGGCCTGCTGCTGACCGGCGGCGGCGCCGCGGGCCTGGTGATGGCCGCGGGCGCCGACACGGCGAAGGACGGGGCGAGCTTCCTCGCCGTCGGCCTGCTGCTGACCCTGATCGGCTTCATCGTGATCGGCCCGCTGCTGGCCGGCGTGGTGGTCCGGGTGCTGAGCGCGATCCTGCTGCGGGCCTTCGGCCCGGTCGGCCGGATGGCCGAACGCAACGCGCTGCGCAACCCGCGCCGCACCGGCGCCACCGGCGCGGCCCTGATGATCGGCCTGGCCCTGGTCGCCTGCCTGTCGGTGGTCGGCTCCTCGATGGTCGCATCGGCCAGCGACGAACTCGACAAGTCGGTGGGCGCGGACTTCATCGTCCAGCCCGACAACGGCAGCATCAAGCCGCAGGTCGAGCAGGCCGTCAAGCGCGCCAAGCACCTCGACCACGTCAGCGACTACAAGATCCTCGAAGGCGCCACGATCACCACCCCGGCGGGCAAGAAGGTCAAGGAGGACCTGGACGCGGCGAGCCTGAGCTACGCCGAGGACCTGCGCTCCCCGGTGATCGAGGGCAAGCTCGCCGACGCGTACGGCAAGAACGCGATCGGCGTCCCGGAAGGCTTCGCCAAGGACAACAAGATCCGCATGGGCGACGTGCTCACGGTCCGCTTCGCGGAGAGCAAGCGCACCGCCAAGCTGACGGTGAAGGTCATCACCTCCGAGGACACGGCGTTCAACAAGGGCGCCCTGTACATCGGCGTCGAGACCGCGCAGGACTACGTCTCGCCGGACCAGATGCCGCAGAACATCATGATGTTCGCGGTGGCCAAGGACGGCCAGGACCGCGAGGCGTACGCGTCGATCAAGGCCGAACTGAAGGGCTACCCGGACGTCACCGTCCGCGACCAGGCCGACTACAAGAAGCTGCTCGAAGACCAGATCGGCCAGTTGCTCAACCTGGTCTACGGCCTCCTCGGCCTCGCGATCATCGTCGCCATCCTCGGTGTGGTGAACACCCTGGCCCTGTCGGTGGTCGAGCGGACCCGCGAGATCGGCCTGATGCGCGCCATCGGCCTCTCCCGCCGCCAGATGCGCCGCATGATCCGGCTGGAGTCGGTGGTCATCGCCCTCTTCGGCGCCCTGCTCGGCCTCGGCCTCGGCATGGCCTGGGGCATCACGGCCCAGAAGCTGCTGGCCCTTGAGGGTCTGAAGACCCTGGAGATTCCGTGGCCCACGATCGGCACGGTCTTCGTCGGCGCGGCGGTGGTCGGCCTGCTGGCCGCCCTGGTCCCCGCGTTCCGGGCCGGCCGGATGAACGTCCTCAACGCCATCGCCACCGATTAGCCGGGCCGGCGCCGGGCGGGCCCCCGCCCGGCGCCGACCCTCCGGAGTCATCCGGTCCCCTTCCAGATGACCCCGCGGGCGCCGCCCCGAGCGCCGCCCACCAGGTCCGCCCCGCACGCGGCGGCGAACCGCAGGGCCGCGCCCCCTCAACCCGGGGCGCGGCCCCCAAGAACCGGCCGTACGGCCCGGCGAAACCGTCCCCCGGTGAGCCGGCCGTACGGCCACCAGACGGCGGGTGCCATGGGGATGGTCCGCCGCCGCGGCGGTCACCTCGGAGGCCATCCCGAGGTGGCCGCCGCATTTTCTTTTTGGGTGCGGGGTGCGTGTGCGGGTCTCCGTACGGGGCGGGGCCCCGGGGCCGGGCGTCGGTGGCCACGCCCCGCCGGGCCGAGCGGAACCGCAGGGCGAGCCCCCACAAGCCCGCCCGCCCGCGCCCAGCAGCCCACCGGCCCGCTGCCGGGTTGCTGCCGGTCGGGGCCCGCGCGCCCCTTGCCCTGGAGCCCGCTCGAAGTCCTACCGTGCCCCCATGACCGAGACGATCACGACCGAGACGGCCCCGCCACAGCAGCTCACCGTGGCGGTGCTCGGCACCGGCACCATGGGCGCGCCGATGGCCCGTAACCTCCTTACGGCCGGTGGGTTCGCCGTACGGGTGTGGAACCGCACCCGCGCCAAGGCGGAGCCGCTGGCGGCGGACGGCGCGAGCGTGGCGGACACACCGGCGGCGGCGGTGGAGGGCGCGGACGTCGTCCTGACGATGCTGTACGACGGCGACGCGGCACTGGAGGCGATCCGCGCCGCGACGCCGGCGCTGCGGCCCGGCACGCTGTGGCTCCAGTCGAGCACGGTGGGCGTGACGGCGATCGGGGCGCTGGCCGAGCACGCGGCGCAACACGGCCTGACCTTCGTGGACGCGCCCGTACTCGGCACCAAACTCCCCGCGGAACAGGGCGCGTTGACGATCCTGGCGGCCGGCCCCGCTGCCGTACGGGCCCAGGCCGAACGGGTCTTCGCGGCCGTCGGCCAGCGCGTCCTGTGGGTCGCCGACGACGGTGCGATGGGCGCGGCGAGCGCGCTGAAACTGGTCGTCAACAACTGGGTACTCACCCTCATCAACGGCGCCGGCGAGTCCCTGGCCCTGGCCCGTGCCCTCGGCGTCGACCCGCAGTCCTTCCTGGACGCGGTGGCGGGCGGCCCGCTGGACTCCGGCTACCTGCGCATGAAGTCGGCGCTCATCCTGGCCGACGACTACCCCGCGAGCTTCACGGTCTCCGCGGCCCGCAAGGACGCGACGCTGATCGCGGAGGCCGCGGCCCGCGCCGGCGTCCGCCTGGACCTGGCCGAGGCAGCGGCCGAACGCCTGCGCCGCGCGGAGTCCCAGGGCCACGGCGCGGAGGACGGGGCGGCGGCGTACTTCGCGAGTTTCCCGGGGGAGGGGTAGGGGGCCGGGCGCGCGGGCCCGTCGTACGAGGTGGTGTACGGGCCCGTCGTCGTACGAGGCCGTCGTACGGGGCGGGCGTACAGGGCCGTCGTACGGGGCCGTCGTACGGGGCGGGCGTACAGGGCCGTCGTACGGGGCCGTCGTACGGGGCGGGCGGCGCGTCCGGCGGCGCGGCGTACGAGGGCGGGGCGGCGGGCTCGGTGGCGGCTCAGCCCCCGTCGGAGAAGGCCATCTGGAACACCGCGACGCCCAGCGTCGCGGTGAACCCCGCACTGACCACGAGGGGAACCGCGAGTCCGAGGAAGCTCCGCAGGGACGGCAGGTCGATGCGTGCGCTGTCCGGCGAGTCGGGAAGGTAGTGCACGCGCACCTTTCCCCCGACGGGCAGCCCCCTGACCCCGGACGCCCACCGCTCGAACTCGTGCGAACGCCCCTGCGCGTCAACGAACCCGACGACCGCGAAGCGCGACACACCCTCTTCCTTGACCTCTTCACGGTGCCGCACCACCACCCCCTCGACCCGCACCCCGTCCCGCCGGAGCCGCCGCCTGAGCACGACCTCGTAAACGCTGCGCACGAACACCGAGAAACTCGCCAGCAGAAACGCCACGCCTAACCACATGGTTGTGCCCCCGCTCTCTACGTCGTCCTCTCTGGAGGACGTTGCGGGGAGAGGGGAGGGTTCCTGGCGGGGTGGGTGCGGTGGCGGGGTCAGGCGTTGAAGTCGCCGGCTTTTACGCCCGAGACGAAGGTGTTCCACGCGGTGATGCCGAAGGCCAGGGTGGGCCCGTGCGGGTCCTTACTGTCGCGGACGGGCACGGTGCCGGTCGTGGCCGCCCGCGCCGGGGCCCACTCGATGCAGTTGCCGCCGTTGTCGCTGTAGCTTGACTTGATCCATCCATCGGTCATGAGGCACGACCCTTCTGGTTGGGGTTACTCAACTCTGCTACAGCACGCGCGAGGTGGGCTAGTACGCCAAGGCCCCCGACCGTTGGGAGCGCGGTCGGGGGCCTAGGCGTACGGGGCGGCGGGGTCAGGCGTTGAAGTCGCCGGCCTTCACGCCTGCCACGAACGCGGTCCATGCGGTGGTGCCGAACGCGAGGGCCGGACCCTGAGGGTCCTTGCTGTCGCGGACGGGCACGGTGCCGTGCGTGGCAAGGTTGGCGGCCACCTCGACGCACTGTCCACCGTTGGAGCTGTAGGAGGACTTGGTCCAGCGGGGGGTGTCGGTCGTCATGGGGTGCCCTTTCGTAACTGGTTGATCATGGCCACGGAATCGGCCTGGGACAGGGACTCAGCCTGGAGTTGATGGTAGTCCGCGAGTGTGGCCATCACGAGGCCCGCTTCCCGCTCCAGATGCCCCTGTGCCTGCGACTCCGCGTACGCAACCACATTCCGGTCCGGAAGCGTCAACAGCGTGATCGGCAGGTTGAACGGCCGCAACTCGCCCATGATGTACGGGGCTACTTGCAGCATGGTGTTCGGCAGTGTGGCGAACGTCGCAACGTGGTCGAGCTGTTCACGCATGACCTTCTCACCCCCGACGGGGCGACGGATGCAGCTCTCGTCTAACACCACAATCATCGTGGGCGGGTTCGGCCGCTGCACTGCCGCCTGCCGCCTCGCAAGGAACGCGACTCGATCATCGGCCTGTTCCGGAGTGATGTTGCCCCGTCGCACATCGCCTTCCGCGATGGCGCGGGCGTACGCGGGTGTCTGGAGCAACCCCGGAATGATGCCGATCTCGAACAGTCGGATTTCCGCTGCCCGCCTCTCGTGGGCGACGCAGGCGGGAAATCCCTCTATGAGCGTCGTGTGGCGCACCGCCTTGCTGTGCCGCTCGAACAGGTCCCCGGTTCCCATGGCCTTGTCGAGGCCACGAGCAAAACGGAGAGTGGGGGGCCGTCGGCCAGTTTCGACGGCCGAGATGTGCGTTCCGGAGCACCCGGCGCGCTCGCCGAGTTCGTCCTGTGTCCACCCTCTTTCGTCCCGCATCCTGCGGACGAGAATTCCGAATCGTGCACTGGGTGATCCCTCAGGATCTACATCCTTCCGATGCATGCGCAATCGCCTCGATCTCCGAGCAGCAATAGCAAGTTGAAGACGCTTTGACTCTAGGGGACGCTGACTCATCTCGGTAGTCGGACCGCTACGGAGAGGAACGTGCGTTCCCTTTCGGCCGCCGAGCCTCGAACACGGAGACGATCAACTGCCTTTGCTGGAAAGGGAGATGGGGTCATGGCGGAACATTTGATGAGGTTGCGCGTATATCGCCGCCGCCTAGGCGAAAGCGGACCGCCCGACCCGGAAGCCACGGTCGTCACCGTGACCTCCGTCGACAGCGACCAGACATGTGCCGACGCCTTCCGCGAGGCGGTCACCGGCGCCTGGCCTCCGTGCCGTTGCCCGCAGCACCGCAATCAGCCCAACAAGACGCTGACCGGGGGCGCTTGATGGACGGCACTCACCGCGTCCTGATCATGGGTACCCCGCTGCGCTTCTTCCTCAGCTTTGGCGAGGACGGCACATGGTCTCCCGTGACGGACGTCGAGTTCCACGACGCGTACCAGAAGTCGATGTTCGATCCGGACGCGTTGCGCAGCGACGTCCTGTGCCCCAACCGCCTTCGCGCGGAGTACGAGACCGTCGAGGGCTGGTGCTGGTCGGACGGTCGGGCCGCGTACGGGCTCATCACCCTCGACGACCGGGTGCCCCGATCCTGCGCCGGACTGCAAGCCCTCACCCACGGAAGCGAAGCCGCGTGAAACTCGTACACCCCCTGAACGCCCCCCACTCACCCAACCCCCACCGCGAGATCTGGGTGTTCCTGCTGGTCCGCTGCCCGGTGGAGAACCCCAAGTACTTCGCACCGCTTGGCATGTGGCCGCGCGTACTCCAGGTCGTACGCGACGGCTGGGCCTGCCCGCCCGGCGTCATCGTCCGGCCCGGGGAGTCGATCCCTGCCGCCGCCCGCCGCGTCGCCGACGCGCTCGGCATCACGCTCCCCAAGGAACCCGCGCTCCTCGCCGTCGACCAGCAACCCGCCATCGAGGGCGAACAGGACGAAGAACTCGCCTTCATCCTGGACGGCGGCAGCGCCCCCGAGGACGCCTTCGCCAGCCTCCCCCGCGACGAAGTCGACGTCGAATGGTCAGCGGTGGAAAACCTCGAACGCGTCGCCCTCGTCCACGCCCTCCGCACCCGCCTCCTCGCCGTCGAACCCGCCCTCCTCGTCGAAGGCATGCCCGTGCCGGGCCCGGGCCGGGACAAACGCAAGAGGTGAAGACGGTGACTGGCCCTCTCTCCGCACGGCAGGGGGCCAGGCTGCGAAGCGGGCGACCGGGAACCCCCGGGCGGGCCACCGCCCCGGCCCCGCCCGCAGCCGGCCGCCAGCCGGCACCCCCACTCACCAGAACCGACCACCCACCACCACAACCGCTTGACCTTGTCGTAACGGCAACGTTTCTACTGGCGCCATGAGAATTGGAGAGCTCGCCGGCGCAGTCGGCATCACCACCCGCGCAGTGCGGCACTACCACCGCATCGGACTGCTGCCCGAGCCTCCTCGGCAGTCCAACGGATATCGCGAATACACGCTGCGGGACGCCGTCGAACTGGCCCGTATTCGCCGGCTGACCGATCTCGGGCTGAGCCTGGACGAAGTGAAGGCCGCCGTGGCGGATGACGCGGGCAAGGACCTCGTCGAGATCCTTGCCGAATTGGATGCGGACCTGGCCCGCCAGGAGAAGGAGATCCAGGAGCGGCGTAACCGCCTCGGCTCGCTCCTCCAACAGGCCCGGCAGAACGGACAGTTGCCCGCCGAGACGCCCGTCTCTCCCGCACTTGCCTCCCTCTTCGAAGGCATGACCCGTGCCGCAGCGCGGTTGCCGGGGCCGGAGCCCGCGATGGCGGCCAAGGAGCGGGAGTTGCTCGCCCTGCTGGAGACCGGTGCGCCGGCCCGGGAGCGCGACTGGCTCCATGCCATGGGGCAGGGGATGAGTGCCGACGCCGAGGCCATGGGGCGCGCCTACGCGGTGTACGCGCGGATGGACGCGCTGGCGGGGGCGGCCGAGGACGACCCACGGGTGGAGGAGACCGCCCGGGCCCTCGTCGAATGCATCCCGGACGAGGCGGTGCGGGCGATGACCGCTGCGGGAGGCGAGGGCGGATCGACTGCGGCGGGCGGTTTCGCGGACGCCCTCTTCGCGGAGTTCGCGCCCGCCCAGGCGGCGGCCGTACGCCGCGCCATCGAGTTGTTCGGCGAGCGTGCGGGGTGAGGGCGCTGAGGCAGGCCGTGCGTGCGGGCTTCGCCGCGGTCGCGGCGGGTGAACTCGCGCTCCTCGGGTGCGTGGTGGGCGGAGTGCCCGTCCCCCCGGCCGCGCGGCTGGCGGTGGAACTCGCCGTGATCGCCTTCACGGCCGGGGCGACCACGCTCCTCTTCTTCGACTACCGGCGACACCGCCGGGGCGGGCTCGACGGCCGCCCCGCGTTCCTGGCCGCGGTTGCCGACGGCGTCCCCGCCCCCGTGCGCAGGTTGATCGGCCACGAAATCGCGCTGGTCAGCAGCTTCTTGCGCTGGGTGTCCCGCCGGGGGCCGCACGGCGTCCACAGCGGCGACCATGCCCTTCCGTACGCGCCGGCCCAGGCCGCGACCCTGTACGGCGTGTTCTTCGTCTGCGTCGTCGAGACGGTCGCCCTCGCCCGCGTGATCCCCTGGCCGGTGGTGCACGCCGTCACCCTCGTCCTCGACGTCTGGGGCTGCTTCTTCCTGCTCGCCCTGCACGCGTCGTGCGTGGTCCGGCCGCACGTGCGGGGAGCCGACGGCTCGCTGCGCCTGCGCTACGGCGCTCTGCTGGACATCCGCATCCCCGCCGATCGCATCGCAGCCGTCCGCCTCGACCGGACCTACCCCAACGGCCCCCTCGCCGCACCGGACGAGAACGGCGTGGCCGACGTGGCCGTGGCCGGCCTGACCACGGTGATCGTCGAGCTGACCGAGCCGGTCCCGTACGTACGCGCCCTCGGCCGGCGCGCCGAGGCCCGCGCCTTCCGCTTCTACGCGGAGGACCCAGCCTCCGCATTACGGGCGATCTTGCCGGGGGTGCCAGAAGCGTCTGGAACTCCCCGCCAGGTGGTGGGTACCCCGTACGGTGGGTCGCAGAAGTCACAGGAGGACCCATGACGACACAACCGGTGTGCCCCGAAGGCGAGGCCCTGATCCCGCGGCCGGAGAGAACGTTCCCGGCGCTCCGGGCCGCGCTGGCGCGCGTAGCACCCACGCGGCTTCCTGAGATGACGACGGAACGTGACACCGTCTTCACCATGGCCACCCGGGCCAACAGCTTCGGCCCCATCGCCATGTACCAGCTCAAGTGGGCGACGATCATCGAGGTCGAGCGGTTTCCGGACATCGCACGGCGGCTGCATGCGGCTGAAGATGCCGTGCAGTCACTGGACCGCGACGATGTGGCATGGCGCGCGGCCATGAACGAGATCCGAGCCATCATGGACGCTGCGAGGGCTCGGGTGACCAATGGGTGATTGGGGCTGGGAGTACGACCCGGATGCGCATCACGTCATCGGGGACACACCGGACCTGGCGTTCATCGCCCAATTGGAGGAGCGCGCAGACGAACTGGTCCGGGCCGCGGCTGCGCTGCACCTCGACGGTGTCAACCACCAGGGGCGTTCGGTAGGTCTCCAGGAGGAGATCCTGCCCGGAGGCATGTTCCAGTACCTGACAGTGGTACGGCTGGAGCGCCTGTATATCGTGCAGGTCATCGCTTGGCCACTGTGATCCTGGGGCGTCCAGAAGGCTCGCCCTTCTGTAGGTGACCCGAGCCAAGCCATTTCGCCCGGCCCCGCGCCCAGCGGTACGCGTGGAGCGTTGTCACACCCCCGTCGTACTCTGAAGGCATCCCGGCTTCGCCGGATTCCCCGCCGTGGGTGGGGGGTCCGCTCTGGCCCTCCTTGAGGCCGCGCCGGGCCGTTCGCGTTGTCCAGCCCCGGGACGGGAAGCCCTAGATGAGCCTGCACGGTCTGCTCGATGCCGTCGTCCACGATCCCGCGCTCGCCGAGGCGGTGCGCGCGGCCACGGACGGTCACCGGATGCACCTCGACCTGGTGGGGCCGCCCGCCGCGCGGGCGCTCGCGGTGGCCGCGCTCGCCCGTTCCGCCGGGCGGCCGGTGCTCGCCGTCACCGCGACCGGGCGGGAGGCCGAGGACCTGGCCGCCGCCGTCCGGTCGCTGATGCCCGCGGGCGCCGAGCACAGCGTCGCGGAGTACCCCTCCTGGGAGACGCTGCCGCACGAGCGGCTCTCGCCGCGCTCGGACACCGTCGGGCGGCGCCTCGCCGTGCTGCGCCGGCTGACCCACCCGGCCGCCGACGACCCCACCGCAGGCCCGGTCAGCGTGGTCGTCGCGCCCATCCGCGCGGTGCTCCAGCCGCAGGTCAAGGGGCTCGGCGAGCTGGTTCCGGTGGCGCTGCGCAGTGGGCAGAGCGCGGATCTGGGGGCCGTGGTCGACGGGCTGGCCGCCGCCGCGTACGCCCGGGTGGAACTGGTCGAGAAGCGCGGTGAGTTCGCCGTGCGCGGCGGCATCCTGGACGTCTTCCCGCCCACCGAGGAGCACCCGCTGCGGGTGGAGTTCTGGGGGGACGAGGTCGAGGAGATCCGGTACTTCAAGGTGGCCGACCAGCGGTCCCTTGAAGTGGCCGAGCACGGGCTGTGGGCGCCGCCCTGCCGTGAGCTGCTGCTCACCGAGGAGGTGCGGGAGCGGGCCGCCGCGCTCGCCGAGTCCCATCCCGAGCTGGGCGAACTCCTCGGCAAGATCGCCGAGGGGATCGCCGTCGACGGCATGGAGTCGCTGGCCCCGGTGCTGGTGGACGAGATGGAGCTGCTGATCGACGTGCTGCCCGCGGGCGCGATGGGCGTGGTGTGCGACCCGGAGCGGGTGCGGACCAGGGCGGCCGACCTGGTCGCCACCAGCCAGGAGTTCCTGGCCGCCTCCTGGGCGGCGTCCGCCGGCGGCGGCGAGGCCCCCATCGACCTGGGCGCGGCGTCCCTGTGGGGCATCGCCGACCTCCGCGACCGGGCCCGCGAGCTGGGCATGATGTGGTGGTCCATCTCGCCGTTCGCCGCCGGTGACGGCGAGTTCGACGCGGCCGGCGACGGCCCCGGCGGCGACACTCTCACCCTCGGGATGCGCGCCCCCGAGCTGTACCGGGGCGACATCGCCCGCGCGCTCGCCGACACCAAGGGCTGGCTGTCCGACGGCTGGCGCACGGTCTACCTCACCGAGGGCCACGGCCCGGCCTCGCGCACCGTGGAGGTGCTGGGCGGCGAGGGCATCGCGGCCCGGCTCGACCCGGACCTGGGGGAGATCGCACCGTCGCTGGTGCACGTGTCCTGCGGTGCGATCGAGCGCGGCTTCATCGACCAGGGCCTCAAGCTCGCGGTGCTCACCGAGACCGACCTGACCGGCCAGAAGGCGGCCGGCAAGGACGGCGCCCGGATGCCCGCCAGGCGCCGCAAGACCATCGACCCGCTCACCCTCCAGGCCGGCGACTACATCGTGCACGAACAGCACGGCGTGGGCCGCTACATCGAGATGGTGCAGCGCACCGTGCAGGGCGCCACCCGCGAATACCTGCTGGTGGAGTACGCGCCGGCGAAGCGCGGCCAGCCCGGCGACCGACTCTTCGTCCCCACCGACCAGTTGGAGCAGGTCACCAAGTACGTGGGCGGCGAGGCGCCCACCCTGCACCGGCTCGGCGGCGCCGACTGGACCAAGACCAAGGCGCGGGCCAAGAAGGCGGTCAAGGAGATCGCCGCCGACCTGATCAAGCTGTACTCGGCACGGATGGCCGCCCCCGGCCACACCTTCGGCCCGGACACCCCCTGGCAGCGCGAGTTGGAGGACGCGTTCCCGTACGCGGAGACGCCCGACCAGCTCACCACCATCGCCGAGGTCAAGGAGGACATGGAGAAGTCGGTCCCGATGGACCGGCTGATCTGCGGCGACGTCGGCTACGGCAAGACGGAGATCGCGGTGCGGGCCGCGTTCAAGGCGGTGCAGGACGGCAAGCAGGTCGCCGTGCTCGTACCGACGACGCTCCTGGTGCAGCAGCACTTCGGGACCTTCACCGAGCGGTACGGGCAGTTCCCGGTCAAGGTCAAGGCGCTGTCCAGGTTCCAGACCGAGACCGAGGCGAAGGCCGTACTCGAAGGGCTGCGGGACGGCTCGGTGGACATCGTCATCGGCACGCACCGGCTGTTCTCGGCCGAGACCAAGTTCAAGGACCTCGGTCTGGTCATCGTCGACGAGGAGCAGCGGTTCGGCGTCGAACACAAGGAGCAGCTCAAGAAGTTGCGGGCCAACGTGGACGTGCTGACCATGTCCGCCACGCCCATCCCGCGCACCCTGGAGATGGCCGTCACCGGCATCCGCGAGATGTCCACCATCACCACCCCGCCGGAGGAGCGGCACCCGGTGCTGACCTTCGTCGGCCCGTACGAGCAGAAGCAGATCGGCGCCGCCATCCGCCGCGAACTGCTCCGCGAGGGCCAGGTCTTCTACATCCACAACCGGGTCGAGTCCATCGACCGGGCCGCCGCCAAGCTGCGCGAGATCGTGCCCGAGGCGCGCATCGCCACCGCACACGGGCAGATGGGCGAGAGCGCCCTGGAGCAGGTGGTGGTGGACTTCTGGGAGAAGAAGTTCGACGTGCTGGTCTCCACCACCATCGTCGAGTCCGGCATCGACATCTCCAACGCCAACACCCTGATCGTCGAGCGCGGCGACAACTTCGGCCTCTCCCAGTTGCACCAGCTCCGCGGCCGGGTGGGCCGCGGTCGCGAGCGCGGCTACGCGTACTTCCTGTACCCGCCGGAGAAGCCGCTGACGGAGACCGCGCATGAGCGCCTCGCGACCATCGCCCAGCACACCGAGATGGGCGCCGGCATGTACGTGGCGATGAAGGACCTGGAGATCCGCGGCGCGGGCAACCTGCTCGGCGGCGAGCAGTCGGGTCACATCGCGGGCGTCGGCTTCGACCTGTACGTACGGATGGTCGGCGAGGCCGTCGCCGACTACCGGGCGACCCTGGAGGGCGGCGTGGAGGAGGAGCCGCCACTTGAGGTGAAGATCGAACTGCCGGTGGACGCGCACGTCCCGCACGACTACGCGCCCGGCGAGCAACTGCGCCTCCAGGCGTACCGCTCGATCGCCTCGGCCAACTCCGAGGAGGACATCACCGCGGTCCGCGAGGAGCTCACCGACCGGTACGGGCCGCTGCCCGAGCCGGTGGAGAACCTGCTGCTCGTCGCGGGTCTGCGGCTGCTGGCCAGGGCGTGCGGGGTCAGCGACATCACGTTGCAGGGCAACCAGGTGCGCTTCGGTCCGGTCGAGCTGCGCGAGTCGCAGGAGCTGCGGCTGAAGCGGCTGCACCCGCGCGCGGTGCTCAAGCCGACGGCCCACCAGGTCTTGGTGCCCCGCCCGACCACCGGCAAGATCGGCGGCAAGCCGGTCGTCGGCCGCGAACTCCTCGCCTGGACGGGGGAGTTCCTGACCACGATCCTCGGGTCGTAGCCGCCGCCCTGCGGCGCCCTGCGGGGTGGCGGGGCCGTGCCTCGGGGGTTGCGGTCGTATGCCGCGGCGGGCCGGCGCGCCACTGTCCCGTGCCTCGGGGGTCGCTGTCACGCCCCGCGGGAGGGGCCCGCGCGTTGCTTTGGCGTGCGGGCCACCGCGTACGAGCTCCCGGGGCGGGGCCCGACTGACTGTGGCCTGCGGTGTATGGGCCCCGGCCGCGAGTGAGCTCTCGTGTATGGGCCCGGCTGCGTGTGGCTTGCGGTGTGCGGTCCCGGTCGCGTACGGCCTGCGGTGTGCGGCTCCCCGGCCGCGTACGGTCGCGGGCGTTGCGGTCCCGAGGGGGGCGAGCCCCAGGCGACGGGGTGAGCCCCAGGCGTCGGGGTGAGCCCCAGGCGTCGGGCCGAGCGTGACCTCAAGTGGCCCGACGCCTGGGAGCGTTGGCCCGCCCCGGGGTGGGGCGGGGACGTGCGGTGGTGCCGGCGGGCGGGGCGGGCGGCGGTGCTGGTCGGTGGGGAGGCCGCGGGCCCTGGCCCCGCTGGCCGGTGGCGGGCCCGCCCCGGTGTCCCGCGGCGGGCCCGCGCCCAGCCGTCCCGCCGCCCGCCGTGCGGCCCGCCGCGCCCGCTAGCCAGCCACCGCAGGTGCCCCGCTCAGCAGTCGGCGGAAGCTGATCCGGTCGTGGCCCGGGCCGTCGTAGTCGCGGTGGACGGGGACGCCGTCGCTCTCGTAGTCGCCGCCGTCCGGTACGAAGCCCATGGCGTGGTGGAAGGCGATGGACGGCTTGTTGGCCGGTGAGACGATCGCCCGGACCTCAGGCCGGCGGGCCGAGGTGGCCCGGGCGAAGAACCGCCCGTACAGCGCCCGGGCGATGCCGTGCTGGCGCAGCCCCGGGTGGACGCCGACGAAGTGGATGTAGGCGGTGCCGGGCCGGTCCGGCGAGTGGAAGCCGATCAGGAAGCCGGCGAGCGGCCGGCCGGGGCGGTCGCCGGCGTCCGCGGTCCGTAGCCCGCCGGCCGCGTGCAGCCCGGCCGCGGCGGACTCGTCCACCCACAGTGCGCCGTCGGCCGCCGGGCCCGCCGGTCGGGCGCCGCCCGGGTGCCCACCACCCGACCGCGCCGGGGGTAAGTTTCCGGCCACGCCGGCCGCCACGCCGGTCGCGCCCCCGTCGACCGCCGCGCCGACCGCGCCCACGCCGCCCGGCGCGGCCCCCGCGGCCCCGCCCGACTCGTGGCCGGGGCCGGCGGGCCCGCCGCCGGCGGCGCGGCTCCCGGCGCCGGCCGGTGCGTCGGCGCCCTCCAATATCAGGCTGGTGGCAGCGAAGTGCTGGAGGAAGAGCCGGGGTAACAGCAGGGACAGTTCGCGGGCCTCGTCCGGCGTGCGGGTCCCGCCCCACCAGGTCCTGATCGCCGCCACGATCGGTGCGTGATCCTCCTCGCGGGCCTGCCGAAAGGTCAGTCGTGCCACTGGTTCCTCCCCGTACGTTGGTGCGCTCGTGCTGGTCGGGGGCGAAATGCGGCCCCCTCCGTACGACGCCGTAAGGGTGCCGGGGGGTTACCTGACCCCGGCGTACGGCTGACTCTCGACGGTCGGGCCGGTGCACCAGCCGACGGTGAGCCGGGCGGTCTCCAGGGCCGCGGCCAGCGGGCCGAGCTGGCCGCGCAGCCGCTCCACGGGGGCGCCGGGACGCACCGCCCAGGCCGGCCCCGCGCCACCGGCAACGGCCGCGGCGGCCGGCCCGGGAACGGCGATCGGCGTGCCCGCGCCGTGGTACTCCACGTCCCGCGCGGCCGGCAGCCCGCCAAGCCAGCGGGCCGCGCCGCGCGGCAGCAACAGCCGCATCCGGCCACGCGCGCCGTCGACCAGGGTCGGGAAGAGCACGGGCCGCGGCCGGGCCGGGCGGCGGGCGCTGCCGGACACCGCCGGGTGCGCGGCCGGCCCCGGCCTGGCGGCCCTGGCCGCGGCGAGGCCGCCGACCCGGCGCCGCAGCAGGTCGATGACCTCCATGCCGGTCCGCAGGTCCAGGGTGACCGCGTCGAAGGTGCGGCCGGTGGCGAGCGACACGCAGCACCGCGGGTCGGCCTGCCAGCGGGCGCGCACCGCGGCGGGATCGTCCGCGGCGGCCAGCACCCAGCGAGGGGTGCGGGCCGCCGCGGTGGCGGAACGGCCGGTCACCGTTCCGCCTTCGACGGGGCCAGGTAGGGGAAGACGTCACGCGGCACCCCCGTAGCCGCGCTCGCGTCCAGCCCCATGCTGACCGGCGCGCCGAGCACCAGCGCGAACATGGCCTCCGGGGTGCAGTCGGTGAGGGCGCGCCCGTTGCGCTGCTCCCACCCGAAGTGGGCCTTGCTGCCCACCTCGTACCTGAGGATGTCCGGCAAGAGCAGGTCGCGCACGTGGGCGGCGTGCGCGGCGGGGTCGGCGACCGCGCCGACGGCGGCGGCGCCGCGCTCCACGGCAGCCTGCACCTCGGCCCCGTACCGCTCCCGGTCCTCGCCGGGCACGGTCGCGTTGAAGTCGATGTGCCGGTCGGCGTCTTCGAGGACGAACAGGGTGTTGAGGAGCGGGGTCGCGCAGCGGTTGATCTGCCGCCAGCCGCCCGCGTCGGTGGCCAGCACGCTCACCCCCCACACGCCGATCTGCTGGGCGCCGGCCAGGTCGGCGTCGGGCACCTCAAGGACGATGGCCTGCACGTCGGTGTCGGCGAACAGGTTCTTCGCCTGCCGCGGGTCGAAGTCGGCCAGGTCGGGCGCCGTGCCGTCGGCGAGCGCGGTCTTGACCGCGGTGACCACCGTGCCCTCGATCCAGAACGGGTCGCCGGCCTGCCCCGCCCACGCCCGCAGCCCGCCGTCGGCCTCGCCTCCGGGCCCGTCGCCGGCCGGCCGCACCAACTCCGACGGTTCCCCGGTCACCCCGCGCAGCAGCACCGTGCCGGCGGCGTCCCGGTCCCGCGCCGCCGCCCCGTCGAACCGGCGCAGCTCCCACCGCTGGCTGCCGCGCGTGCTGAAGGGCGCGAAGGCGATGGGCGCGAAGGTGAACCGGTACGTGATGTCCTCGACGCCGTCCCCATCGGTGTCGATCTTGATCTCGTACAGGCTCTCGTCGTCGTGGAAGCCGCCCGTGCCGGAGAGCGGGTTGATGTTGAGGACGAAGACGGTGCCCCGGTCGCCGCGGAAGACGTAGAGGTCGCTGATGTCGAGCCGGGGGTCCTGGCGGGCGAGGAGCGAATCGTGGTGGTGGCTCATCAGCGGTCCTGTCTGCTTCGAGGGTGAGCTCCGACCGGGCACCGGCGGGCTGCGGTGGCGGGGCGCAGCGGCACGGATGGGGGGAGGGCCGCGCGCGCCTCATCAGGGAGGGGTGAGGTGTGCCGCCGGACCAGCCCGCCGGGGCCTTGGCCTGGACATTAGGCGCCCCTGCCGCACGGAGGCGAGGAACAGAGTGCACAGTCATTGCGGTTGCTGGTTGCCCACCGACCGGTGATTGAAGGACGTACGGGTAACGAGCCGCCGAATCCGCCGTCGCCGCAGGTCAGCCCCGCTGGGACAGGGGCGGGCCGACCGGCCGAGACGAAATCGATATCCGGGCCCGCCCCATGGCATCTTTGCCCCGCCCCGACCCCGCCCGACCAGGCGCTGTCCCGGCCCACCGGGCCCCGCCCCGGTGGAGACCAGGCCGGGACACCTACCGGTGCGCCTGCCCGCCGCCCGCAGGCGCGCGGGCGCTGCCACTGGGCAGGGGGAAACCGTGGGTCCCGCCCCTCCCGGGCCGTCGGTCTTGACGGGTGCGGGGTGCGGTGACCCGTTCACCGCGGGGCGAGCGCCTGCCGGGTCGTCCGCAGCGGGCGTGCGGGTGTCCGGTGGGG
The DNA here is from genome assembly GCF_047525675.1 of Streptomyces sp. 796.1. Lineage (NCBI taxonomy): Bacteria > Bacillati > Actinomycetota > Actinomycetes > Kitasatosporales > Streptomycetaceae > Streptomyces > Streptomyces sp. 796.1. The sequence goes on along the minus strand of NZ_JBLIWA010000032.1, from coordinate 70,569 downwards.
GCGTGCTGCCGCTGGGCGAGGGGTTACCCCCGGGGCGGGGCCCGTGGCCGCGTACCGGGTGGTCGGGGCGCGCCGGCGGGGCGGACGGGGGGCGGGTCGCCCGCAGCGGGCCTTCGGGTGTTCGGCGGGGCCGGGCATGGGCTGCGTACCGGCGATCCCGGCCGCAGACGGGGCGGGTCGCCCGCAGCGGGCCTTCGCGGGTGTTCGGCGGGGGCCGGCCGCCGGCTGCGTACCGGCGATCCCGGCCGCCTGCCGGCCGTGGGCCGGGTGTACGGACCGGTCACCGCGGTTCGGTGGCCGCGGGCCGGCGCCGCGGACCGTCGCCCGCGGGCCGCCCCCTTGCCCCGGCCCCCCACGGGCCAGGGCTACGACGCCCCGCTCACAGCGAGCCGAGCGCCCGCATCGCAAGCCACAGTTCGTGCTTGGCGCTCGGGGCGTGCAGGAGGGAGCGGCCCAGGGCCTCTTCCGCCCTGGTCAGCCGCTTGCGTGCGCCGGGCAGCGAGATGCCGAGCGCGCTCGCGGCCGGCGACAGCTTCGCGTCGGCCCGCAGCCAGGCGCGTACCGTGTCGGTGCCCGACGGCAGGTTGGCCCGCTCCAGCGGCCTGAGCCTGGCCCGCGCCCACACCTCGACCGCGGGGGTGGCCAGCAGGGCCTCCAGGGTCGGCGTCGGCTGCCGGGCGGTGGTGGCGACGGGGACCGAGCGCAGTTGCAGGGCCAGCCAGGCCGCCGACTGGCCGGCCAGCCGGTCGAGGCGGAGTTCGAGGAGATCGCCGATGAGCCGTACCCGGGCGGCGAGCGTGTTGCGGTGGATCTTCAGATGGCGGCTGGCGGCGCTGCCGAAGGTCAGCCAGGAGCCGAGCGTGCCGAGCAGTTCGTCACCGCCGGGGTCGGCCCGCCGCGGCGGCAGGTACGTCACGCACGGCGCCAACAACTCCCGCGCCCAGCGCACCCCCTGCTCCACCGCGAGCGGCGACAGGTCGGAGTCGCGCTGGAAGCTGGCCCGGCCGCTGGGCGCGGTGCGGGCCACGGCCAGCGCGTGGAACGCCTGCTCGTAACCGATCGGGGTCTCCCGCAGCGGCACCTCACCACTGACCCCGATCACGCACTCGGGCACCCGCTCGGCGATGTCCCGGTCGAGCCCCCGGATGCCGGGCGCCACCGGCCTCGCCCGACCGGCGCCGGACGGGGCGGTACGGGGCGGGCCCGGACGGGACGGGGGAGCATCGGCCGGGCCGGGGCGGGGCGGGGGAGTACGGTGCGCGGCGCCCGGCAACTGCCCGTAGGCCGCCAGCAGGTCGGCCGCGCAGTCACCGCCTTGGGCGGCGGGCCCGGGGAGCGCGCCGGCGGCCGACGGGGCCCGCCCCACCCCGGCCGTCACCTCGGCGCCTGCCTCCTCGTCCGGCGCGGGCTCCGCCTCCGACGTGGCCGGCACCAGGGCGATCAGATGGGTCGGCCGCACCGGGCAGGGCACGATCCACGCCCGCCCGCGCGCGGCGTGCTCGATCCGCTCGGCGACCTCGTACCGCCGTTGGTCGGGGCACTCGATGACGTACACGTACGCGAGTTGGGGCAGCGGCGGGCGCAGCGCGGCGGCGATCCGGTGCGCCGCCGGCACGCTGCCGACCATCAACAGGTGCAGCACCGCCTCCCGGCTGTGCGCCTCCGCGGTCGCCACCCGCAGCCGGTCCCGCTCGGCCTCCTCCAGTCGCCAGCACAGCCCGAGCGTGCGGGCCGCGTCGGCCAGCAACACGTGCGGGCGCTGCGCCCGCGGCCCCGGGGCGGCGTCAGTGCTGTGGGCGGTGGCGCCGCCCGCGGTCTCCGTGGCGGCGTCGGGGGTGATCAGGACGAGGTAGGGCGGCGGCCGGCGCGGACCGCCCTCGGCGCCGGGGCCCGCGCCCGCGGCCAACGACACCAGGAACACGGTGCGCGACCCGGCGGTGGTGCCGGACTGCGCCGTCTGGCGAGGGGCGACGACGGCCGGGGGGCGCGCCGCCTGGCGGGCGTCGTCGGTGAGCGGTTCGGTGAGTGGTTCCGCGAGTGGTTCGGTGAGCACCGCGGACGGGGTGCCGCGCCGGTGCAGTTCGACGACCGCGTCGGCCGCGGCCCGCAGCGCGGCGCTGGCCTCGGGGGCGGGCGCGACCGCCGGCTCGCCGTCGACGTCGAGCAGCGTCACCACACCGCCGGTGCGGTGCGCGAGCCAGTCCAGGATGGCCCGTACGGCGTTGCGCCTGGTGGCGAGCCGGGACAGGGCCAGCACGTCGTCGGCCCGCTCGGGCCCGCGCTCGGCGCGGCCCTGCGGCCCGGCGCGCTCGGCACGCCCGTCCAGAGGGGTGTCCGACTCCTGCTCGGCCCCCGTGTGCGCACGTGGCGACGCCCTGTTCATGAGGCACCAGGTTAGTCGTGTCGAAGTCTGGTGCGCGAAAGAGGAGAGCACTCCGCCGAACCGCCCACCGGGCCCGCCCCACCAGCCGGCCGGTCTTCCCGTCACGGCCCCGCTCCCGCCCCGGGGTCAATTCCAACTCCCTTGCCAGAACGGCCAGTTAGTGGATCTTGCGGCGCGGTGGTCCCTCCTCGTGCCGCGTGCGGGCTCGTAGGGCGGGCTCGTACGGGCCGGCTCGTGCGCGTCGGTGCGTACGCGTCCCTGTGCGCGCGTGCCCGTGCGCGCGTGCTCGTGCGCGCGTGCTCGTGCGCGCGTGCTCGTGCGCGCGTGCTCGTGCGCGTGGGGGCGGGGCTCCCGGCGGCCGGTTGACGGCCTGGCGGACGCGGGCGCTGCGGACGGGACGGGGCCCGGCGCGGGTGGACCGACGGGCGGCGGGCGGTGGGGGCGCGGCCGGCCCGGGGGGCGTTTCGGGGGCCGCTTCGGGTGGGGGGTCGGGCGCGGCCCGGCAGTGCGGCGCTGGGGAGCGGCTGGGAGGCGGGCCGGGAAAGGAGCGGGCGGCGGGCCGGGGATGGGGGTTCGTGGTGCGACGGTGGGTGACTGTCCGGCGTCCCGGCCCGCGCGCCGGACGGGGTGGGTGCCCGGGCGCCGGCGGCCGGCGGCGCGGACGCGGCGGGCGGACAGCGCGTGCGGGCGAGAACGCCGCCCCCGGCCTGCTGCCTGCCGCGCCGCCGGCCACCGCCCCGGAAGGGCGCCGTTCACCTGCGGAAAGCGGGAGGAACCGGGGCGCGGGGGCCGGGCGGTGGGGCGGGGGGCGGCTGTCGTGCGGGTCGGCGTACCGCGTTCGACGGATGCGTCCGCGGGGCTCGCGGTCGGCCGCGCGGTGGTGCAGGCTGTGGGCCTGCTGTGGGTGACGCAGGGGAGTTCCGTGACCGGGTGCCAGTTGAGAGAGCCCTGTTTACGCGCCGGTGCGGCCAACAACGCGCCGGGTGAAGGGGGTTGCACGGCCCTGGACGTTCGTGTTCGATGCGTGCACCGCCAGTTCCGTGAGCCGAAGGGGGAGGAACTCACCGTGACGGCGTGTGTCTCCGCCTGGGTTGCCGTGCGCCGCTGTGCGTCGGCCTCGCGACGTACGGCCTTGCTGCTGTGCGTCGTCGGTGGATTCCTCGCACTCGCGGCGGTCCTCGCGGCCCCGGCCCACGCCAGCCCGCACCCCAAGCCGCAGGGCGAGCGCTCAGCCCCGAGCGACCCGCCGGGCCAACGCCAGACCAAGTCCCCGACCGCCGCCCGCACCACGGGCCAGGCGCACGCCGCGCCGCAGCGAAAGCAGCGCACGACGGAGCGGGGCGTGGGGGCGGGTGCGGGTGCGACCGGCGTCGCGGACGGTGGTTCGGTACGCGGCCGGCAGGCCGCCAAGTCGGCCAAGGCGCACGGGAGTTCGCGTACCGCGCCGAACCGGTCGAGCAAGGCGGGTGGGGCGCGCGAGGCGAGCAAGGCGACGCACAGTCCGGTCGCCGGCCCCGGCCCCGCGCAGGCCGCCCCCGGCAGGGGCGCGGGCCCGCACGGCAAGGCCGCGGCGCACCCGGGCGGGCGTGGCCACGCCAAGACCAAGGGCGACCACACTGCGACCAGGCCCGCAGAGGGCAAGGCCCACGACCGCGGGCAGGGGAACGGCCCGGGGCGCGGCAAGGGCCCGGGACGCGGCCACGGCCTCGGCTTGAACGACCGTCCGGGCCACGGCCTCGACTTGAACGACCGCCCGGGCCACGGCCTCGGCGACCAAGGCCGTCCGGGCCACGGCGGCGCCAACTCCGGCCGTGGCGAGGGCCCCGGCCGGGGCGACCACGCCGGCCCGGCCCACGGCGAGGGCCCCGGCCGGGGCGTCCGCCCTGGTCACCGCCCCGCGGACAACGGCCGTGACCACGCCCACCAGCAGGGCGCGGGACCGCACGGCGGCGCGAGCCACAACAGCGGCGCGTCCCACAACAGCGGCGCGTCCCACGACAGCGGCAAGGACCACGGCACGGCCCACGGCCAGGCCCCGCACGGGCCCGCCGCGCAGCACGCGCCCCACGGGCACTCCGCCGCCCCCGCGGCCCCCGACCAGCACCCGGCCACGGAAGCCACCGCGACCACCGCGGCCACCGCGGACTGCGCCGCGCACGGCGCGGGGCGCCACGGACCCTGCGTCCCGCACGGCGGGCCGGCCGGGCCGCGCCTCGCCCGCTCCCTGGCGACGTCCCTCGCCTCGTCCCTGGCCACGTCCTTCGCCGCGCCGACGATCCCGCCCGTCGCCCGGGCCGTGCCCACCGCCGACGCCCCGCACGCCGCGCACCACCCGTGCGGCGGCGCGGTCCACACCCATCGGCCGCACGACGGTTCGGGGTGCGACGGCCACCCGCACGCCCCGCACCAGGCGCCGTGCGGCACGCCCGGCCCGGCCGGGCCCACGGCCCCCGGCGCCCAGTCGAACTGCGGCCACAACGGCGGCGGCGACCACTCGTCCAAGCGCGGCGTCGACAAGGGCGCCCTGCCCGCCGCCGCCGACCTCCAGCCGCCGCGCACCGCGGACGGCCGCCCCCGCGACACCGCGTCCCCGCTCCACGAGCGCCCGCACGACGTCGTCGAACACCCCGGCTGACCCCGGCGCGCCACCGCGCGCCGACCGTCAACCGTTCGTTCGAGACAGAGAGCACCTGCCATGTTCACTCGTGAGCGCTTCGCGCCCCGTTCCGGGATGCCGCCCGTGCACCCGGACCCGCTCGACCCCACCCCGTACGCCGCCCTTGACGCCGCTCCGTACGCGACGGCCCACTCCGCCCCGTACGCCGCCGCCCCGTGCGCCACGGCGTACCCCGCCCCCGCGGGGGTGGCGGCATGAAGATGACCGATCGCGAGATCATCGAGATCCTGGTGGCCTACGACGCCACCGAGAGCGTCTACTCCGCGGCCCGCATCGTCGGCTGCGACCCCAAGACCGTCCGCCGCTACGTCGCGGCCCGGGACGCCGGACGCCCGGTCACCGGCCCCTCCCGCCGGTCCCGGTTAGCGGACGCGTACGCCGAGAAGATCGAGGAGTGGGTGGACCGCTCCGAAGGGCACATCAGCGCCGTCCGGGCGCACGAGCGGCTGGTGCGGATGGGCTTCACCGGCAGCGAGCGCACCACCCGCCGGGTCGTCGCCGAGGCCAAGTCCCGCTGGCGCAGCGGCAGTCGGCGCATCTACCGGCCGTGGGTCGCCGAGCCCGGCCTGTGGTTGCAGTACGACTGGGGGCCGGGGCCGCTGGTGCCGGGCCCGGACGGGGAGCCCCGCAGGACCGCGCTGTTCTCGGCCTGGCTGGCCTGGTCCCGCTACCGGGTGGTCATCCCCTGCCGTGACCGTACGCTCGGCAGCCTGGTCTGCTGCCTGGACTCCACCCTCACCACGCTCGGCGGCGCCCCCACCTACCTGCTCACCCGGCTGCGCCCGGACGGCGGCACCCGCCACCCGGACGTGGTCGCCGCCGGCCGGCACTACGGCATGAAGGTGCGCACCTGCGTGCCGCACGACCCGGAGGGCGGCAGCACCCAGGCCGGCGTGCGCGTCGCCGCCGCCGATCTGGCGCCCACCGACGCGGACCTGCGGCGCGAGTACGCGTCCTTCGCCGAACTCCAGGCCGCCTGCCAGGAGTTCGGGCAGTGGTTCAACGGCCAGGTGCGGCACTGGCAGGGCCAGCGGCCGGCCACCGAAGCCGAGGTGGACCCGGAGCAGGCGTCCGAGACCGCCACCCCGGCCCAGCGCCTGGCGGTCGAGCGCAACCGGCTGCACCCGCTGCCGTCGGCCCCGTGCACGCTCGGCATCGGCCAGCAGGCGCGGGTGGGCGAGCGGGACACGGTGGCGTACGACATGGCCAGTTACGCCGTCCCCGCCGACCTCGTCGGCAACCAGGTGTGGCTGCGCGCCACCCGTGGTGAGCTGGTCGTCGTCGCCGACCTCGCCGCCCTGCCGAACCGCCCCGCCCACCTCGCCGGGGCGGACGGTCTGACGGAGGTGGCCAGGCACCGCATATCGCGCGCGGTGGTGCGCGGCGCCCTGCACTAGCAGCGGCCCCCCACCAGGCGCGACCACCGCGCCTCGCAGATCTGCCTGACCCGTACGACCCGCGCGTCCGCTGCCGTACGCGGACCAGTCGGTGAGCCGGCCGGACTCCGGAGGGGTGCCCGGCCGGCGCACCGCAGCCGCCGACGGTGGGACGGGGGGCGGTGGGCGCGCGGGTGGCGGGTTGGTGGTGCGGCGGGCGGTGGGCGGTTTCGGCGGGTTGGCTCCGCCGGATGTGCCACCGGCCCCGCGGACCGAGGTCCACGGGGCCGGTGATGCCGGTGGCACCGGTCATGCCGATGGTGGTGTCGTACGCCGTGCGCGCGAGCACCGCGTGGCGCGGGCCCGCTGCGGGGCGGTCCGCTGCGGATCAGTCCGCCGCGCGGGCCACGCCGATCGGGCAGGAGACGCCGGTGCCGCCGATGCCGCAGTAACCGGCCGGGTTCTTGTCGAGGTACTGCTGGTGGTACGCCTCGGCCGGGTAGAACGGGCCGGCCGGCAGGATCTCGGTGGTGATCTCGCCGTACCCGGACGAGGTGAGGACCGACTGGTAGCCGACGCGCGAGGTCTCGGCCTCGGCCGCCTGGTCGGCGGAGTGCGTGTAGAGCGCGGAGCGGTACTGGGTGCCGACGTCGTTGCCCTGCCGGAAGCCCTGGGTGGGGTCGTGCGACTCCCAGAACAGCCGCAGCAACTCCCCGTACGACGTCGCCTTCGGGTCGTACACCACGCGGACCGCCTCGGTGTGCCCGGTCAGACCGCTGCACACCTCCTCGTACGTGGGGTGCGGGGTGTGGCCGCCCTGGTAGCCGACGAGGGTCGTCCACACGCCGGGGGCCTGCCAGAAGATGCGCTCGGCGCCCCAGAAACAGCCGAGGCCGAAGTCGGCGACCAGCAGGCCGTCCGGGTAGGGGCCGAGCAGCGCGTTGCCCAGCACGGTGTGCCGCTCGGGCACGGCGAACGGCCGCTCCGCACGGCCGCCCAGCGCTTCGTCGGCGGACGGGAGCTGGCTCTTGTGGCGGTTGAACAGCATCGTGTCTCCAGTCGGGGCGGGCGTTCGGCCGCCCGTATAACGCGTGGTGCCCGGCGGGCATTCCACGGTGGCGCCGGCGGCGGGCTGGCGGGCGGGTCGGTGGTTGGGCCGGTGGACGGCCCTCGCGCGGGCGCACGCGCGGGCGATGTCGTACGCAGCCGAGGACCGCCGCGGGAGCGCGGCAGACGTACGCGCGCGCACCGCGCGCGAGACGTTACGGCCGCGGCTCCTGCGGCAGCGTCGCCGCCGTGCCGCCCGCGCTCTCCCAGCCGGCGACGGCCAGCGCCCGGTAGGCCACGTACGCCTCGGCCGGGTCCGCCTGGTACGACCAGGGGAGGGCGCCCACGTGCCCGTCGACCAGGCGGAGCTGGACGATCGCCTCCGCGTACCGCTCGGCCCGGATCAGGAACCAGGCCAGCAGGTGCCGCACGTGCGGCAGCACCGGGTGGTCGGCCGGCGCCCGCTGCACCGCGAACAGGGCGCCGTCGATGGCCCGGGTGACCACGGCGCTGCGGTACAGGCCCTGCACCAGGTTGGCCTCCGGCAGGTGCTCGAAGACCGCGAACAGCGGCAGCGCGGGCAGCAGGCTCTTGTCACCGGCCGCGCCCGCCGCCCGGTGCGTGAACGCGTCGGCCAGCTCCTTCGAGCCGTGCCACTTCTCGCTCCAGTACGGCAGCGCGGCCAGGTGCGCGCCCATGTGGTCCGGCGCCCGGTCCTTGACCTTCGCCCACAGCTCCTCGAAGTCGGCCCTGCGGTAGCCGAGGCCGCGCGCCACGTGCAGCTCGACCAGGTACGGCACCGGGTCGCCGGGGGCGAGCAGCGCGGCCTCGCCGCAGACCGCGCGGGCCTCCTCCAGGATCATCGTGAAGTCCTGCGAGCCCGGGTCGCGCAGCGCCTGCCGGGCCAGGAACTCCGCCTGCACCGCGGCGCCGCCCGGGTCCTTGGGCGCCTCCACGCGCCAGGTGCGCAGCCAGACGCCGCCCCGGCCCGGGTTGCTCGCCAGGTCGTGCACGGCGGCGCCGGCCAGCGTCTGCACCCGCTGCCAGCGCAGCTCGGAGGTGGCGTCGGTGTGCGCGAGCAGCCGCGACACCGGCCGCCAGTCCTGGCTGGCCGCCACCTCCGACAGCGTCTCGGCCAGCTCGTCGTCGCGCCCCGGCAGCCGCACGTCGAGCTGCTCGATGGGCAGGAAGCCGTACGCACCCGGGTCGGTGGCCCGGTGCGCGGCCGACACCGCATCGCGACCGCCCCGCCGCCGGCGCAGCGCCGGTACGACCAGCACCCCGACGACCATGGTGATGGCGATGAGGATGAGCAGAAACTCCATGACCCGTCCCGTGTGATGTCGTGGGCCGAGCCGCCGTCGGCACGGCCCGCAGCCCGCTGTCCAGGCCACCGCCCGGCCCCGGCGCCGCCGCCCCGCGCGGGGACTGCGGGCCCGTCGGGCGCGGGCCCCGGCCCGCCGGTGGCCGGTGGGGCCCGCTGAAGTGGCCTGTTCCCTACAGCGTAAGCGCGCCGTTCGGATGTGTGGGGCGGCAGCCTCCCGGGGCGGCGCACTACGCTCGAACCCATGACTGACCACCTCCCTCACCAGCACGCGTCCCAGAACTTCGAGACGCTCGCCATCCACGCGGGGCAGGCCGCCGACCCGGCCACCGGTGCCGTCGTGCCGCCCATCTACCAGGTGTCCACGTTCAAGCAGGACGGCGTGGGCGGGCTGCGCGGCGGCTACGAGTACAGCCGGTCCGCCAACCCGACCCGTACCGCGCTCGAAGAGAACCTGGCGGCGCTCGAAGGCGGCAGCCGCGGACTCGCCTTCGCCTCCGGGCTCGCGGCCGAGGACACCCTGCTGCGCGCGCTGCTGGTCCCCGGCGACCACGTCGTCATCCCGAACGACGCCTACGGCGGCACGTTCCGCCTGATCTCCAAGGTCGTCGAGCGGTGGGGCGTGCAGTGGTCGGTCGCCGACAGCTCGGACCCGGAGTCGGTACGGGCCCAGATCCGCCCGAACACCAAGCTGATCTGGGTCGAGACGCCGACCAACCCGCTGCTCGGCATCACCGACATCGCCGTCATCGCGGAGGTGGCCCGCTCGGCCGGCGTGCGCCTGGTGGTGGACAACACCTTCGCCAGCCCGTACCTCCAGCAGCCGTTGGCGCTCGGTGCCGACGTCGTCGTGCACTCGACCACCAAGTACATGGGCGGCCACTCCGACGTCGTGGGCGGCGCGCTCATCACCGCCGACAGCGCGCTGGGCGAGGAACTCGCCTACCACCAGAACGCGATGGGCGCGGTCGCCGGCCCGTTCGACGCGTGGCTGGTCATGCGCGGCACCAAGACGCTGGCCGTCCGCATGGACCGGCACAGCGAGAACGCCGCCCGGATCGCCGAACTCCTCGTCTCCCACCCCAAGGTCGCCCAGGTCTACTACCCGGGCCTGCCGGACCACCCGGGCCACGAGATCGCGGCCAAGCAGATGCGTTCCTTCGGCGGCATGGTCTCCTTCCGCGCCGCCGGCGGCGAGCAGGCCGCGATCGACGTCTGCAACCGGGCGGAGCTGTTCACGCTCGGCGAGTCGCTCGGCGGCGTCGAGTCCCTGATCGAGCACCCCGGTCGGATGACGCACGCGTCCACCGCGGGCTCCGTCCTTGAGGTCCCCGCCGACCTGGTCCGCCTCTCGGTGGGCATCGAGTCGGCCGACGACCTGATCGCCGACCTGACGCAGGCGCTCGGCTAAGAACGCGCTCCCCAAGCGCTCTTGTACGGCCCGGGCCCGGTGTTCTTCCGGGCCCGGGCCTGCTGCTTGTGGGTTCGGGGCTTGGCTCCGGGCCCGTGTGGGGTCGGCGTCTGGGCCGGGCCCGTGTGGGTTCGGAGCTTGGCTCGGGGGCGCCGCCGGCCAGGCCCCCGCTTCGGGGCCGCGGCCGGTCGCGGCGCCGGCGGCCGGGCCCGCCGTGGGCCGCCCGGGGGGGGGGGGGGGG